>JBBRGB010000008.1:0-34875 GCA_038241095.1 Phycisphaerales bacterium
ATGATCGCCGCCATCGGGCCGTAGGCCGGCACGATCAGAGCACTGATGATCCACTCGCGCACGCCCACCCCGCCGGGCAGTAATGACAGGAACCCCGCGACCATCGCCAGCCCTGTTGCCGCGACGCACAACGGCAGCGAGGCCCACAGCCCGGCGACGGGCGGCTCCAATGGCATGGCCTTGAGCACCGCCCACAAACTCGCCCCCAAGAGCAGCCAACCCACCAAGTTCGCCAGCCAACCCGCGGCGATCACCCGCAACGTCAGCCCGGAGAGCAAGCCTTCAAGATCACGGTGCAGCCGGGCCAGCATCATGCGTCGCACCAGCCAGCGAAACAAGGGTGGAAACGTCGGCACGCCCGCCGCCAGCATCAGCAGCAGCGCCAGGAGCAGCAGTTGCCATCGGTCGCGGAAGTGCAGCGCCAGCATGACGGCAGCGATGCAGGCCCCGGCCGCCAGCATGGTCAGCGTTTCGACAAACACGCTCACCGCCGCCACTGTGCCATCGACGCCGGGGCCTTTGACCAAGCCGGTGCGAAGCACGACAACCATCGCCTTGCCCGGCACGTACTTGCCCAAATGTCCCACGTAATAGGCCCGCAAGGTCGCGGCCAGTGAGGGACGCTGACCCAAGGCCCGCATCACCCGCCGCCAGAAGAGCGCCATGGGCAGCAGGCCCAAAAGATAAAACCCCGCCGCCGCCAGCAACCACAGTGGGCGAAGTTGCCAAGGTGAAATGTTCTGTCGCCCCATCTCGGCCTGGGCGTTGCGAACGACACCCCAGATGCCCCAAGCCACCAGCGCCGCGATGAGCAGCTTCGCCGTTGTCAGCAAGATGCGTTTATATGGCGGTCGCCATGCGGACATAAGGGCACTCGGTTAAGCGACGCGCGTTGGCGCGAGGCGTCAAGGAGATAGAACACGCTCGAAGCGCAAAGTTTATAGCCGCAGCGTCCCCGCCGCGCGTCTTGGTTTATCCGGGCGATCTTGATTCTGAATGTTGCCGATCTCCGACACGCGGCAAGGACGCCACGGCTATAAGTCAATGGTGTGAAGTTAAGATGCGTGGCATGACCGCGACTCATCTCCCCATTCTGCTACCCCGCCCTCGTTTGCTGCGCCTGACCCGCGGCAGCGTCCCCGCCGCCGCGACCTTTTTGCCCGAAGTGCGCGTTGACCCCTCGGCCGTTCCGCACCCGCAAGGCTATCACTTGCAGATCAGCGCCAAAGGCGGGGCACGCATCACCGCCCACGATGAAGCCGGGGCGTTTTACGCACGACAGACGCTTGTCCAATTGCAACGTGTCGCGGAACTCGGCGACGGTGCGATCCCCTGCCTGCATATCGAGGACCATCCCGACTTCGCCAAGCGCGGCATCATGCTCGACATCAGCCGGGACAAGGTCCCCACCATGCCCACGCTGCGGCGACTGGTGGACATGATGGCCGGGTTGAAACTCAACGAACTTCAACTCTACACCGAGCACACTTTCGCCTATTGGCAACACCGCGAAGTCTGGGCCGACGCTTCGCCCATGATGCCCGATGAAGTGCGCGAACTGGATCGCTATTGCCGGGCGCGGCACATCGAACTGGTCGCCAATCAGAACTCCTTTGGCCACATGGAGCGCTGGTTGAAGCATCGCCGTTACAAGCCGCTGGCGGAAACGACGGGGGCCATTCAGACGCCTTGGGGCACGCGGTCGCAGGCGACGTGTCTCTGTCCCGTTGAGCCACGTTCACTCGATTTGCTGGCCGGGCTTTACGATGAGTTGCTGCCCTGTTTTTCCAGCGGGCTGTTCAACGTGGGTTGCGATGAAACGTGGGACTTGGGCCAAGGCCGCAGCAAGGCCGCGTGTGAGCGGGACGGCAAGGGTCGGGTCTATCTCGACTTTCTCTTACAGATTCACAAGCTCGTGTCCGCCCGCGGCAAGCGGATGCAATTCTGGGGCGACATCATTTTGCATCACCGGGAACTGATTGCGGAGTTGCCGCGTGATGTGATTCCCCTGGCTTGGGGCTACGAGGCCGACCATCCGTTTGAGAAGGAGTGCGGGCTGTTCGCCGAGGCGGGCCTGTCGTTTTACGTCTGCCCCGGTACGTCGAGTTGGAACAGCCTGGGCGGTCGCACGGGCAACGCGATGGGCAACCTGCTGGCGGCGGCGAAGCATGGCAAATCCGGGGGAAAATCCGGGGGGGGTGGCGGGTATCTCATCACCGATTGGGGCGACAACGGCCACCTGCAACCCTGGCCGGTGTCGTTTTTGGGTTATGCCTACGGCGCTGCCGTGAGTTGGTGTCTGGAAACCAACGAAGACATCGACATCGCCGCGGCTTTGGACACGCACATCTTCGTCGATGAGGCCGGGGCAATGGGCAAAGCATGGTGCGATCTCGGCGCGGCCCACGAAGCCACCGGCATCACCCTGCGAAACCAAAGCGCCCTCTCAACCCTGCTGCTTGACCCCGCCTGCGACATGACCGGCGAACGCTGGCAGGGCGGCACCATCGAATCCTTCGGCAAAGCCAAGAAACGCATCGGCGAGGCGACGCTCACGGCTAGCAAGGCCACCCAACGCCGTGACGATGGCGAACTGATCAACGAGGAAATCCACTACGCCGGGGCCATGATGATCCTGGCCTGCGACTTGGCCATCGAGCGCCTCAAACGCAAGGGCAAGCTCCCCGGCAAACTCCCCCAACGCACACGCAAACAATTCGCCAACAATCTGCGCGACATCCTGACCTTGCACCGCCACACATGGCTCTGCCGCAACCGCCCCGGCGGAATGACCGACAGTGCAGCGCGGTTGCAAAAAGCCTTCCAATGCTTCACGACTTAATGCCTCCACCGCAAACACCAACCCCCGCCCAAGCCCTGCTCACCACCCGCATCCTCTGGGCGGCTCTCTTGGCCGGGCAACTTGTCTTTCTGGCCGTCATCGCGGTGATGATGAGTCAAGGTTCGCTCAAACCCGTCGAGCCGCAACTCACCATGACGCTCTTTGCCGTCGCCTTGGGTGCCATCATCCTGGCCATCCCCCTGGGCTATTTCCTCCGCGGGCAAATCTACAAAAAACACTGGCGGGAAAACATCGTCGAACCACGCGGCTACGTCACCGGCAACCTCGTCCTCCTGGCACTCTGCGAAGGCCCCGCCATGCTGGCGCTGGTAGCCTGCCTGCTCTCAGCCTCGTTCTGGCCAGCGCTGCTCCCCGCCCTGCTGGCGATGGGCATCCAAATCCTCAACTTCCCCCACGGCCAACCGATGCTTTCCTCGTTTACGCCATAATGAACACGAAGACACGAAGACACGAAGGAAACTAAAGAATCAATCATGGGTGTGAAATCACCAGTCCAAGTTTGCTTGATGACCGCGCCGACGCCGGGAGCGGTGGCGATTGTGCAACTGCATGGCGCGGGGGTGTCCGACATGCTCCGCCAACTCACGGGTGTCAAGGAGTGGGTGGAATCTAAGCAGCGCTTGGTGAACTTCGGCGAGATCGACCAAGGCCTGGCTGTGCTGATGGCGGGAGCGGGAAGCGAGGCGGAAAGTGGTGGGGGGGATGGGCAACCTTGGGCGCAGTTGTTTCCCCACAGTGGGCCACGGGTGGTGCGACTGCTGCTGGATCGCTTGCTGGAATTGGGTTGCGAAGTCGTCGCCGAGTTGCCCCCGGCGCTGGCCTACCCCGAAGCCCACGATGACATCCAAGCCGCCATGCTGGCGACCTTGGCCAAGGCCGCCAGTCCCGCCGCCATCGACCTCTTACTGGCCCAGCCCGACCTCTGGCGACAACTCCAAGCACACCCACCCACGCCCGATGAGGCCCGGCGAATCCTGACGCGATCGACCCAACTCGACCGCCTGGTCACCCCGGCCACGGTGGTTGTCGTCGGTCGGCCCAACGTGGGCAAAAGCACCTTGACCAACCGCCTGTTGGGTCGGGCCGCGAGCATCGTGGCGGACCTGCCCGGCACGACCCGCGATTGGGTGGCGGGCCTGGCGGAGATTCAGGCCGGCGGGGCTGGCGGGGGGGAAACGTCGGGGCGGGGGGTCGCGGTGCGTTGGCTTGACACGCCGGGCCTGCGCGACAGTGACGACGCCATCGAGCAACAGGCCATCACCTTGGCGCGGCAGGTCATCAGTCAGGCCGATGTCATCATCGCCATGCGTGACGCGGCGACGGAGTGGCCGGAGTTGGCCACGCTGGGAAGGGAGCCGGATATGTGGGTGGTCAACAAGGTCGATGAACCGTCGGCCCCGCCACCCCCAATGAAAAACACGATTCACATATCGACCCGCCAAGTCAAGCCGGGCCAGGCTCCGGTTTTCAGTCTCAAGGCACTGGAGAAACTGCGTGTCGTGGCATTGAGGCAGCTCGCGGCGCGGGAGAATGGAACCTACCAAGGCTTTCCCTTGCGAATCAGCGCCCGCACCGGGCAGGGTGTGCCAGCCTTGGAAGCAGCGGTGCTGCGCCGCCTGGGCCTGCACCCGTTGACGCAAGAGGTCTGGGCCTTTGATGAAACCCTGCGGCAAAAGTTGCGCCGCTGGATCGCGCGATGACTCTCTGAATAATCGCAAGCCCACACATGCCCTCGCCCTGGAGGGCTTGTGTGGGATGCCCCCGGACTTCCCGGTAACCCCTGCCACCCGATGCGGGGTCATCCCACGGAAGAAACCGCGGCGGTTTCATCCGTGGGCTTGGGATGGGGTGACAATCTCTCGGTTTGATTCTTTCCCGCGGACTCACTGCGTGGGCGGGGCTTTTTTGGCGTCGCCGTTGGACAGGTCGTGTCGCGGTGCCACGCCGACGCGGGTGCCCTCGGCGGTGATGTTTTCCTTCACGGCAGTGCCGGGGGTGCCGGGGCTTCCGGGGCTTCCGGGGGTGGGATCGCCGGTGCCCGGTTCCACGGGCCTAGGCCCCAGCCAGCAGCCGGTGTCGTAACACTGGCGAATGATTTGCACCGCCTCGCCCACATCATCGGTGACCTTGAAGTAGTCCAAGTCATGCGGGCCGATGGTGCCCATCTTGTCGCGCAGGGTGGAGCGCATCCAGTCGACCAAGCCGTCCCAAAAAGCGTGGCCGATGCAGACGACGGGGAAGGGGGCGATCTTGGCGGTTTGGATGAGGGTGATGCTCTCGAAGAACTCGTCCATGGTGCCAAAGCCGCCGGGGAAAATGATGAAGCCCGAGGCGTACTTGACGAACATGACCTTGCGGACAAAAAAGTAGCGGAAGGTCAGTTCGATGTTCTGGTAGGGGTTGGGCTTCTGTTCGTGGGGCAGGGTGATGTTGAGGCCGATGGACTTGCCCCCGGCTTCGAACGCGCCGCGGTTGGCGGCCTCCATGATGCCAGGCCCACCTCCGGTGATGACCGCCATCTGGTTCTCCGCCAGCAGACGACCACATTGGCGGGCGTTCTCGTACCAAGGGTCGTTGGGCGCGGTGCGGGCCGAGCCGAAGACCGACACCGCGGGGGTCACATCCATCATGCCCTCGAAGCCGTCCACGAACTCCGCAAGAATACGAAAAAGCCTCCATGTCTCGTTGCCCATTGTTTGACCATCACCAAGTACCATTGTGGAAATCCCTTGTTTTGATGTAAATTGTTAATCAATAATTGGTTAATTATACGGTTTGGTGCCCGCCAGTTGTGATTGCGTCTGATTTGCTATCGGCGGAATGTCCAATTGACACCCGCACATTGCCACTTGCTTCTGTAGGTGGAATGCCTATAATTCCCTGTGTCGCGGGAACGAACGCGACCTAATCCAGCCCCCGGAAGGCCCCACGTGCGACTTCGGTTGCCGCGGGGCTTTTTTTATGCCCGCATTCGTTGTGGTGGCGGGAGCGAGGGGGGGTGGGGGCCGGGGGTCACCCTGACACGGTGTTGTCAGTGGCCAGTTGCGGCAGGTCGAGTTTGAACAGCTCCGCGGCATTGCGCCACATGATCTTTTCATAACTGCTGTCGCTGAGGTCCAAGCCCTTCATGAAGCGGATGTAGCTCTTCATCCCGCAGATGGGCCAGTCCGTGCCGAAGAGCAAAAAGCGCGGCTCACCCGCGTAGGTGATGCCCTCGGTCACCTGCTCCAACATGAAGCGCTCGAACTTGTCCTCGAAGTTGCCCAGCACCAGCCCCGACACGTCGGCATACACGTTGGGGTTCTTGTAAACCACCTCCATGCAGTCACGGATCCAAGGGTTGCCCAGGTGGCAGATGACCAGTTTCAGGTCCGGGTAGTCCACGGCCACATCGTCAATGTTCAGCGGATGCGAGTAACGCACTTTGCCCTTGGGCGTGTAGGTGTCCCCGGCGTGGATCATCACCGGCACGTCGTACTCCATCGCCAAGTCATAGACAACCTTCAAGCGGGCGTCGTAAGGATAAAACGGCTCATAGCCCGGATAGAGCTTCAAGCCCTTGACCAGCCCCTCGGCCAGGAAGTCCGAAAGCTCGCGCAGGTCGCGTTCCTTGTAGTGCGTGTAACTCACCCCGGCCACGACGTAAAGATTCTCAATGTCCCGCGTGGCCTCGACAACCTTGCTCGTCGGCGGGCGGTGCTCGGTGACTTTGTAAGACGTGAGCACCATCGCAATGTCCACCCCCGCCTCGCTCATGTCGCTTTGCAGGTTGTCAAGACACTGTTCGATGGAAACCACGCGATCCTCGTGGTAGTTGTTCAAGTGGGTGTGAACGTCAATGATCATGGCGAGGCTCCTGGTGATGTTCGCATGGGTAGTGTAGGGGAGAGTTGCGTCCTTCAATTCTTTCATAGCCGCGGCGTCCCCGCTGCGCGTCGGCGCAAGAGAAAACCTTGTCTGACTTATTAGCCGCAGCGTCCTCGCTGCGCGTCTTAAGATCAATGAAGTCTCGGCGCACTTGCCCCCGGACGCGCGGCGGGGACGCCGCGGCTATGAGTCAGAAAAAACATTGCGTTATTGACGCTTTGCGCTGCGCTCTACTCGCCCGTGTATTGCAAGACGCGCTGGGCGAAGTCCGCGCCGCGCTGTTCGTAGTTTTCGTATTGATCAAACGAAGCGCAAGCGGGTGAGAGCAGCACGACATGACCGCTGTGAAGATTTGATGAAATGGCGCGCATGGCGTCGTCGAGCGTGCCGTGGCGCTGGATCGGGGCTGGGCCATCGCCCGCTTCGCAGGCCGCGGCGATCTTCTCGCCCATGACGCCGATGGTGTAAACGCCCGCCGCCCTTTGCCGCGCCAGTCGCCCCAAGGCCGCGAAGTCGCTGCCCTTGTCCGACCCGCCCAGAATGATGTGCGCCACCCCCGGCTCAAAGGCGTTTAACGCCAGCATGGCCGCTTCGGGCGTCGTGGCCTTGGAGTCGTTGTAGTAGCGAACCCCGTTGTGCTCGGCCACCAGTTGCAAGCGGTGCGGCAAGCCCGCGAAGTCGCCCAGGGCCTCCCAACATTCATACGTCCCCAACCCCAACTCCGTACACGCATTGACCGCCAGCCAGGCGTTGGTGGCGTTGTGCCGACCGGGCACCAGAAGCGGCAGCACCGGCCCGGCGGGAGCCTCGCGCATGTGCGTGCCCAGCTTGGTGCGCGGCTCGAAAACCTCACGCATGCCCGGCCCCAGCACGGCCACGTCCTTGTCATCCTGAAAGTCCAAGAGATACTGTTTGGCGCGGCGATACTCCTCCATCGAGCCGTGACGATCCAAGTGATTGGGCGCGATGTTGGTCACCACCGCGATGCCCGGCGACCAACCGTCGGGGGCCATGTCCTCTAGCATGAAACTCGAAAGTTCCAGCACCACCCAATCATCGGGGCGGATGGCGTCGGCATGGGGCAGGAGCGACCCGCCGAGGTTGCCGCCGATGAACACCCGCAGGCCAGTGGGGGCAAGGCGTTTGCCCAGGATGTGGCCGATCATGGCGGTGGTGGTGGACTTGCCAGCGCTGCCCGTGACGCCGATGACATTGCGGCGATTGGGCAGGTGCGCCGCCAGCAGACGAATCTCACTGGTCGTCGCCACGCCCTTCTCACGGGCCGCGGCCAGATACGGATTCGCCCGTTGATCCACCGCCGGGTTAACGACGATCAAGTCCGCCGCGGTGAAGTCCGAGAGGCGATGCTCACCAAGCCGCAACTCAATAGAACCGGCGAACGTTTCACCGGGCGTTGGCGACAGTTGCGCCACGCTGCGTTGGAGTTTGTCAGCCGGGGCGGTGTCGGTCACCAGCACCCGCGCCCCTTTGCCCGTCAGGAAACGTGTCACCCCCACGCCCCCGCCAAAACGTCCCAAGCCCATGACCACGACACGACGATTGGCAAGATTCATGCGGAACTCGGAAGAAAGTCTTGAGTCTTGAGTCTTGAGGTCAGAGGTTTGAGTCCGGGGGTCAGAAATCGCAATGCCTTGAACCTCAAGACTCAAGACTCATCCCTCAAGACTAATTCTTGGGGATTTCCAGGTTCACATCCTGCTTGATGCCGTTGCCCAGGTGGAAGGAGGTGATTTTCAGGCCTTTGGGGATCATGAAGTAGAGGTAGAAATCGTCGGTGGGTTGAAGCTGGGCGATGGGCATCTGGCGGGCGGTGCGGATGTAGCTGTCGCGGTCGATGCTGATGTCCATGCTGCCATCTTCGTGCCGCACGATGTAACCGATGGGCAGATGTTGCTCACCCGTGCGGTCGTCGGTCAGGAAGATCGGTTCAATCATCCGAGCGCTGGAAATGGCCCGGCCAAAAATGCTCTGGGCCTGATCCGGGGCGACTTGCAAACGTACGCAGCCCAAGTGCGGCGGCACCTGCAAGCTGTCTACGCGGGTGGCTTTGGACATGCGCACATCGGGAATGCGCTTGACCGACTGCGTGCCCGAAACCAGTTGCTGGTTGATGACCCGGAGATTGCCCTTGACGTTCTCGCTGAAGGGTTCAGGCAGTTCGTTGGTGAGTTTCAGCCCCTTGGCCTCGATGGTGACGTTGCCCGCCTGCTTGGGGCCGACGGTGCCCTCGTTGGGATCGCCCGCCGAGGCCAGAAGCGATGCCCCCGGCGCTTTGCCCAGCATGGCGACCATCAGGTCAGCGCCCGGCTTGGCTTCGGGCAAGTCCAGCGCCAAGTTGCGCACGGTCAAAAATCGCGGCGTCTGATCGTCGGGAATGATGAAGGCCAAGGCCAAGTTGGCCGGGGGAATGGTCACGCGGGCGAAACTGGTGTTGTCGTTAAAGGGCACGAACTGGCGGGTGGAGTCCCCGGCCTGCATGATGCCCACGCCCACCGGCGCGTGAAGCACAGCCTCGTTGCCGCCCCCGACCTGCTTCCAAGCGATGAGCCGCACTTGTGTGGGCAGGAGGTTCAAGGCCCCTTCGATGTACGTGCCGCGTTTGTCGTCCACAAACTTGGTGTCGATGATGACCAGCTTGCGATTACCCGTGACGCCCCCGGCATCAATGGCGCGCATTTGCGTGGATCCGAGGCCCAAGCTGGCGGGGTTGCTTTCCAAGACTTGCGTGATGCTCACTTCATTGGGGTGGGCCGCCACGGAGGTGTGCGGGTCGTACTGCTCGCGGAGGTGATAGAGGCCGCTCTGTTGGGCCAGGTCGCCGGTGTTGAGCGCGAGGGAGACACCGTTGGCCGCGGGGAAGCCCGGTGCCATGGAGCCGCCGGAGATCATGGCGAAGAAGCCCGCCGCCTGACGATCCACGGGAACCCACAAGGCCCCGGCGTTTTTCTGCACCTTGCCGTTGTCAGCCACCGATAGCGGGATGTAGCCCAGCACGGAATCGCCCAAGGGCAGAAAGCCCAAGCTGATGATGACCAGCCCCGAAGTGAGGATGCCGGCAAAGAGGCCCATGAACCCGCCCGCCAGGCCGTTAATCCATTGCGAGAAAATCACGTTGCCACGGATGAGCCGATCGGTCGTGGCGCGAATGGCGATCAACAGCAGAATGAACGGCCCAACCAGCCCCACGCCCCAAGCGTATTCCGGCATGCGGTCGATGAGGAACCCCAGCACCAGCGGCTGCCAAAGCGCCAGCGCCAAGGCCCCGGCGATGATGGTCACTACCAAGTGAATCAGGGCCGAAAACGCGCCTTGAATCATGCCCCAGTAATAGATCATGAGAAGGAGATACGCGGCTAGAAGAATGTTGGCAATCATGGGAATCTCGCCGGGTGGGAAGCGTGGAGGAATGAATCGACATCATTATAGATCAACCGAGCCGATCAAAATATCACACCTCCGGGGGCGTCACGGCAAGCGGAAAAAGCGGGTCGCGTTGGCATCCGTGAGCCGCTCGAAGTCTTCGAGGCCCATGCCCCGCCGCAGCGCTAGGAACGCGGCCACGTCCGCCACATAGCGCGGCTCGTTGGTCTTGACCTTGCGGTGCGGCTCGGGCGTGAGATACGGGGCATCGGTCTCCACCATCAGCCGGTCGTCAGGCACACGCAAGGACGCCTCCGCCAAAGATTGGCCGGTCTTGAAAGTGACGATGCCGGTGAAGCTGACCATCGCCCCGAAGTCGAGGATGGCATCGAGTTCATCGGCCTGGCCGGTGAAGCAGTGGAAGACGAAACGTTCGCCGGGCAGACCGCTTTGCCGCAGCATGGCCAGGGTTTGGGCCGTGGCCTTGCGGTTGTGGATGATGATGGGCAGGTCGCACTCGCCAGCGATTTCGAGTTGGGCAGACAACGAAGCCTGCTGCACCGCCAGCGGTGGGTCGGCGTAATGCAGGTCCAAGCCGAACTCGCCCAAGGCCACCACCCGCCGATGGTTGAGCATGGCCCGCAGTCGCGTCTTGAGTTCGCCGGTGTCGGGCCACTCCGCGGCATGACCCGGATGCAGTCCCACGGTGGCGAACACTTGGGGAAAGCGGTCGGCCAAGGCGACGGCCGCCAGCGAATCATCGGGACTGGTGCCCACGGTGATCAAGCGCGAAATCCCAGCGCTGCGGGCGTTAGCCAGCACTTCCTCCACGCGGTTGTGCAACCCCTCGTAAGTCAGATGGCAATGGGTGTCGATCATGGACGCATGATACGCAGGGGATGAAAAGAGGTCTGATTCAATCGGTGGTCATTTTTCATCAGTTTTCATCACAGGACTCGTGTGTCAATTTGACCGCAAAGGCCGGGGGGTTTAGAATCCACGACTCGGCTTGGAGCGGTTGGGCATTGGGCTCGGCCGTCGATCAGGCCTCGTGCCGCCAAGGAAAGGTGCCACATGACCGGTTTGGGGACGTTAATTCGCTGATGGGCCGGCCGCTGACCCATCCCCTGACCCCGACCTCCGTCGGCTCCACCGCGCTTCACGGCGTCCGGGCGCTGTCGCACAGGGAGTCGGTCATGCGCTAAGCGTGGGCTTCCATCCTCGGCATGGGACGCGACCTTTTGTCGCCTCCCGCGATGGCACGGCCACGAGACGCAACGAGAGCGCGCTTCGTGGCCTTGGTTTTTATGAATTCGGGATCGAAAAAACAGTCGATTAGCACACCCCCAACGTTCACCCATTGTCAACCGCCTCGACCCATAACTGAATACAAAACCAAATAGCGACACGACAACCCATGAACAAGCCCGAATTTTTACGACTGGTCGATTCCATCTCCCGTGACCGCAACGTGGACAAGGAATCGTTGTTCCGCGACATCGAGCAGGCGATGGTTTCAGCCGCCCGCAAGCATTTCAATGCCGTGGACACCGAGGAGTTTCGCTGCGAGTTGGATCGCATGACCGGCGAGATTCACGTCTGGCGCGAGAACGAGGAAATCCCTTTGGCGGATTTGGGCCGCATTCCCGCCCAGACCGCCAAGCAGGTGATGATCCAGCGCTTCCGCGAGGACGAACGAACGAGCATCTACAACGAGTTCATTGACCGCGTGGGTGAACTGACGGCCGGCATGGCGCAGCGCTACGAGGGTGGCGCTCTGATCGTGCAGATCGGCCGGGCCGAGGGCTTCATGCCCCGCAGCGAGCAGATCCCCGGCGAGCAGCACCAGCCCGGCGAGCGGGTTCGCTGCATGATCCTCGAAGTCCGCGACACCGGCAGCCAGGTCAAGATCGTTCTTTCCCGCGCCAACCCCGACTTCATTCGCCGGCTTTTCGAGGTGGAAGTGCCCGAAGTGGCCGAGCGGATCATCGAGGTCAAGGCCATGGCGCGTGAGCCGGGCCACCGCACCAAGATCGCCGTGTCGAGCATTGACTCCAAGGTCGATGCGGTTGGCGCTTGCGTGGGCGTACGGGGCAGCCGCATCAAGAACATCGTCGATGAACTCGGCGGCGAAAAGATCGACATCGTGCGTTGGAACGAGTCGAGCCAGATTCTGATTCAGAACTCCCTGAAGCCCGCAGAAGTCGTGGAAATCTCGCTCTGTTTCGAGCTTGGCCGGGCCACGGTGGTGGTTAACGAGGATCAGCTTTCGCTGGCGATTGGCAAGCGGGGGCAGAACGTGCGCTTGGCGGCGCGGTTGACGGGCTGGGACGTGGACATTCTCACCCCCGCCGAGTTCACCAAGAGCTTGGACATCATGGAAGCGACGCTCAAGGAAGTCGAGGGCGTCAGCGAAGAGCAGATCGACCGCCTGGCGGCGTTGGGCGTCATCAGCGTGTTTGACGTCGAGGAAGTCGGGGCGGATTACTTGGCCGAGTCGATTGATTTGGACAAGGAAGCGGCGGCGCGGGCGGTGGCGGTGGTGGCGGTGAAGGCCAAGATCGTCGCCGAGGAGCAAGCCAAGGAGAAGGTAGAGAACGAGCGGCGTAAGCGTGAGCAGGCGGCGGGCTTGGATGTGCCCACGACGGCGGCGGATGTGCAGGCCGCGGCGGTGCTGGGCAACATCTTGGGCGACATCGTCCCGGCCAGCGTCGCTGAAACCGTCGACGAGGCATCGGGCGATGATGATGGCGTGGGCCAAGGCGAGACGGAAGCGGAAATCGCCAGCGCCACCGATGGCACCGCGGGTGAAAGCCGCAGCGTGGTCGAGGCCAGCGAGGCTGGCAAAGCCCAAAACGGCAAGAAGGACAAGAGCACTTCGGCCAACATGGTCAGCGCCCTGGGTGCCGCCAGTGATGAAGACGCCACGGAAGTGTTGGCGGAGCGCACGGCATCGGACGCTGGTGCCGTGGGTGACCCGGCTTCGTTAAGTGAACCCCGAGACAAGAGTCAGGAAGACCAAGCCTGATTGTGAAATTGATTCGAGCAGACCGGACGCCGCGCCGGAGCCTGATGGCTCACGTGGCCGAACCTTGCGTGAACAAACGCAAGGTTCACGGCGGGCAAGCCCCGCCAAGCCCGGCGGACGTCCAAGGAGACAGCATTGGCTAAGGCTCAAAAACGCATTCATCAACTGGCCAAAGAACTTGGCGTGGACAGCAAGGAAATCATTGCCAAGTGCCACGCCGAGGGGATCTCCGAGTCGGAAATCAAGACCCACCAGTCGCAGGTGAAACTTGGTCTTGAGATGACCATTCGGGAATGGTTTTCCTCTGGCCCGACGGCCACGGCCATTGAAGAGGCCGCGCCTGTCGATCTGGAAAAAGCGCGCAAGCCCCGTCGTCGCCGCGCCAAGGCCAAGCCTGTGGGTGGTGACGAGCATCACGAGGATGAAGGCGGCGACACCGCTACGGCCGTGGCTGAGAATGATGGCGAGTCCGCCACGCATGAGGAAACAGCGGAGGCCGGGCACGAAGTCCACGATGGCGGCGATGTCAAGCCTGTTGAAACCACGGTCAAGGCCGAGCCGGGCGCGGTGAAGCCGGAGGTCGTGGTTGTTGGGCCACAGATTCAAGGGCCGATGCCCGAAGGGGAAATCGCCGCGTTGCCGGCAATTGCCGGGACACAGGCCGCCGCGGCTTCAACGTACGCGGCGCGTCACGCCCACGCCAAGCCCAAGCCCAAGACCACTGGTGAAACGCCGCCCAGGCCGATGATCACGCCCGCGGGTCGGCCCAACGTGCCGGATCGCCCCACCGATGTCAGGCCCGCCGGTCGCCTGCTGACCAATCCCACGGCCGCCAAACTTTCCGGCCCCAAAGTCATTCGTGTTGAAAAGGCCGACATCATCGAACCTCGGCGTCCGCGTGGGCCTCGCCCCGGCGGCGGGGGACCCAGCGGTGTCGTGGGCGGCGGCACGGCCGGCCCCGGCGGTATCACGCGATCCACAGGTCCCAAGCGAGGCCGCGGCGCTGGCGGTGGCACGGGCGGTGGCGAGGAAGAAGCCGATCGTCACGGTGCCAACAAACGCCGCAGCCTCACCTCCCGGCGCGGTCGATCCGCCCAAGCCCTGCCCACAGGCCCCACCAAGTTCACTGACGCCGACTTGCAGGAACTCGACGCCCGCCTCCGCGGCGCGCAAGGCTTCCTCAAGCAGCGCCGACGCGACCTGCGCAAGCACGAAGGCGGTGGCCAAGCGCAGTCCGCGGCGGTCACCGGCGGCAAGGTCGAAGTCGCCGAACCCGTCACCATCAAGTCCTTCTCCGCCGCCACCGGCATCAAGAGTGTCGAGGTCATCAAGTACCTTTTCAAGAAGGGCGTCATGGCCACGATCAACAGCACCTTGGGCAATGGCATGGCCGAGGAAATCGCCCTGGACTACAACATCGAGCTGGTGGTTCGCGCGCAGCAGACCGCCGAGGCCGCGATGCTTCAGCAGTTCGAGAACCGCGAAGCCATTGACGTTCGTCGCCGACCCCCGGTGGCGACCATCATGGGCCACGTCGATCACGGCAAGACGAGCCTCTTGGATCGCATCCGCAAGGCCGACGTGGCGGTGCATGAGGCCGGCGGCATCACCCAGCACGTCGGGGCGTATCGCGTGACGATCAAGGGCGGCGATGACAGCGACAAAACCGTCGTCTTCCTCGACACGCCGGGCCACGAGGCCTTCACCTCCATGCGTTCCCGCGGCGCGAGACTCACGGACATCGTGGTGCTGGTGGTGGCGGCCGATGACGGCGTGATGCCGCAGACCATCGAGTCGATTAATCACGCCAAGGCCGCGGGCGTGGCGCTGCTCGTGGCATTGAACAAGGTGGACAAAGCCGAGGCCACCGAGGCCAACATCCGCAAGATTTACGGCCAGTTGGCCGAGCACGGGTTGAACCCCACGGAATGGGGCGGCAACACCGAAGTGGTCAAGGTCAGCGCCGAGACGGGCCAGGGCGTCAAGGAACTGCTGGAAATGCTCGACTACCAGGCCGAGTTGCTGGAGCTTTCAGCCGACTACGGCGGGCCGGCCAAGGGCATCGTCATCGAGGCCTTGATGGCTCCGGGCCGCGGTTCGGTGGCCAGGGTGCTGGTGCAGTCCGGCACGCTGAAGGTCGGCGACTGGATCGTCATGGGCCGTGCCTACGGCCGCGTGCGCGACATGACCGACGACCACGACAAGTCCATCATGGAAGCCGGCCCGGCGACGCCCGTGGAACTCTCCGGTCTCGACACCCTGCCCGACGCCGGCGACAAGTTCTACGTCGCCGACTCACTGGACCAGGCCGAGCAGATCGGCACCACCTTCCGCGAGGCCGAGCGGTTGCGGCAACTGGCGACCCAGACCAAGGTCACCCTCGACAACTTCACCTCCAAGCTCGGCGCGGGCTTGAAGGAACTGCGCATCGTCCTCAAGGCCGACGTGCAGGGTTCCCTCGACGTGCTGACCCATACGCTCGAAGACATGGGCAACGAGGAAGTGGGCGTCAAGGTCATTCACACAGCCGTGGGCGGCGTGACGGAAAGCGACGTGCTCTTGGCGGACGCTTCGGATGCCTTGATCATCGCCTTCAACGTCGTGGCACCGGCGATGGTGCGCGACCTGTCGGAGCAGCGGCAAGTCGAGATCCGCAACTATCGTGTTATTTACGACATCACCGACGACGTGAAGAAGGGCTTGGAAGGGCTGCTGGAACCCGAGAAGCGTGAGGAAATCCTGGGCCAGGCCGAGGTGCGTGAGGTGTTCAAGGTCTCGAAGGTGGGCAACGTGGCGGGCAGCTTCGTCACCGAAGGCAAGGCCGACCGCTCCGCCCGCGTCCGCGTCACCCGCCAGAACGTGGTGGTCACCGACAACCGTCAGATCGAAAGCCTCCGCCGGGTCAAGGAAGACGCCAAGGAAGTTCGCGCGGGCATGGAATGTGGCGTGAAGATCACCAACTTCGACGACCTCAAGAGCGGCGACATCCTGATCTTCTACAACACCATCATCGTGAAACGAAAACTGGCGTAAAACAGCGTGGTTATTGGCGTGCTTCAGGTTGAACTCATGATCCACCAGGCGCAAAGTCTCAAAGACAAGCGGCGGGTGGTCGCAAGCCTTAAGGACAAACTCCACCAACATCACCAAGTTTCCGTCGCCGAGGTCGATCAGCTTGATAACGCCCAACGCGCCATCTTGGGCATCACCCTAGCCTCCAACGATGGCCGTTACGCCCAAAGCGTTCTGGATCGCATCCTCGATGAACTTCGCCGACACCGCGACTGTGTGCTGGGCGACTTCCGCAGCGAAATCATCGGCGGCTAATCACCCCCGCCCACCCCCGCAATCGACATGAGCAACCGTCTCAAACAGATCGAGTCCGAACTTAAAAAGGCGCTGAGCCAGGTCTTTCTGCGCAAGCTCTCGGACCCGCGGATCGAGGGCATGATCAGCATCACCCGCGTGCAGGTCAGCCCCGATCTGCACGATGCGTTTGTGTACATCTCCGTCCTGCCCGACAAGCACCAGAAAAAGACGCTCTACGGCCTGCGCCATGCCGCGACCTACATTCATCGGCTGGTAAGCGACGAGGTGGCGATCAAGACCGTGCCCCACTTGGATTTCCGCCTCGATGATTCCTTGAAAAAGCAGGCGGTGGTGTTCGAGGCCCTGGCCCGCGCCCGGGAGAAAACACGTCCCCTGCCCCCGGAAGAAACCCCGCCCCCGGAAAAGACCCCGGAAAAGAACCCGCAAGAGAACAACGAAAACCAAGGCGAGTCCCCGGCCTTGACCGATGAAACACAAGACACCAAACGGGGGGAGCGTGCTCAGGAGAATGCTTCGTGAAGAACACCAGTGCTCACGCCAAGCGCCTTGCGAGTCTTCTCAAGTCCCTCACGCCCGCCAGTTCCCAAGGCGGTGACGGGCCTGCTTCGTCACCCTTGGACCCGGTGACCCGCATCGTCATGGGCTTCTTGGAGTGGAACAGCACCGTCAAAGCCGCCGAGGCCGCGCATGGCCGACTGATGACCATGCTGGTGGACAACAACGACCTGCGCGTCAGCCATCCTTCGCAACTCATCAGCCTCATCGGCCCACGCTATCCGAGGGTCGAGGAACGCTGCGCCCGCCTGCACGATGTGCTGCAAAAGATTTTCGAGCGCGAGCATCTGGTGTCGCTGGCGTCGTTGGATGGCAAGAGCAAGAAGGATGTTCGCGCCTATTTCGACAGCCTGCCGGGCATGGTGCAGTACGTCAGCGCCCAGTCGCTGCTGTTGAGTTTCGCCGGCCACGCCATGCCGGTGGATGACACCATGCTGGCGCTCTTGGTGGACAAGGGCGTGGTGGACGCTGGCATGAGCGTGGATGAGGCCGGGGGCGTGCTGGAAAAGAACATCAAGGCTGATGAAGGCGTCGAGACGCACTTGGCGTTGCGCGCCTGGGCGGACGAAAACTTCGATGCCACGGCCAAGGGGGGTGGTAAGACCTCCAAGAAAAAGACAAAGACCGCTTCACTCAAGACGAACAAGACGTCCTCCAAGCCCAAGGCCTCATCCAAACCCAAGGCAGCCGTCAAGCCCAAGCCCACGAGCAAGGCTTCTGCCACCGCACCGGCCAAGGGCATCGCCCGGCATCGCTAAAGCGTCGGACTTCAACCAGACCGATCCGCCATCCATCCGCGAGGCAACTCATGCCCGGCCCGGATTACATCGTTGACATCGAGGGCCTTGCCGCGCCCGATCCCGTCGAGTCCGACGCTTCATTGCGCGGCCGGCCGTGGATCGCCATTCATTGGCGCTGCTGTGGCGTTTACAGCCGCATCTATCGAAACGCCGCCGCCACCAGCTACGAAGGCCGTTGTCCCAAGTGTGGCCACCCTGTGCGTCTGGCCGTCGGTGCCCAAGGCACCAGCGCCCGCTTCTTTGAAGCCGGTTGACACAATTCTGACATTGAGCACGTTGACACAATTCTGACTATCAGCTGCGGCGTCCCCGCCGCGCGTCTTCCAGAATCAAAAAAACCGTGAACTTTCCCCCACGTTTCCAATATCCATCTCCAAACGCGTTACAATGATGATATCCCGGCACACCGTCGTGCCTTTTGAACCCTTAACCACGGAGCATTCACATGCACTTGGGCAATGGAGCCGTTACCCCCGCTTGCGCCGCCATCACTTTCGCCGCCGCCTCGGCCGGTTTAGGCTTGGGCATCATGTCCGCCCGCGCCGCCGGTTTTGATCGCCGCCGCGTGGCGACCGCCGGGCTGTTGGGCGCTGCCGTGTTCGCCGCGCAGATGATTAACGTCCCCGTGCTGCCCTTCGCCAGCGCTCACCTGGTGGGCGGTGTGCTGCTGGCTTGGATCGTCGGCCCCGGCTTGGGAGCGTTGGTCATGGCCGGCGTGCTTGTGGCGCAGGCGACGCTTCTTGGCGACGGCGGCACCATGGCGCTGGGGGCCAACATCATCAACATGGCGCTGTTGCCCGCGCTCCTTGTGGCGCTGGTTCAACCCCGCTTGGCCAACGTCGGCAAAGCCATGCGCTTCGCCACCGCCGGCGCGGTCGCGGGCTTGGCCGTGTTCTTGGCTGCGGCTTTGATCGTCGGTGAAGTCGCCCTTTTCCGCAGTGGCGCGGAGTTGTCGAACCTCTCGGCCTTCACAACGCAAATGCTCGGCACGCACGCCCTGATCGCCGTGGGTGAAGGTCTGGCCACCGCGGGCCTGCTGGGCCTGCTGGCCGGTGGCACGGTGTCGCTTGGCGCACCCGCCCGTTTCGGCATGGCACGACTCGCCGGCATCGCCGCCGCCGCGGCCCTGCTCCTTGCCCTGTCGCCCCTTTCCAGCGTCACCCCCGATGGCTACGAAGCCTCACTCCAACGCAGCGGCATGACGCAAAACATCGTCGCCATTCTGCCCGAGTAATTTCTTCGCCGTTGATGCAAACCATCCCCGCAAGCCCACGGAAGAAGTCGCGGCTCTGAGCGACTTCTTCCGTGGGATCGCCACGGCACGCCTAGTTTGCCAAATCCCCAAACAGTGCCAACGGCGCGGAACGTTCGACGCGAACCTCCACCACCCGCCCCACCAGGGCCGGGGTACCATCGAACATCACGATCAAATCGCCATCGGTTCGGCCCGTGAGCTGCACCGTCTCCTCCTCGGCTTCCCAACCCAAACTCACCGTCTGCCCACTGTCGGCCGCGGCGGCGTTGCGGCGACGGGTGGTGTGCTGACTCACCGACTCCACAAACACCCGCAGCGTCCGCCCGACGTAACCGGCGTGAACCGCGGCACTCACTTCCGTCTGCGCCGTCAGCAGTTCGTTGTTCCTTCGCCGCTTGACCTCCTCGTGTACATCGTCGGGCAATCGGTCATACGCGGCCGTGCCGGGCCGTGGCGAATACTTGAAGATGAAAGCGTTCTTGAAGCGGCCCTCACGCAGCAGATCGAGCGTGAGTTGGTGGTCGGCCTCGCTCTCGCCGGGGAAGCCGCAGATGATGTCCGTCGCCAGTTCGCAGTCCGGCAAATGGTGGCGAATGCGGGCCAACAGTTGGCGATACTCGGCGACCGTGTACCCACGATTCATGGCGCGGAGCATGGTGTCCGACCCGCTCTGCACGGGCATGTGCAGGTACCGACAGATGCGGGGCCGAGTGGCCATCACTTGGAGAATGTCATCGCCGAAGTCGCGGGGAAAGTTGGTGACAAAACGCAACCGTTGCAATGCCGGAACCTCATCGTGAATCCGCGCCAGCAGTTGGGCAAACGTCGTGACCCTCGAAGCGGTGCCGACGCCATCGCCATCCGCGCCTCCGCCACCACCTCCGTCACCGCCCTTCGCCTCCCTCTTATGATTCACCACCGCACCAACCTGCGGCTGCTGCACACCGTCAATCGTCACCATCGCCGCGGCATCGTAGTGATAGTGATTGACCGTCTGCCCCAAGAGCGTAATCTCCACCGCCCCGGCCTCAACCAATCGCCGACACTCATCCACAATGTTGTCCGGCGAGCGATGCACCTCCGCGCCGCGGGTGTTGGGCACCACGCAATAGGTGCAGAACTTGTTGCAACCCCGCGTGATCCGCACATAGGCCGCCCCGCGACCGTCCAAGTCATCGGGTGAAAACGAGCGCGAAAGGTCCAGCAGTTCCAACCGATCCTCCGCCGCCGACAGTGTGCCGCTACGTCGATGCGTGTTGCCCTGCAACGCGATGCGGCCCTCATGCTCCCCGCGCCACAACGCCCCCTTGCCACGCGACGGTTGCGTGCGCACCGCGTTGTCCACGAAGGCCGGCACCTTGTCCAACTCGCCAGGCCCCACCAGCAAATCAATCTGCGGGTGGCGACGCAGCATGTCCTTGCCATCGCGCTCGCTCATGCAGCCCAGCACGCCCAGCACAATCTCCGGCCGCTCGCGCTTCAACATCCCCACTTCGCCAATCCGCGAATAGACCTTCTGCTCAGCGTGTTCCCGCACCGAGCAAGTGTTGTAAAGAATCACATCCGCCCCGCGCCAATCCTCAGTGAAGCCATACCCCAGCCCGCGCAACTGCGACGTGACCAACTGCGAATCCAGCACGTTCATCTGACACCCGAAGGTCTCAATGTAAACCCGCGGCGAGCGGCGTGATTGTTCTTGGTCAATGTCAGTCATGTTGGCCCAATGGGGGAGAAAGTCTTGAGACTTGAGTCTTGAGTCTTGAGGAAGACGCAAGCGTGTACATCTACGCGAATGTTTTCTCCTCAAGACTCAAGACTCATCCCTCAAGACTGATCCCCCTCACAGCCCACTGCGAAGAAAATACTCCATCAACTCATGCCCGAACCTCACGTGCAGGTCCGCCTCCGCGGCATTCGCCTCGTTGTAAGCCCGTGGCAGCACACCCGCCATCTTGTGCCCGCAAACCACAAACGGCACTGGCGTCGCGTCATGCTTGCGACTCGCCACCGCCGTGTAATGATCCGGCAAATACAGCAAGCGATACGGCTCCCCACGCTCCTTCAAAGCCTCATGCACCGGCCCGACCACATGCCCGTCAATGGCCTCGATCGCCGCAACCTTCGTCGCCGCGTCCCCCGCATGAGAAGCCTCGTCCGGGGCCTCCACATGCACGCACACCAAGTCGTAATCCTCCAACGCCGCCACCGCGTAACGCCCCGTCGCCGCGTAATCATTGTCGTGATAGCTCGTCTGTCCCGGCACCTCCAAGCGATCCCACCCAATGAACGCCGCGATCCCCGCCAGCAAATCCACCGCTGTGATCATCGCCCCACGCAAGCCAAAACGCGAGGCAAAACTAGGAATCATCGGCTTCTGCCCCTGACCCCAAGGCCAGACATGCGTGGCCGGCAACTCGCCCAGTTCCTTGCGCGTCAAATTGATCTCATGCCCCGCGAAAAGCACTTCGCTCTCCGCGATCATCCGTTGCAACAGCTCCGCATTCGCCCCGCCAATGGGCAGATGCTTGCGCATCGCCTCACCGGGAATGTCATGCGGCGGCACGGTGCGCAACTCCGACCAATCCCGCCCCCCCCGTGTCTCACCCTCCGCGCCTTGCCCCGCCGCGCCATCGCCGCGCCCCGTCGTGTCCACCATGATGTTGCGATAGCTCACGCCCGGATACAGCGCCATGCCCGGCAGCTCCACGCGCTGGGCAAACTCCTCCAACAGCCGCCGCCCTTCATCCGAGGAAATGTGCCCTGCGGAGTGATCCTGCATCAGCCCGTCGATGACCGTCACCAGGTTGACGCGAAAGACCCAATCCCGCGGGTCCAGTTCGATGCCCAAAGCCGCGGCCTCCAACGGCGCGCGACCCTTGTGATACTTCCGCGGGTCGTAACCCAACAGCGACATGCTGCACACATCCGACCCGCAGGCCATCCCTTCGGGCGTGGTGGCGACGGTTCCCTGTCGGCCACGCATGGCCAACTCATCGGTGTGCGGCTTGGCCGCCGCTTCCAGGGGAGTCTTGCCGCCGAGTTCATCCAGCGGATGATCCGCAGCCCCATCGGCGATGATGATCGCGTATTTCATAGCCCCCCATTGTAACGCTCAGGGCTGAAGGGTTAACGCGATGCGATGCGCCGCGTGGGGCCGGTGGGGGCGGGGGGCAACCACCAAGATGACGGAGTGCGATGACCCGCGCCAAGACCCAAGGGGTGGTGGCATGGCGTGCGCCAAGGGGATGATGCGCAGCGCCCACGGCAACGATGTCTCGCGCCCTTCATGCCACTCCATGCGGTGTCGCACCTAAACCCATTGCCCATCCCCGCTCCCACCCCTCACGCCCCGCACGCCCCGCATGATGACAGCGCGACAAGAAAACACCTCGGCGCATAACGAAACCCTTTCGGCGCATAACGAAACTCTTTCGGCGCATAACGGAAACATCTCCGCGCATAACGAATCTCTTTCCGCGCATAACGGAACCACTTCCGCGCATAACAAAACTCTTTCCGCGCATAACGAAAACACCTCCGCGCATAACGGAAACACTTCCGCGCATAACGAAACTCTTTCGGCGCATAACGAAAACAGTTCCCCGCAGCGCGGAAAGAGTTCTTTATGAGGTGAAAAGAGTTCTTTATGACGTGGAAACACTTCCCCGCGGCGGGCAAACAGTTCTTTGAGGCGGGCAAACAGTTCTTTGAGGTGGGCAAGCAGTTCTTTGAGGTGGGCAAACAGTTCTCCCCAGAACAGCTCCCACGGGTTTAGAGGGGTCGGGCCGCGTGCCGATAGAACGGATATGCAACTTCAATACAATCCCGGTCTCCGCTCGTCTCCGGCGATGTCCAATGCGGAACGGCAGCAGCTCTTTGTCCAGCGCCACCCCGGCTACTACCGCCAATACCGACGAAAACGCGAAGCCCAGAGAGAGGCCATGCTCCGCTTGGCCGCGGGGCTGAAAGTCACGCAACCGGAAGTTTCAACCCCGGCAGTTTCCACTCCGGCAGTTTCGCAAGTGGCCACGCCCCCGCTGATGCTGCCCGCCCCCTTGCTGACCCTGACGCTGGATGCCGCGCTGTTTGGACAACCGGTGGCAGTGGAACAACGACGGGAAGCCTTGGTAAGAGAGGGTGCGTAACGCCTTAAGTTTGCACACCTCTTTGACCCGGTAGGGGTCATGGGTTGTAGCCACGGGTGGAGCGGAGCGGAACCCGTGGAAAAGATGCCAATGCGTTTTTCGCCCCGGCAGGGGCGAAGGGAAAAGGGTCACCAAGGATTCCGCCGCCCCTCCGGGGCGGACACTTTTCAAGCACCGTGACCACGGGTTGCGCTTTCGCTTCACCCGTGGCTACAACCCGCCACCCCTCCGGGGTGAAGAGAAGAAAGACGGGTTTTCTACAGAACATGGATGTCCCCTTTTGGGCAATCGCGTTGCCCCTGTGGCGGGGGGGTGTTAAGATTGCGCATCGGCGGCTTTGATGGGGCTTGCCGTTGTCGTCCGCGTAGCTCAGCTGGATAGAGCGTCTGCCTCCGGAGCAGAAGGTCGGAGGTTCGAATCCTCCCGCGGACATTCCCCCCCCTTTCCCCCCCTTTCCCCGCCCGCATTGCTTTGCCCCCTCTGATGCGGTCGCCCATGCGTTACAATTCGCGGCTCGTTTTGCACCCCTGACATCCCGCCCCTTAGGAGCCTCGCGTGTCCGCAAGCCCGCTGTCACCGTCTGATACGTTTGTTCATCGCCACATCGGACCCGATGGGGCCGAGGTCGCGGCCATGCTGCAAACCATCGGTGTCGCATCGTTGGATGAACTCATCAACCAGACCGTGCCGGCGTCGATTCGTTTGACCAAACCGCTGGCGGTGGGCCAACCGCGCGGCGAGCATGAAACACTGGTGGAACTGCGGCAAATCGCCGGGCAAAACC
Organism: Phycisphaerales bacterium; assembly: GCA_038241095.1. GTDB lineage: Bacteria > Planctomycetota > Phycisphaerae > Phycisphaerales > Phycisphaeraceae > JBBDMX01. Next base: position 24,009 of record JBBRGB010000008.1, read on the forward strand.
AGGTCTGGCGCTCGCTCATGGGCATGGGCTACCACGCCACTATTACTCCCGCGGTCATTCGTCGCAACATCTTGGAGAACCCCGGCTGGTACACGCAATACACCCCGTACCAAGCGGAGATTTCCCAAGGGCGGCTCGAAGCCCTGCTCAACTTTCAGACCATGATCAGCGACCTGACGGGCCTGCCCCTGGCCAACGCTTCACTGTTGGACGAGGGCACGGCGGCGGCTGAGGCGATGGCCATGTGCCGGGCCATCACCGGGCGGCGGGAGGGGGTGTTTCTGGTCAGTGGGGATTGTCACCCGCAGACCATCGCGGTGGTGCGCACACGGGCGGAATCGATGGGGATTTCGGTGCGCGTGGGGGATGTGGAGGCGATGGTGAAGGGTGGGGAAAATGCGGAGGAAAACGGAGCGCTAAACGGCAAGCCTTTTGGGGTGCTGTTGCAGTATCCGACGACGCGGGGGGGGCTGGTGGATTATGGCGCGGTGATTGAGCGCGTGCATGAGGCGGGGGGGCTGGTGGTGATGGCGGCGGATTTGCTGGCGCTGACGCTGGTGAAGTCGCCGGGCGAGTGGGGGGCGGACATTGCCGTCGGTTCGGCGCAGCGGTTTGGTGTGCCGATGGGTTTCGGTGGGCCTCACGCGGCTTTCATGGCGACCAAAAGCGAGTACGTGCGCAAGATGCCGGGGCGGTTGGTGGGCGTGTCGAAGGACGCGGCGGGCAACGCTGCCTTGCGACTGGCAGTGCAGACACGTGAGCAGCACATTCGTCGGGACAAGGCCACGAGCAACATTTGCACGGCCCAGGTGCTGCTGGCGATCATGGCGGGAATGTACGCGGTGTATCACGGGCCGGTGGGGCTGCGGCGCATCGCCACGCGGGTTGCGTTGCTGACGGCGACGTTGGCCGAGGGCTTGCGCGGGCTTGGGCATGGTTTGAGTGACGGACCGGTGTTCGACACGCTGCATGTGCGCTTGGGCGAGGGTTATTGCGTGGACGCAATCATCGCGGCGGCGGGGGGGCAACGCATCAACCTGCGCGACATGGGCGATGGCGGTTTGTGCGTGTCGCTGGATGAACGTTCCACGTCTGATGAAGTCGAGCAACTCCTGGCCATCTTCGCCACACGGCACAATGACGCGACATCAGCGTCCGCAACGAGCCGCGACCGTGAGGGAGCGGACGATCAACCCCACGCCACCTCACCCAATCAATCCCCGAATCCGCTTCCTGACGGGCGTGACTCGCTGGCTGGCCTGCTTGGTGTCCACGCCCGTCAAACCCCGTATCTGACCCATCCCGTGTTCAACAGCCACCACAGTGAAACGCGGATGTTGCGTTACATCAAGCGACTCGAATCGCGCGACCTGTCGCTGTGCCAGAGCATGATTTCGCTGGGTTCGTGCACGATGAAGTTAAACGGCTCCAGCGAGATGCTGCCGATCACTTGGCCGGAGTTCGCCGAGCTTCATCCCTTTGCCCCGGTCGAGCAAACCCGCGGTTACGCGCAACTCATCGGGCAGCTTGAAAGCTGGCTGGCGGAGATCACCGGTTTCGCCGCCACGAGTTTGCAACCCAACGCCGGCTCGCAGGGTGAATACGCGGGCCTGATGGCGATTCGCGCTTACCACCACAGCCGGGGCGACACGGGGCGCGATGTCTGCCTCATTCCTGTCTCGGCGCACGGCACCAACCCCGCCAGCGCGGTAATTGCGGGGTTCAACGTGGTGGCGGTGGCGTGTGATGCGCAAGGCAACATTGACGTGGCCGACCTTTCGGACAAGGCCGCCAAGCACGCCGACAAGCTCGCGGCCATCATGCTCACCTATCCCTCGACCCACGGTGTGTTCGAGGAGGCGGTGCGCGATGTTTGCCGCATCGTCCACCAGCACGGCGGACAGGTTTACATGGACGGTGCCAACATGAACGCGCAAGTCGGCCTGTGCAAGCCCGGCACGCACAAAGGTGACGGCATCGGGGCCGATGTCTGCCACTTGAACTTGCACAAGACGTTCTGCATTCCCCACGGTGGTGGTGGGCCGGGCGTCGGGCCGATCTGCGTCGCGGCCCATCTGGTGCCCTTCCTGCCTTCGACCACAATGGCCGGAACTACGGAGCAGGGCGGTTCCATGCCGTTGAACATTTCCGCCGCCCCTTATGGCAGCGCGTCGATTCTGCCCATCCCGTGGGTTTACATTCGTTTGATGGGCGCTGCCGGCCTCACCCGCGCCACCGAGGTCGCCATTCTCAACGCCAACTACATCGCCGCTCGGCTCGATGGCCATTACCCCACGCTCTATCGCGGCAAGCGGGGCCGGGTGGCGCACGAGTGCATCATTGATTGTCGTGCGTTTGAAGGCTCGGCCGGCATCCGCGTCGAGGACATCGCCAAGCGGCTTATGGACTACGGCTTCCACGCCCCGACGATGAGCTGGCCCGTGCCCGGCACGCTGATGATCGAGCCGACCGAAAGCGAATCGCAGGATGAGTTGGACCGCTTCTGCGAGGCGCTGATCGCCATTCGCCATGAAATCCGCGACATTGAGGAAGGGCGGGCCGACCGCGACGACAATGCGTTGAAGCACGCCCCGCACACTGCCTTGGTCATCGGTGGTGATAAGTGGGAGCACGCTTATGGAAGGGAGCAGGCGGCGTTTCCAGCCGAACACCTGCGGCAATACAAGTTCTGGCCCGCCGTGGGACGCATCGACAACGCTTACGGCGACCGCAACCTGGTCTGCACCTGCGAACCGCTGACGTTGGATTAAAACAATTTTGTGGAATTATTCAACATAACCCTTGACCTTTGGCCCCAGCCTGGCCATAATAAAGGTGACAGTCGGATAAACAAAGAAAGGGGGTGCGGCAGACGGAAAAATTGGAAAGACCGGGAACAGCACCCCGGCACCCTGCACACGCTTGCGGTTTAACGGCGAACAACCATAAAAACCCACAGCGTCACGCGGGAAAACATAAGCCGAGCGGCCCATCGCGCCAATGATGCCATATTGATTTTCCTATCATTCCCAGCGACCCGTTCGGTTTTTTTGCGCGCTGAATTGGCCCTTTTGCCGCCCGGTCGCATGGCGTGGCCCATCCCACCATTGCCCGATAACGCGGCGGAATGTCAACAGGCCCGACTCGGCGCAGCCGGTCGAACCTCTTCGTAACTGCCTTAATGATCTATCTTTGCCCGACATGCGATAAAGGACTTGACAGTTCGGTATTCGATAGGTTAACTTATACCAAACAGAATCGGAAACTAACTTTCAAGGCCAGCCATGCGGGTTGACGAAAAGAGGATAGACGAGGTGAACCCTGCCCCAAGATGTTGGGGTTGGGCAACACCGAAACCTCTAAAGAGGCGAATATCCCATGGCGAATCCACTGCTCATGATCGGCCCCGGAGGCGACTACATCACCCGCTACGAGGTCAAAGGTGCCAATTTGGCCAAGGCCATCCATCAAGCCCGGCCCCAACAGGGCGAAACCGAAAGCCAAGGCGGCTTCGCGGGCTATTCAAGGATGCCCAAACGCGGATCGGGACAGTCCGATACGTCCGCGACGGGCCAAGGGTTTGGAACCACCGCATTGGCGTTCGCCCCGCCCCGGAGGCAGCCGGATTCCTTCGAGCGTGCCCGACCCTTGAGCACGGGCGTTTACTCCAGCCCCGCCACGGTCGCGGCTGCGATTCGGCAGGCGAATCTGGCCGTTGTGCCCATCGCTGGCCCGACGCCCGCCGAGACGCGACCGCTGGTTTCCGCCAATCAATCCGTCATCGGCCAGCACGCCGCGGACAACACCGGCTCAACGCCAGCCCGACTCATTCTTCCCGCACACAAGCCGGTGGTCGTCCAATCCGCCCAAGCCGTTGGCCCCGCCCAGCCCGCCAAAACCATCACCACCCGACCGCTGCCTCCGTTGCCGGCTTTGCCCAAGGACGGCAGTCCGACCTCACCAGCGCGTCACGCCATTTCCGTGGCCGCCCCGGCGCAACTCGGCTCGTCCGCCAACCCGCAATCCACCGCCACCAGCCCCGGTCAAACGACCTCGGCCAGCAAGGGAACCGCCCATGAACCTCACCCCCAAGCAGATGCACATCCTTACGCGAATCCGCGACTTGCGCCTGGCGCACGGCTACTCGCCCACCATGCAGGAATTGGCCGACGAACTGGGCGTCAGCAAAGTCACGGTCTTCGAGCACATCGAGGCCTTGATTCGCAAGGGCGCTCTGGTTCGCAAAGCCAACAAGGCTCGCTCTTTGGAAGTTAGCAAACGGGTCACCCTGCCCGATGAGGAGCGTTCGACCCGGCTGCCCCTGGTGGGCACCATTGCCGCGGGCCTGCCCATTGATGCCGTGGAGGATCGCCAGTATTTGGACTTGGAGGAGCTTTTCACCGCCCGTCAGAGTGCCCGCACCGGCGACCGCTATGTGCTGCGGGTGCGGGGCGATTCGATGATTGGCGAGCACATCCGCGAGGATGATTACGTGGTGGTGGAGCGGCGCAGCACCGCCCGCAACGGGCAAACGGTGGTGGCCCTGCTGGACACGGGCGAAGCGACGCTCAAGAAGTTCTACAAGGAAAAAGACCGCATTCGCCTGCAACCCGCCAACGACAATTACGAGCCGATCTACGCCGCCCCCGAAACCGTGCAGATTCAAGGCACGGTGGTGGGCGTGATCCGCAAGTACGATTGAGGCGACCGATCCACAACCTCAACTCACCTCTTCCAACTCCCCTTCAAAGCTGCTGTCCACGAAGCCGATGAGCTTGCGGCTGCGGACGGGATGTTGCAGTTTGCGCAGGGCCTTGGCTTCCACCTGTCGCACGCGCTCGCGGGTGACCTTGAAAATGCGGCCCACCTCTTCCAAGGTGTAGGTATAGCCGTCGCCGATGCCGTAACGCAGCTTGATGATCTCGCGTTCGCGGTAGGTGAGGGTCTTGAGCACCAGTTCGATGCGGTGGCGCAGCATTTCGTTGCCCGCGGCGTTGTCGGGTTTTTCCGCCGCCTCGTCTTCGATGAAGTCACCGAAGTAGGAATCCTCGCTTTCGCCCACGGGCCGATCCAGTGAAATCGGATGCCGGCTGATCTTCATCACCCGCTTGACTTCCGCCACCGGCATGATGGCCTTCTCGGCGATCTCCTCAAGCGTCGCCTCGCGCCCCAAAGCCTGCAACAGCGTCTTGGCGATGTTGCGCAGCTTGCTCATGGTTTCGATCATATGTACCGGGATGCGAATCGTGCGGGCATGGTCGGCAATGGCGCGGGTGATGGCCTGGCGAATCCACCACGTGGCATAGGTCGAAAACTTGTAGCCGCGCTTGTATTCGTACTTGTCCACCGCCCGCATCAGGCCCGTGTTGCCTTCCTGAATGATGTCCAGGAAAGAGAGGCCGCGGTTGCGGTATTTCTTGGCGATCGACACCACCAGCCGCAGGTTGCCGCCCGACAGGTCACGCTTGGCCTGCTCGTATTCGTCAAAGACGGTGTTCATGTCCTTGACCCGCTGCTCCATGTCGCCGGCCTCTTCGAGCACCAGCGAGCGCAGGCCCGCGAGTTCCTCTTTCATCACCATCACGTCTTCGGGGTCGAATGAGCCGTTATCCTTACCCGCCCGTTCCAGATTGCGGGTCAGTTCCACCATCTTGGAACGGATGGACATGATCTTCTTGCGCAAGGGTTGGATTTTGCTGGTGCGCATCGACAGCTCTTCGACGAGGGTCGCCATCTTTCGCCGACGGCTCTTGACCTGCGTCTTGAGCTGCGCGATGCGGTCGGCGTTTTTCTGATGCCCGGCCTTGGTCAATTCCTCCATCGTTAGCCAGTCCTGGCGGTTCTGCTCCAAGAGGATGCGGATGGTCTTCAAGTTGCCGGGAATGCGGGCGGCGATCTTGCCCTTGGCGTCCTCCTCGGCGGTACTGATGCGCATGGTGCGGTCAAACGGCAGGTCGCCGTCGTGAACCATCTCCAGAATCTCCACCACCGCCTCGATGCAATAGTCGTTCTCCAACACCTTGCGGCGGAAGATCATCCTTGTGGTTTCGATCTTCTTAGCCAGCCGAATTTCCTCCTCGCGGGTCAGCAGGCTGATCTCGCCCATCTGCGTCAGGTACATGCGCACCGGGTCGTCAATGCGCCGGCTCACGGCCTCCTTCAAGGCCTCGGCCAAGTCCTTCTTAAGCTCTTCCTCGTCGATTTCCTCGCCATCGCCCACCCCGCCGTCGCGGGCCGAGGCTTCGAGCATCTCGCGGTCGATCTGAATGGGCTTGGTCTTCTTGCGGCCCGAAGGCGGGGCGGCGGAAGGGTGATGCACCGCGGTCACCGGCGGGGTGCCAGCGACGGGCATGACCGTGTCATCCTCCGGCCGGGAATCCATCATGCGGATGCCCAAGCCGTCGAGCTGGATGAGCAGTTCATCGAGCTTGTCGGGATCGACCATCTCATCGGGCAGGCTGGTGTTGAGCTGGTCGTAGGTGATGTAGCCGCGGCTCTTGCCGTTCTCGATGAGTTCGTAAACCGCGGGGTGCATTTCTTCGCCGATCATTCGTTACCTCGTGGAAAGTTGCTTGGTCTGGTTCTTGGTTCGCTGGCGTGGGTCGGGCTTGGTTCGGAGTAACCGCTGATGAACGCGGATGAACGCAGATGGAAACATGATGAAAACACTTTCTAAGTTTCCATCTTGGTCAGTTCCCTATATCTGCTTTCATTGTCTTTTGTTTCCTTCGTGTCTTCGTGTCTTCGTGTTCAATTTATGTATTTATCCGCGTTCATTTGCGTTCATCCGAGGGTACTACCTTTTCACTCATCGCAGCGAGGGAAAACGTTTGGGGGAGGGTGCCCGGTTGTGTTCGACGGCCCGGCGGAGGGCTTGTTCCATTTGGGCTGGGTCTTCGTTGTCGGCCAGGGGTCGTTGTCGATAGCGTTGTTCGCGGTGGTGTCGCAGCAGTGTCTCGGCAGCGCCGCGGAGCATGGCTTCGAGCCGCTGCGGGTCGTTCATTGACGCCCGCTCGGCCACTTCCTCGGCTTGGGTCGCCAAGGCCGCCAAGTCGCCCCGTTCCCTTTCCGCGAGATTCGCCAAGGTCGTCCCCAGCGTGGGTTGCCCGCTTTCGAGCAGTTGATCGTAGATCACCGCGAAGAGTTGCCGGCTTGCGGGGTTGACCAACTCGGCTGGGGTGATGGCTTCGTCCAGCGTCGAGCCGTCGCTCAACGCCAGGTGAAACAATTCCGGTGCCCGCAACAAGCAGCCCATCAGTTGTGTCTCCGCCACCCGCAGAGCCTTAATCCTATTCGCGCCCAGCGTTAAAACAAGAGTTTCCTCGTTATTTTGTGCAAAATCTTCGTTCCTGGGGGCGAACTCTTCCGAATCGGGTGAGTTGGGCAAGTTGGGGGGTGCTGCGGAGGAGGCGGTGGGCGGGTCGCGGGGAACAAACATTTGCCGGGGCGGCGGTGTCAGCCGCTTCATGGTGGCGGTGATCTCTTTCTCGGGCAGGTGTAGCAACTGGCTTAACCGCTGGAGTATCATCGCCTGACGAACCACCATCGAGTTGACGCCGCCCCGGATTCCACCACCATCATGCGTGTTCCGCGCCAAGCCTAATTGCCCCAGCTTGCGCAGGTATTCTTCGATGATCTTTTGTCGACCCGTCAGCGTATCGCTGGCGGTCATCTGCTCGCTGATGCGGGCAAACTGGTACTCCAAAGCCTCCGTCGCTTCCGCCACGGCCTTGTGCCACTGCTCCAAACCGTCCTCCCGCTCCAGCAGGTCGGCGGGATCAAGCTCATCGGGCAGCACCGCGATGGCGACATCCAACTGCTCGTTCAAAAACACTTCCACCGCCCGATCCGCCGCCTTGATTCCCGCCACGTCGGCGTCGTAAATCAGCACCACTTTATCGCAGTACCGGCGAAGCTCGCCGACGTGCTGGGCCGTCAGGGCCGTGCCCAAGGTCGCCACCACGTTTTTCACACCCGCTTGGTGACAGGCGATGACATCGGTGTACCCCTCGACAATGACCGCCACCCGGCTGTCAATGATGGCCTTTTTCGCCAAGTGCAGACCGTAGAGCGTGGCGCTTTTATTGAACAGCGGCGTCTCGGGACTGTTCAAATACTTGGGTTCATCCTCAGCCCGCAGCTTGCGACCACCAAAGGCGATCGGCCGCCCCAGCGCGTCACAAATGGGAAAAATCAGGCGGTGACGCAAGCGGTCGTAGTGCCCAGCAGCGGTGGAAGAAGTGACGGCGGCGGTGGGGGGGGAGGAGGTGGGGACGGAGGAGGAAAAGTCTTGAGTCTTGAGTCTTGAGTCTTGAGAATCAGAACGAAAGTCTGGAGAAACGGAACCAAAGCCTTGAGTATCGGAACCAAAGCCCAGCCGCTCCCGCGGCTGGGAGTTTTCAGAAGCTTGAGACTTGAGGCTCAAGCCTTGCGCATCCAATGAAGCATCGGTCGTCGCGCCGGCGTTCTGATTCCTATCCCGCCGTGAAATCAACCCCGCCAACTCAAACGGCCGGGCATCCCACTTCTTCTCCCGGATCATCGTCGCCAGACCATCCCAGCGATCCGGCGCATAACCCAAACCAAATGCCGCAACCATCTCGGCGCTGATGCGACGCTTCTCAACATACTCCCGCGGCAACCGGCCATGCTCCGAATGCTTCAACAACGCATGATAAAACGCCAAGGCTTTCTGGTTGGCTTGACTGATGAGTTGACGTTCGGTGGGGCCTTGCCGTTCCTCGCCACCCTCGGAACCCGGACCGCCCCTGGGATTCCACGCCGGCAGGGTGATGCCCGCCCGCTCCGCCAAGTGCTTCAAGGCTTCGGGGAAGGTCATCTTGTGATAGTTGACCACGAAGGCAAACACATCGCCTCCCGCGCCGCAGGCGAAGCATTTGTATATCTGCTTGGCGGGCGAGACGTACATCGAGGGGTTCTTGTCGTCGTGGAACGGACAGACACCGATGAACTCCTTGCCCCGCGGGCGCAACGCCACCTGCTCGCCGATGAGGCGAACGATATCGGTGGCCTGCTGAACTTGGATTTTGGCGTCGTCTCTGTTCAAAGCGTCACTCGCCCCCGGAAAACCTGCGGGCAGGTGATCCGTGGGGAACCGTGGTGGGGGGTCGCCATGACAAGAGCGTTGCGAAGGCCGTGGGTCTGACGGGGCGTGGGGTGGGTGGTGGCCGCCGTCAGTGGTTCTTCGCTAGTGCTCGCTTTTTTCCGCTCCGAAATACGGTCGTGGTCAGTGTCCCGAAACGCGCCATCGAACAGGTGTGGACCCGCAGGTCGCTCGAACATTGGGATGTGCCGTCTTGTTTCAACCGCCGGGCCGGCGTCGCCGGGCGGTTGGGTTCATTATAGTGCGTCTGTCGAGGTTCTCAATGATCCGTATCGGCGGTCAGATATCAACCACCAAGGTCACCAAGAGCACCAAGGACAGCCCGCGGATTTGGCAAGTGCCAACAAGCCTCAAGCCTTCTTCTCAGGCCGCGGCCTGTTCACCGGCGGCTTCGGGCCGATAGGCGAACTTGCGCTTCAAGGGCTTGACGATCTTGCCCATGCGCATGGCCTTGGTCGAAACCTTGACCCGCTGCACCGAGCCGTCGATCACGGCCGTGACGGTGTGGATGTTGGGGCGGAAGGTGCGCTTGGTTTTGCCGGTGATTTTGGTACCGACGCCGCCGAGGTACTTGGCCTTGCCGCGGTGGGTGTAGGTGCGGCCAGCGGAAGTCTTGCGACCGGTGAATTTGCAGACTCGGGGCATGATGAACCTCGTGGTGTAAGCGACAAAACAAGCCCGCCGGCACGCAGTCCGGTCAGGCGCAGTCGTGCATTTTAGCAACTTAGTCCCCCGCCGCAAGTCGGGTGGTGAGATGCACCAAGCGGGTCTGCCTATTTTTCGGGGTGGGGATCCGAAAAAGGGGACATCCACAATTTCCACTTCATTGTCGTTCGAGTCTTCTCAGTGCCAAGGAAATTGTGGATGTCCCCTTTTTCTCCGCGCTGCCCCTGCGCCGGCCAATAATTTTTCTCAAATAACCCTTGACATCCCATCCCGGCGCTGGTATTGTAAGCGTGAACATGTAAACGTGAACATTATGATCACCCTTCACGACATCGCCGAGAAAGCTGGAGTCACGCACGTCACCGTTTCGCGCGTGCTCAGCGGCAGTTACCGTGCCAAGCGGGCCGGGGCCGTGGCCCGTGCCGCTGACATCCGCAAGCTGGCCGAGCGGATGGGCTATCGGCCCAACACCGCCGCCGCCGCGATGAGCTCCGGGCGCTTCGGTGCCATCGGCCTGCTTATGAGCCGCCACCATTGCCAAAGCACCGTCTTTGGCCACACCCTTCGCGGCCTGCACGACGCCCTCCAGGCCCACGATCTCCATCTCACCATCACCTTTGTCGATGATGCCCGCCTGACCAGTGACGGCGAACTGCCCAAGACCCTGGCCCAAGCGATGGTCGATGGTCTGCTGCTCAATTACACCCACGACATTCCGCCGCGCATGGTCGAGAGCATCCGTCGGCACAAGCTGCCGGTGGTCTGGCTTAATTCCAAACATGCCGCCAACTGCGTCCACCCCGACGATGAGGGGGCCGGTTTCACGGCAACGGAAAAACTGCTGGCGGCGGGACATCGGCGGATCACCTACACCGACTTCACCGCCGGGCTGGAAGAGACGCCCGACTGGCATTACAGCCGGATAGACCGCCGCGCCGGTTACGAGCGCGCCATGCGGCAAGCGGGTTTGGAACCGCTGGCGGTGGTGCCGATGCAACGGATGGCGCACGAAAAGCCCGTGGAAGCCGCCGGGCGGATTCTCCAAGGCCCGCACCGCCCCACCGCCATCGTCGGCTA
>JBBRGB010000009.1:0-32807 GCA_038241095.1 Phycisphaerales bacterium
TTGGCCAGCGACACCGCCGTGCGAACGCTGCAGGTCTTCCTCACCGGCGGTCGCTGGAGCCACGAGATGCTGCGTGACGGCCTGCAGCGTCGTGTGGCCGATAGGCACATGCCCCCGCCGGGCCAGCCGCGCCACGCTGGCGACCTGGGGCTGGTGGGCATCATCGACGAGACGGGCCACCTCAAGAAGGGTGACAAGACACCGGGCGTGCAGCGGCAGTATTCGGGTACGGCCGGGAAGGTGGACAACTGCGTGATGACCGTCCATCTGGCCTGCGCCCGTGGCACCTTTCAGTGTCTGCTTGACAGTGATCTCTACCTGCCGCAGAGTTGGCACGATGATCGCCCGCGCTGCCGGGAGGCGGATATACCCGACACGCTGGTCTATCAGCCCAAGTGGGGCATCGCCCTGCAACAGGTCCAGCGGGCCATGGGCAACGGTCTGCGCCTGGACTGGCTGACGTTCGACGAGGAGTATGGCAAGGTGCCCGCGTTCCTCTTTGATCTCGATGGGCTGGGCCAGACCTACATCGGCGAGGTTCCATCCCATGCGTTGTTCTACGGCCAGGTGCCGCGGTATCAATCGCTGCAAAAGGCCTATCAGCCCAGTGAGGCGCGGCACCTGGTGCGGCATGGGCACGTGTTTATCCACACGCCCTGGGTGGATGTGAAAATCCAGCGTAAGACGCTGGAGCCGCAGCTTTGGCGCGTCAAGGCGGCGCGGGTGCGGCGGGTGGTGGGCCAATCACCCCAGCGTCAGGCGACGGACCGGGAATATTGGTTGATCCACGCCCATCAGCCCCAGAGTGGTGAGGATAAGTACTTCGTGTCCAACGCCCCGGCTCAGACGCCGCTGACGACACTGATGGCTGCGGCATTCCAGCGTGCGCGGATCGAGCACTGCTTCCGCATCGCCAAGAGTGAGTTGGGCATGAGCCACTTCGAGGGCCGAAGCTACGTCGCGCTGATGCGACATCTGATACTCGTGCAATTGCTGCAGTTGTTCCTGGCCGAGCACGTCGCCCGGCTCGGGGGGGGAAAATCCGGGGGTAACTATCGAGCAGGCAGCCCGGGCACTGCGGGCGATATGTCAACGGTGGCTGCACCATCGCCGCCCGCCGCCGCTGAAGCACACGTCGCGCGTCATCCAGTACCACCAGCGCCGCAATGATGCCGCAAGAAGGTCAAGACAGCGCGGTGACCCCGCCCAGGGAGCTGCGCTGTAGTGTTAAAGCGACCGATTCCCAAGAACATCAGGATCGTTTCAAGTCGCTGTTTGCCATCGATCACGTCGTACACAGTCTTCCCGCGAGAGCTTCGCCGATACAAGAAGATGCTAGGCAAAGGGTACTCGGAGATGATGGACTGGATCAGCCGGCGCCGATCCATGTCCGACCATACGGATTGCCGTTGGAAGCCGGGACTCAGATTGATTTGGTTGTGCTGAAACAACAAAACCGTCTCGTTGAGTGTGCGTTTGCCATAGTCCGTTTGAAGTGTCATGCTGGATGCCTCGCTGACGGGTTCTTGTTTTCCATGTTACTTCTATACTGTCATGTTCGCCAGCAGAGGTGAGAAAAGAGGATGCTCCTGCTCTGTAGAAGACCCACATAAACAACAAGATTTCCAAGTTGTGCGTCAGGGCGGCCAGGCGCAGCTCGCGCTGCCAGGTCTGGTAATGCTTGGCGGCGACGGCTTGGCCTTGGTTGCGTTTGATCAGGCTGTTAACGGTTTCGACTAGCCAGCGTTGTCCCCGTTTTCCGATCCCTAGCACTACCCGCGACCTCGCAGCGGTCGGGATATGAGCGTTCGGCCGTGGCCCGTTCCCCAACCCTTATAATGCCCCCATGATCTGCCCTTATTGCGGTCAGGACAACGACAAGGTCATTGATAGCCGCGCCAGCGATGAAGGCCGGGCCATTCGTCGGCGGCGGGTTTGCGTGGCCTGCAACAAGCGCTTCACCACCTACGAACATGTCGAGCGCAACACCCGCTTGATCGTCATCAAAAAGGATGGCACCCGCGTGCCTTACGACCGAGAGAATGTGTTGGCGGGCGTTGAAAAGGCCTGTTTCAAGCGGCCCGTCGCGGCTGGGCAACTTGCCCGCCTGGCTGATGAGGTCGAAGAGGAACTGGCCCGCACCGGTGAGCGCGAAGTGGCCTCGATGACCATCGGCGACTTGGTGGCGCGACGACTCAAGAGTGTGGACCAAGTTGCCTACGTCCGCTTCGCCAGCGTCTATAAACAGTTCCGCGACATCGACGACCTCCTGGCGGAAGTGCGGGAAATGGTGGATCACCCCGCCAGCGACAGCAAGACGCAGGGGAAGTTGTTTTGATATCCCTCCATGCGACGTAGCCTCCGCACCAAATCGGCCTGACCGCCCCGTCAATGGTCAACTTGGTAAGCTAACGCCACGTTTTTCGCTTCCGTAACCGCACCAAGAATCGCCGCATGACCACCGCCATCATCAGCGACGTTCACAGCAACCTCGAAGCCCTCATCACGGTGCTGGCCGACATCGAGGCCCGCGGGGTCACGCGCATCGTCTGCCTGGGCGACATCGTGGGCTACGGGCCAAACCCCTGCGAATGCCTGGATCTGGTCATCGAGCGTTGCGACTGGTCGCTGATGGGCAACCATGATTTCGCCGTGCTTTTCGAGCCGACGAGTTTCAACACCAGTGCCGAGGCCTCGGCCTTCTGGACCCGCCGGCAACTCGAACTCGAAAGCGATGAAACCAAGCGCCGTCATCGCTGGGAGTTTTTGGGCGGCCTCAAAGTGCGTTACCGCGAGCGGGACAAGGGGGCCTTGTGGGTTCACGCTTCGCCCCGGCGGCCCATTAACGAATACATCTTCCCCGATGATGTCATCACCGCGCCGACGAAGATGATCCAGATTTTCGACAAGATTGAGAGCCGGTGTTTTGTCGGCCACACGCATGTGACGGGGGTTTTCACCAGCGAGCCGGACTTTTATCCGCCTGCGGACATGGACGGCAAGTACGAGTTCAACGACCGTGAGAAGTGCATCATCAACCCCGGCTCGGTGGGCCAGCCACGTGACCGTGACCCGCGGGCGAGCTATGCGTTGCTCCGCGATGAAGGGGTGGAGTTTGTGCGGCTGGAATACGACGTGCAAACCACGGTGGAGAAGGTCAAGCAGGTGCCGGAGTTGCACGATTTCCTGGGCATGAGACTGCTTGAAGGGCGATGAATGGACCGTTGCCCCTCGCTTTTTCCCCTATCTCGAAATGGGAAATCCTCCCGTCTTTTGTCGCTGAACTTGCGTGCTATAGTCCGTCGCAAAGGAGTTCTCCAATGACCATGCGAGGTTCTATGCGACAGACAATGTGCGTGGCGATGATGGTGTTTGCCGGTCTGCAGACGGGATGCCAACACAATTCACAGCCGATGACGCCATCGCAGAAACAGGCGGGGCAAAAGCGATTGGAACCGTTGCGGGCGGAAGCGGCGGAGAAGCCCGACAGCGAGCAAGCGGCCTTCGACTTGGCCAAGGAACTTTATTTCCAGTCGGCGGTGGGCGACCGCGAGGCGTTGGATCGCTCGCTGAAGATGTTCCAAGAATTACGTGAGGCCAAGCCGGATGACGCAAGGATGCGGGCGTATTTGGGCAGCGCGATCTTGGCGGATGCCGCCGACAAGACGCCGTTGCCGACGCTGTTGCCACAGGTGAATCGCGGCTTGGATTTGCTCGATGCCGCCGGTCAGGCCGCGCCGGATGATCCTGAAGTGCGGCTGGTGCGGGGGCTGACTTTGTTCAACGTGCCCAAGATGTTTGATCGCCGGGAGGAGGCGGAAGCGGATTTGGCGTGGGTGGTCGAGCGTATGGATCAACTGGTGGCGGAAAAGAAGATCGACCCCCGCCCCGCAGCCTCGGCGTTGTTCAGCCAGGGCAAGGTGTTGCAGCAGCGTGGCGATGAGGCCGGGGCACGCGCCATGTGGGAGCGGGCCGTGAAAATGGCACCGCAAAGCAAAGGTGGCAAGAGCGCCGCGCGACGGTTGGCGGCGAGCGCCGAGTAATGCCTGTCAGGGAAAGTGCCGCGTGTCAAAGACGGCATCACTATCATTGGCCATGCCTTTGATTTACTTGGACAACAACGCCACCACGCAACCGTTGCCGGAGGTCGTCGCGGCGGTGACGGAGATGCAGGAGCGCTTCTGGGCCAACCCTTCCAGCGTGCATCGCGCCGGGCAACAGGTGCGGCAACGATTGGAATTGGCGCGGGCCTCGGTGGCCAAACTCATCAACGCCAGCGAGCGGGAATTGATCTTCACTTCGGGAAGCACGGAATCCAACAATCTGGCGTTGTTGGGTTATCTCCTCGGCCCGGCCATTCGGGCCGCGCAACCCAAGCGGCCGCTACTCATCACCACGAAAACAGAGCACCCCGCCATCCAGCAGCCCGCTGAGGCGCTGACCGCCGCGGGGGTCTTGGTGGTTTATTTACAAGTCGATAAAGATGGCCGTGTCGATCCGGGGGCGCTGACGGCGGCACTTGAAGAACATGTCGATGCGCAAACTCGTGCCTTGGTCAGCATCCAATGGGCCAACAATGAGATGGGCGTGATTCAGCCGGTCGCGGCTTTGGCGGCGGTTTGCAAGGCAGCTCGCACGGGCTTGCCAGTGGTGTTCCACTGCGATGCCACGCAGGCGATGGGCAAGATTCCCGTGGATGTCCGGGCCGCCAACGTGGACATGCTCTCCCTTGCCGGGCACAAGTTTCACGGGCCAAAGGGGATCGGGGCCTTGTGGGTGCGAAGCGGTGTGCGGTTGCGGGCGCAAAACCGCGGTGGGCCACAGGAACGCGAACGACGAGGCGGCACCGAGAACACCCCCGGCATCGTGGGCCTGGGCGTCGCCGCCGAAATCGCGGCCAGCTTCGTCCATGACGCGCCACGCATCGGAGCCTTGCGGAAACTGCGGGACCAACTCGAAACCGGTCTGCTTGCGATCATGCCCGGCACGGTGGTCAACGGCGTCGGCGCGGAGCGGCTGTGGAACACGACCAACATCGCGTTTCCCCGCTTGGAAGCCGAGGCCGTGTTGCTGGGGCTTTCGGAGCGTGGCGTCTGTGCCTCGGCCGGGGCCGCCTGCTCCAGCGGGTCACTTGAGCCGTCACCCGTGTTGCTGGCGATGGGGGTGGAAGAACCCTTGGCGCACGGTTCGGTGCGCTTTTCGCTGAGTCGATTGACCACCGCCGAAGAGGTTCGTGAAGCGCTGGACATTGTGCCGCGGGTCATCGCCCGCCTGCGTCAAACGCTGCCGATGTGAACGTTGACTGGTTGGCTTGGAATCACGGCCTGCTTTACAGTATCCCCCATGAACGCAAGTTCCTCTTCATCCTCACCCGCCATGCCCGATGCCGCCGGTCGCTTTGGGGCCTTTGGCGGGACGTATGTGCCCGAGACGCTCCATGCCGCGTTGGATCAACTCCGCGCGGCTTACGATGCGGCCCGCAAGGACGCTTTGTTTAACCGGCAGCTCGACGATCTGTTGCGGAATTATGTTGGCCGAGAGACGCCGCTCTATTTCGCTAAGCGGTTGACCGAGGCCGCGGGGGGCGCGGGGATTTATCTCAAGCGTGAGGACTTGGCGCACACCGGGGCCCACAAAATCAACAACTCGCTGGGGCAGGCGTTGCTTGCGGTGCGCATGGGCAAGAAGCGGCTGATCGCCGAGACCGGCGCGGGCCAGCACGGCGTAGCCACCGCCACCGCCGCGGCCGTCTTCGGCTTGGAGTGCGATGTCTTCATGGGTAGCGAGGACATGCGGCGGCAGCGGCCCAACGTGCTGCGCATGGAACTGCTGGGCACGCGGGTCATCCCCGTTGAAAGTGGCTCACGCACCCTCAAGGACGCCACCAACGCCGCCATGCGCGACTGGATGGAGTCCAGCGATCACACCCACTACATCATCGGCTCGGTCGTCGGGCCGCACCCTTTCCCGCTGATGGTGCGCGAGTTTCAATCCGTCATCGGCAAGGAAACGCGGGCCCAGTGCTTGGAACAGATCGGGCGTCTGCCCAATCTCGTGGTGGCGTGTGTGGGTGGTGGTTCCAACGCGGCGGGGATGTTTCATCCGTTTGTGGGCGATGCGACTGTGAAACTGCTGGGCGTCGAAGCCGGTGGTCGCGGAGCGGCACTGGGCGATCATGCCGCGTCCATCTCGCAGGGCAAGCCTGGCGTACTGCACGGCTCGATGAGTTACGTGCTCCAAGACCTCGACGGCCAAACCGCCAACGTCCACTCCATTTCCGCGGGGCTGGATTACCCCGGCGTCGGGCCGGAGCACGCTTATTGGCACGACACCGGCCGGGTGACTTACGCCTCGGTGACCGATGCCGAAGCGCTGGTGGCGTTCAAGAAGCTCACGCGCTTGGAAGGCATCATCCCGGCGTTGGAAAGCTCCCACGCCTTGGCGCGGGCGCTGACCGCGGCGGCGGAAATGAAGAAGGATGAGATCGTGGTGATGAATCTTTCCGGCCGGGGGGATAAGGATCTGGATGAAGTGGTGCGTCTGCTGGGGGAGATGAAATAGTGGCCAAAGTGAGTCTTGTGCTTGAATGACACCATGACCCGCTTCATCCCACGGAAGAGCCGCCCAAAGCGGCGTCTCATCCGTGGGCTTGGACTCCTATAAACCAACCTCAAGACTCAAGACTTCCCCATGTGTGGCATTGCCGGCATCCTGCGATTCGACGATGAACCCATCGACGAGCGACGTCTCGCCGCGATGCTAGCCCACCTGCGCCATCGCGGGCCTGATGGCCAAGGGGTCTCGGTGCGTGGCCGCTGCGCCCTCTTGCACACGCGGCTGTCGATCATCGATGTGCTGGGCGGCGAACAACCCATGCACGTGCCCCACAGCGGAGAAAATGGCCCGCTGTCACTTTCCTTCAACGGCGAAATCTACAACCACCGCGAACTGCGCCAACAACTGGAAAAACTCGGTCACATCTTTGTTTCGGATCACTGCGATACCGAAGTCCTGCTCCACGGCTACCGCCAATGGGGCGAGGAACTGCCCAAGCGCTTGCACGGCATGTGGGCATTCGCCATCTGGAACGCCGAGGATCACAGCCTGTTTTTGTGCCGCGACCGGGCGGGGAAAAAGCCGCTGTATCTGCGCTGGTCAACCGCCAGTGATGGTCGGCGGGAACTGATGTTCGCAAGCCTCGTCGCCACGTTGCGGCACGGCGAGGCGTCATCACCACGAAGCCTCGTCGTCGAGCCCCAGGCCCTGCGCACCTACCTGCTCTACGGTTACAACTTCGAGCCATCCCTGTTGCCCGGTGTGACGGAACTGCCCGCGGCCCACTGGATGCGCATCGACGCCCAAGGCAGCACCGAGAGCCAACGCTACTGGCGACCTCCGCCGATCTCCCGCAGCAGCACCGCTCTTGGAGCCGTCCAAGCCACGCTGGAACTGCTGACTGAAAGTGTCGCCAGCCGCCTCGAAGCCGATGTGCCGCTGGGCTGTTTTCTCTCCGG
This sequence comes from Phycisphaerales bacterium, assembly GCA_038241095.1. Lineage (GTDB taxonomy): Bacteria > Planctomycetota > Phycisphaerae > Phycisphaerales > Phycisphaeraceae > JBBDMX01. The sequence continues at coordinate 7,515 of JBBRGB010000009.1, forward strand.
CGGAATTGACTCCTCGCTCATCGCGGCAATTGCGCAACGTCAACTCACGCAACGTGGTCAAGGCCCGCTGCGAACCTTCAACGTGGCCATGCCCGATTTGAATTATGACGAAAGCCCACACGCCGAGGCCGTGGCCAAGCACCTGGGCACTGAGCACATCCGCTTGGAATGCCGCGGGCAGGGTGATGTCATGGCCGACTTGGAGCGGCTGGTGGCCGTGTCGGGCGAACCGCTGGCCGACAGTTCCATTCTGCCGACGTACTGGCTGAGCCGGGCGGTGCGGGAGCATGTCAAGGTGGCGCTCTCGGGCGATGGCGGTGATGAACTTTTCGGAGGCTACGACCGCTATCGCGCCCTGATGCTGCTGGCACGGCATCGCTGGTGGCTTTCACGCTTGCCCCAAGCGGCCCTGATGGCACCGGCGGGCGTGCGGCCCCATTCCCGTCGGACACGGTTGCGACGACTGGCGCAGGCCTCTCAACCATCATCGCCACGCGATCAGTATCAACGCATGATCCGCATCTTCGCCCCGGCGCAACTTGCGGAATTGTGTCCCGCCCTGCCACTTGACCCGCGTGAGGAATTGCCGGACTGGCCCGAAGAACACGACCCCGTTCACGCCGCCATGCGCTGGGACTTGACGCACTATCTGCCTTTCGACCTGCTGCGCAAGGTGGATCGCGCCGCGATGGCGGTGGCCTTGGAAGTGCGTTGTCCCATGCTGGATCGGCAGGTCTGCGATCTGGCCGGCCACCTGCCCTCGAGCGTGCTGATGCCCGGCGGCAAGCCCAAGGCCCTGTTGCGCAAGGTCGCAGCCCAATTCCTGTCCGCCTCCACCATCGCCCGCAAAAAACGTGGATTCGCCCTGCCCATCGGACGCTGGTTCACCACGGGCCTGGCCCAACCCCTGCGGCAACGGCTCCTCGATGGCCGGTTGGAAAGCATGGGCTTTAACCCCCCCGCCATCGAAACGCTCTGGCGGGAGCATGTCGAAGCCCGCGACGATCACACCCACCGCCTCTTTTCCCTCCTGACCCTATCCATCTGGCGGGCGTGGGCACAAGAGACGGCTTTGTCGTGATTTGCGATGCCGCGAAGGAACAAAGCGGGACCGTAAAGAGCCGCGCACGCAGTAAGCGGGATTTAAGCACCATCGGCGTGTGGTAACCCTCCGCTTACTCCGTGCGCGGCTCATTGCCTGCCTCCCCTGTGCGATGCAAGCCGCACTTCGACTTCGACGATGAGCAAGTCTATAATCAAGTGCTTGACCCGCCCGACCCGCCCGCCCCCCCCGCGTAACACAGTCCTCAAAACGGACGGATTCAACATCATGCTGCGAAAAATGCTGCGAGGCAAGATTCACCGCGCCACGGTGACGATGTGTGACCCCGATTACGTCGGGTCGATCACCATCGACGCCGACCTGTTGCGTGCCGCGGACATTCGGCCCAACGAGGCGGTGCATGTGCTGGACATCGACAACGGGGCACGCTTTGAAACCTACGTCATTCGTGGCGAGCCGGGCAGCGGCGTCATCGGCATCAATGGAGCGGCGGCACGTCTCACCGCGCCGGGCCACAAGGTCATCATCGTCTGCTACGGTCTGCTGGAAAGCCGCCACGTCGATGAGCACGAAGCCCGGATCGTGCTGGCCGATGAACACAACCGCATCGCCGAGGAACGCCGCTACGCCAGCTTGATCAATCTGGACGCCGCGACGGTCTGACCCCCCTTCCCATCCTTCGCAAGCCTCGGCGGGAAAAACTACAATCGCCGCGTGGCCAAGCGCGTTCGCATCAGTCTCGCCAACAAGTGCCAGATTCTCTTCGGCTCCGCGGTGCTGTTGATCATCACCGCCGCCCTGAGCGTCGGCTGGGTGCGCATGAGCACCCTGGTCTTCGAGGGCCAGCAGGAAACCGCCCGCAAACTCGCCAACGCTTGGCTTAACGGCAAGATCGAACTGGGGGCCGCGATTCAGTCCGTCGATGAGGCCGTGGCACCCGACGGCATCGACCAAGACCTGACGCTCACACTCATCCGCAAGGACGAGTTCGACTACGCTAGCCGGGACCCTTTCCTCGACGCCGCCATCGAGCGCTTTCAGACCAGGAACGACCGCAACGAATCCTTCACCGAAGCCCGTGATCCGTCGGGCAAACCGTACTACCGTTACGCCCGCGCCATTCGCCGCAGCGACCTCTCACGCATCCGTGGCGGGCTTGCCGCGGGGTTCTCCCCCACCGTAGATTCCACCGCCATTGCCGACCCCTTGGAAATGGTGCTGCTGCTCCAGCACCGCGCCCAGATGGCGCAACAACAGTTGCTGCTCAACCGCATCTCCATCGTGGCCGCGGGCCTGATTGCCGTGCTGCTGGCCATCGCCCTGTTCTGGGCCATCACCACCTTTCTCATTCTCTCGCCCGTGCGTCTGCTTCGTCGCACGGCCCAGAAGATTTCGGAAGGCGACCTGCGCACCCGCGCTGAGGTCAACACCGGCGACGAGTTCCAGGAGCTTTCCAACGCCTTTAACCACATGGTCGAAACCTTAAAGGCCAGCCAGGATCAGCTTCGCGGCACCAACAAAAGTCTGGACCTCAAACTCGACGAGTTGGCGCAAAGCAACGTGTCGCTTTACGAAGCCAACAAGATGAAGGGCGAGTTCCTGGCCAACGTGTCGCATGAGTTGCGCACACCGTTGAACTCGATCATTGGCTTTGCGGAGGTGTTACAGGAAACGCTACGCGAGCGCACCGGGCCGGTGGACGAGAAGCGCAAGCGCTACATCTCCAACATTATTTTGTCGTCGCGGCAACTGTTGGAGATGATCAACGACCTGTTGGATTTGGCCAAGATCGAAGCCGGGCGGATGGACCTGCACATCGCGCCTTTGTCGGTGTCGGACTCGCTGGAAGGGTTGTTGAATCTGATGCGTCCGCAGGCGGGCAAGCGGAACATTTCGCTGCAATTGAAGGTGCCGCCGAACCTGCCGGTGGTGCAGACCGATGCGGGCAAGTTTCAACAGGTACTCTTTAACTTCCTGGCCAACGCCATCAAATTCACGCCGGAGGGCGGCACGGTGACCTTGTGGGCCAAGGCCGAGCCGACGGTCGCGCCCGGCGGCGCGGCGAGCATTCCGGTGACGCACATTCGCGTGGCGGTGACGGACACCGGACCGGGCATCCCGGTTTCCATGCACGAAAAGGTTTTCGAGAAGTTCACGCAGTTGGATCAAACCCACACCCGCGAATCCGGCGGCGCTGGCCTGGGCTTGGCCATCAGCAAAGAACTGGCCAAGCTATTGCAAGGCTCCATTGAGCTGGAAAGCCAGCCCGGCAACGGCGCGACGTTCAGCCTGCTCGTCCCGCTGACGCACTCCAGCAAAGCCGTGCCCTTGATGCCCGATCCCGTCGAAGCCTGAGTGTGGCCTTGGCCACCGCCCTCTCACGGCCTAGTCAGTTCCACCACGAACACCGGCTTGTCGGCGGAGATGACAATCACGCCATCCTTGACCACGCCCTTGGCCAACTCGTTCATGTGGTAATCGCGCATCACGTAGCTCATGCCGTTGATGGCATCGCACTTTACCGTGCCACCCACGCGGGTCACCAGCACCGGTGCCTTACCCATCGCGGGCTTCTCGGCGGTGAGGTTCAACCCGGTGTTGAAACTGGTGCTCACCAGCACCAGCGAGGCACTCTTGGTCTTGTCCAACGGTTGAGCGACCTCGGTGGCGACGAGGCCGAAGGCCAGGAACTTTTCGTTGTCGCGCACGGGGTAGGGTGAACCTTCGGGGTTGTTGAAAACGATGTCGCTGACGGTGACGCCGTGCTTGAACTTGAGCGTGTCGGAGCCGTGGTCGGCCAGGAAGCCGACGTAGGAAACCGCGCCGGGGGTGTCGAACACCAGTTGCCGCTTATGGGTGTCGAACTCGATTCCATCGGTGGGCTTGATGACGCTGGGCACGAGGTAGCTGTCAGCGCGAACCTTCTTGCCTTGGATGGAATCGCCTTCGACGCTGGGGTCGATCACCAGCCTCATGCCGTACCGATACGTCGTGTAGAGCATGTCTTGCAACATGCCCGGCCCGTAGGACTGGCCGTAGTTCATGGAGTCGGTGCTGTAAAGCGCCTTGCGTCCGAAGGTGAAAACAGTTGGATTTTCCGGGGGCTTGGCGTGGCCGAAGCGGAAGATTTCACCGGCGATGCGGCGGGCGGCGAAGGCGACCTCATCGTAGGTGTAGTCGTACTGGTTGGCCGAGGGGCCGGGGAAGGAAAGTCCGCCTTCGAGTGATTTGGGATCGGAGAATTTGTATTTGCCGATGGTCCAGTAGTGGAAGCAGGCGGCGTCCCAATCTTGGATGGACGCCAAGGCCGCCAGGCGGAAGGGGAACTCGGCGCGGTACTTGCCGGGGTTGCCCATCTGCGTTTCGTAGCACAAGAACGGCTTGCCCGGCGTGCGGTTGTGTTCCAGCCAAGGCGTGTCATTGCCCAGCCGCGGGTACTGATCCAGCACGGTGTAGAAGGGATAGTCCGGGTCGGTCTTGTCATTCTCCGGGCTGTAACCCTCCATGTAGGCGCAGTGGCTGATGGCGTCGGCGAACTGCTGAACATACTGCGACTGGATGCTCTCGCCGATGCCAGTGTCAAAGAGCACCGGCGATAGTTGGCAACTCTTGCCCCAGGTTTTCAACTCGGCGCTTAGCCGCTGCTTGTGTGACAGGAGCAGCCCGGTGAAAAACTCCAGCACATCGGCGCTGCGGGCGGCTGTGAAGTCATCAGGCCCCACGGCATGTACCGCACCGGTGAACGCCTTGATCGCTTCGGGGTTGGTGTCGTTGAACGATGCGGGCTTGCCGGCCTTGGCCAGCGGCGCAAGAAGCACACTGCCCTTCTCCAACGATTCGCCCTTCATCAAAAAACCCCAAGCCTCCGTCAAGGCCGCATCAGTCTTGTATTTGTCCTTCAAGAAACCGTGCCATTTTTCCAGCAGCGAACGCTTGAAGAACTCCGGCAGCTTCATCCATTTGCCACGCACCATGTTGGGCACGAACCACTGCTCGTTGGTCAGCTCCCATACGGCGTTGACCGGGTCGTCGCTGTAGCGCAGGCCGGTGTGCTGGTTGAAGTGCTGGGCGTCGGACTTGAGCGCGGCAATGGTCGCCAACTCCAGCCTAGCATCCCAGATGCCGGCCAAGGCATAGGTCGGCCGAATCGCGCCCTTGTTCGGCGAGCGCCAGTCTTTTTTCATCATCGAGGAAACGGCTTCTTTCCACGCGGCTTCAGTGGCTGGCTCGTCGATCATCTTGACGTACTTGTCCACCTCGTCTTCGTAGAACTCTCCCCCACCTAGGCCCGCGGCCCAAATCTTGATGCCCTGACGCTGACACTCGGCAAAGAAAAAGTCCACGCGGTCCCGCCGGGAACCATCGCCCTTGACGTATTTTTCATCCGGGCCGTAGTGCCAGAAGCGCACCATGTTGAAGCCCATGTCCTTGAGCCGTTTGACGACTTGACGTTGGCCCCAGTGGACATCGCCATCGACCGTCTCGGCCGCGCCGGGGAAGTTGCCGATGGCGCCCCAATAGCGTTGACGTTGACCGTCGAGTGTCAGATGGCCGTCCTTAACCACGACATAGGCATTGTCGGGTGGCAGAGCGGTTTGATTCACAACCACCTGCTGGGCACACGCCAGTGAAGTCAGGGCGACGGTCAGCAGAATGGAAAGCAGATGGCGCGACATGGAGACACCTCGTTATGGGGTTTGGGTCTGTTGCGTTAAAAAAGTATCATCTTTGGCGTGTGCCCGCCAATTCGTTGCGGTCATATGCCCAACCCCAGAAAACGGGGAGCGGCCTGTTCTGTGGAAAATCCTCGGCCGGGTGCCACACAACATTCCGCTTCGGGTGCTGTGTGTCTGGGGAACTGTCAACCATCAAGATCAACGACATGCGCGGCATACGCCAAAACCCTTTGAGATCGCTCCTCAAGGGTCAATCGCACTCAGCACCCTGTCGGGATGTCGTGTGACACCGCGTGTTGTCATTTGGCAATCCAATGATAGAACCAAGGGATTTTCCACAGAGCAAGAGCGGCCCCGTTATTGCCGTCAATCTCCAAACGGCCCCAGAGGGTCGTAGGCCAGTCGCGCCTTGGTGGGCATCTTGCCGTGCTCATCAAAGATCAGCAGTTCATTGGCCCCATCGGTGCGCAGCCAAGCTTCAGGCAGGTAGTAGCGATTCTGCGGCGGCACCTTCTTGCCCGTGGCGGTGGCGACCCAATACCGGCCCACGTTGTGCCCGTTCAAGTAAAGCTGACCCTTGCTCAATCCATTGAGATCCAGCCACAGCGGCACCTCGGCGCTGGAGACCTTGAACGAACAGCGCCACCAACAGGGCTGCGCGGGCGTGCGCTTGGGCGCGGGGGTGAAGTCCTTGTCGTCTGGCATGGGCAACGGCGTGAAAGCCCAGTCGCCTTGGGAGATGGTTCGCTCGCCACGATAAAACTTGATCCCCGCCAAGATGCCCGCCTTGTCCTTGGCGTCACGCAAGGGGCGGAACATGGCGAAGGTCACTTCGTTAACGCCCGTTTTCAAGCCTTCGCCGCCCCCCCCGACCTCCAGCAACCAACGGCCATACTTGGCGCTCTGGTTATGGTCGTACATGTCCAGCGGTTGACCGTTGACAAGAATCATGCCCCGCGCCCGAACATCCTGAATGTCCAGAATCACCGGCTGCGTGCCGGCGATCTTCAACGACCAACTCAAGTGATCGCCCAACGGATGCTCACCCACACGAAGATGGTTCCAGAAGCCCCGCATCACAAACGGGTCAGGCGCTTTGTCTCTGACGATCCGGGGCTGACCCGGCTTGATCGGTTTGACGGCGTAAAAGTGGCTGAAAATACCCTTCTTTTCCCCAAGCTGCCAACCGTAGTTAAACCGCCCCATGTTGTCGCTCAAGGCCACCACCCGCCCCTTGGCCGGCAGCTTCACGGGGTCATAGTCCGCCCCCTGCCCAAAACCCAGCAGGCCCGCGGCCTTGCCTTTGTGATACAGATGAATCCGATCGCCCAGCCCCGGTGCCAGCACCTTGTCCGAAGCCCGCGCTTCGAGCGGCAAGCGATAAAGCCCGTAGCCATAGTCGCAGTGAAGCCCCTCGTGGCTCGCCGGGCCAGGGATGGCGCGATAGGCCTCGGACTCGCCAGTAAGCAGCGACCCCAGCGACGCATACTGCCATGCCCCCAATCGCGGTGCGACCGGCTTGCGCGGTTGCTTGACGGTGGTCGTGGTCACCTTGCCATCCACGCTCACCCGCATGAGTTTCGACCACCCCGCCCGCGGCGCGGGTTTGGCCGGGTCGTCCACGTTGGCGGCCCCGATGACCAAGCCTTCGCCGTTGGGCAGGAGATAGGCCGCATCCACTTGTTGACGGTTCATCACCACGATGGTCAGGTCTTCATGCTCCTCGACCAAGGGTGTTTGACCCTCGGGCACGGTAACATCGAAGCGTGCCCCGTTGATGGCCACGATGCCCGAAGCGCCTGCGGGGCCGAAGAGCGCCAACATGCGTTTGCCCACAAATGCCCAAGGCCGGAGGTTGGTATAGGTCAACTCCGCCACCCCACCCAAGTTCGCATCCAGCAACAGCCAGGCGACATTGTCGTCACCCAAGGGCACGGGCAGCGACAGGCCGTTGGGCAGCATCAGACGCACATCGGCGGTCTTGTCGCCATGGGCCTTGAACACAAAGACGACTTTGCCCTGTGGCCCGACCTGCTCGACCACAGCGGGCGTGTGATCCTTTTCCCTTAACGCGATGGAAGTGGGTTGATGGTCGGGATTCAGAGCGGCAAAAACGTGGCCGAACTGGCTGGCGAAGACGCCGATGCGTTTGGTCGCCAGGTATTTTTCACCACGTCCCCCGGCCTCTTTCAAGGGGGCGTCGTAGTCGTAGCTGGTGATCATGAAGCAGTGTGGGTTGGCGACGGTGCGCCCACCCCAAAAGGCGAAGTTGGTTCCGCCGTGGAACATGTAGAGGTTAGGCATGGCCCCCACCGCCAGAATCGCGGCGAGCCGGTAGGCAAGCGTTTCGGTGTCGGTTTTCGAGCCGTGCGGCGCATCCCACTGATCGAACCATCCGGGCCAGTATTCGGTCATGATCCGCGGGGCATCAGGCTGCACGACGTGGAGTTGCCGCAGGTCGGTGGGCAGGTTGCCCGAGCCGTTCCAAGTGTCGATGACGCCATCGAGCTTGGCCCAGAGATTGTTGCACATGTTGATGGGCACGGCGCAACCGTTTTCCCGCAGGTAGCGGACGTTTTCGCGCAAGTAAGTATCGTTCTGCGCCGGGTTGTGGCAGAACCATTCGTTTTCGGCCTGGATCATGATGATCGGGCCGTTGCCCCCGCCGATGGCGGCGTTCTTGGCGGCGCGGGAGGCGGTGGCGGTGGAACTGACCTGCAAGTCCTTGACCTGTTCCATCACCGCGCCGAGATAGCGCGACATGGCCTCCAAGAACGGCCCGTTGGTCTCGCGGAGTTTCATCGGCTCCTTGCCTTCGACCCGGTGCAGCCAGGCCGGCAGACCACCGAAGTCCCACTCCGAGCAGACATACGGCCCAGGGCGGAACATGCAGTACATTCCCTCCTCGGCGATCAACTCCACGAAGTGCCGCAGGTCTTTCTCACCCTCGAAGTCAAACACGCCCGGCCGGGGTTCGTGCAGGTTCCAAAAGACGTAAGTCTCGATGCAGTTAAGCCCGGCCTGCTTGGCGGCGCGGATGCGGTCGCGCCACTGCGCCCGAGGCGTACGGGGATAGTGAATCGACCCGCTCACCAGCCACACGCGCCGACCATCGACCAGAAAACTCTGTCCGTCATAACTGACATTGGGCATGAAAATATCCTTATTGATTGTCTTGGTCTGGCGCGAATGACCTTTGAAGAACTTGAATCGAAGCCCCACGAAACTAAAGCCTGTTCAACGCGGCGTCGAGTGTGGCTTTCACTCTTTTCTTTTCAATTTCAGGATCAACCCGTTGGATGTATTCCACCGCAGCCAGATCGTCGCCACGCTTGCGGTTTTGTCGGGGTTCAAGCGCTTCAATGAGAATGGCTTCTAGGGCCGGGATGAGCTTGGCCGCTTCATAATTATCCGGCAGGATGCCAAGCTCTCCGATTTCGGACACCGGCAATAATCCGAACCATGAAAAGCGATCCCATCGGGTTGACATGCGATCAATCGTGTGTTCGTAAAGCCGTTTGCCCAAGGGGCGATCCGTGGTGCGTCCCACGTAAATCACCTCGCGGCCATCGTAAAGCAGGTAAATGCCAAGTTGCCGATTGAAATCAACCGGAGTTGCGCCAATTTGCTGCATCCCCAGCACGCGAGGCGTGGCGATCCATTCAATGGCCTCTTTGCGCCAGAACATGCCGAAGGATGTGACAATTTCATATTGTTCTTCGACTTCCGTGGATTCCACCACGTCGGGGGTCAGTTTGGGCAGTGAAGCCGGGGCTATGGTCGCTCTGTCACGCAGCGCAAAGACACCTTTGGATATACGAACATAGGGAGAAGAGGAACCATTTTGTTTTATCGACGCATATATCTGGGCACCAACCGTGGCGGCCGGCGTCGCACCAAGATTCTTGCGAAGTCCCTCGGCGATGATTCGCTCAGTGATCTCGTTGTAATGCAATGGAGTTGATGAGGCCGCCAGAACTTTGTCAATCGTTTTTCGCCAAGTCAATTCCGCAGCCATGCGCATACTCCGAAAAAATAGTTGTCTGCACTGCCGATCTGTAAGAACCGACCCACATCACTCTCACTTCCCGCCCAGCACGCGCATGGCTTCGCTGATGCTGGTGGTGCCATCGACCACCCGCGCCAAGGCCGCTTCCTGGAGCCAGAGCATCTTCTGCTTGCGCAAGTGGGCACGGAGTTGATCAAACTGGTTGTCGGCGATGAGCACCCGCGCCTGGTCGTCGAGGGTCATCACTTCAAAGACCCCCACGCGGCCGCGATAGGCCAAACCGAGACATTCGGGGCAGACCTGGGGCTTGCCTTTGACCATCACCTGGCCGGATTGCTTGTAGAGGGTTGAGGCCTTGTCGGCCGGGAGATTGAGCTTGCGCAGGGCATCGGGGTCAGGATGGTACGGCGTGCGGCAAGTGGGGCAGAGCTTGCGCAGCAACCGCTGGGCGGTAATGGCGATAGCGACGTTGGCACCTTGGCGCGGGTCGCCGACGGCCTTGAGCCACATCTTCAGGGCCGCGAAGGTGTCATCGGCGCGCAGGCCGACGTAGAAGCGGATTTCCCCGGCCCCGCCCGCGATGACCTTGGCCATCTGGGCGTCGGCCAAGCGGCTGACCATCACCACGTTGGGGTCCTGCCGCAGCATGGCGTTGAGTTTGTCGGCCACCACCTTGGGGTCGGCCGCCTGATCGATTAGATGATGATTGACGCCCTCGATTTCGTAGGCGATTTCCTCTTCATAGGTCAGCACGCTCTGCGTGTAAGGGTCGTGCTCCTGCAACAGGCTGTAGAGCGAAGTGGTCAGCCCTTGGTGGGCCGGGGCGGTGACCAGCACCACCCGCTTGCGTTGCGCCAGCACGGGAAGCATCTGCTGCTTCTGCAAGGGCAGGAGGCCGAGTTTGTCGATGCCCACCGCCGAGCGGAGGCTGGCGTCGATGCGCAGCACGGCGATCACTTCCCGCGTGGAACCTTGGGTGCTGATGGACAGGTTGTGCTTGCCAAGATCACCGGCGTCGAAGTTGATGGCCCCCGATTGCCGCTTACGTCGCTCCTCGACGTCCATGTCGGCCTTCTCTTTGAGGTAGTTGACCAGGGCCATGCCCGTCGCACCGTCAGTGTCGGGCTGCTCGTGCTTGAAGCCATCGATGTGAACGACGTACTTGGTGCCTTCACCGGTGACAACGATGTCGATGCGGTCGCCCTTGCGGGGCAGGGCGAAGTCCAGCAGTTCCTCGAACTTGGCGTGGGCCGGGACGTGGGGGTCGTGACCCACGGGGACTTCCATGGGGTGGCCGTCGCTCGCCAGCAGATGCACGGAGGCGGATTGGCGCTGATGCTGGGCTTGGACGGCCTCGATGCGCTGGGTGAAGCTGTCCAAGGAGAAAGTCCACTTGGCCTGTTCGGAGACTTGGGTGTTGCGGAAGAAGGCGTAGCCGACGATGGCCCCGCCAGCGATGAGCAGCGCCAGGATCATGCCCAGCCAGAAGTAGGGGATAATGATCCAGAGGAAAAACGCCAGAGCGCCGGCACCGATTTGCAAACCGTTCCACATCTGCCGCTGAAGGAACAGCGACATGGCGTCCTTGTCGAGTTTGGCTACGATCCAAGCCCAGCCGGCGAGGACCAAGAGCATGAGGATCGGCTTATAGATGCTCACCAGAACGACGGCGAGAAAAACTGGAAGCATGGAGAATCGCCCGCTATTGGAGGAAGGAATCTTAAATCGATCATCCCTGCCCGCGGCAATCGCCGCCGGGCCGGAGGAGACCGTAAACCAGTCTGGGCTGGATTGTAACCTAACGCGAAGAGGGGGATGCCAGGCAGGTGGCCTTGGCGACTGATTTCGGCAGTGTTTGCGAGATGCCCGGTGGTTAACAATCGCGTCCTGAGAGTCGATGTAAAGTATCGGAGGTTATGGATCACACTCCCGCCCATTGCGAGTCGCCCGCCACGGGCCAAGTTTCCCCTCACGCCAATTGGGTGGGGAGAGCCACGCTTTATTCTCTGACGCTGTTTCTTGCCGCCGCGGGACTGGCGGGGATAACCAGTTTTGTTTGGCTGGTAACGCCGTGGCGGCATGAGGGGTGGGTTGTTTGGCTGCACGGCGGGATGCTGACCGCCGTCTTTGTGCTAGGTTTCACCCTGTTTGTCAGCCTTTTTGTCCTTCAACGCCTCTTGGTACCCCCCCGTGATTTTCGCTACGGTTCACTGGCCCAGGCCCGCGTCCACGTCGCCCTGACGGCCTACAACGACGAGGCCTGCATCGGCGACGCCGCCCGCGAGTTCCTCGCCTGCCCCCAGGCTCACCAAGTCATCGTCGTGGAGAACAACTCCAAGGACGCCACCCGCGCCAAGGCCCAGGAAGCCGGGGCTCATCGCGTGGTCACCGAAACCACCCCCGGCTACGGTGCCTGCTGCATGCGCAGCCTGCGCGAAGCCTGCGAGGGACTGGCCGATGAGGATGTGGTCATTCTCTGCGAAGGGGACATGACCTTCAGCGCCAACGACATTCGCAAAATGCTGGCCTATCTTGAAAACACCGACTTGGTGCTGGGCACCCGCGCCACCCAAGAGTTGCGCGAGACCGACACCCAGATGGACTACCTGCTCAACCCCGGCAACCAGTTGGTCGCCAAACTGATTCAGGCGCGGTTCTGGGGCACGCGACTGACTGACTGCGGCTGCACCTACCGCGCCATGCGGGCAGGGGCCTGCCGCAGACTGTTGCCGCAATTGAAGGTGCAGGGCAACCACTTTTCGCCCCACATGTACATCGAGGCGTTGAAACTGGGGATGCGAGTCATCGAAATCCCCGTGGTCTTCCGCCAGCGGGCGGGTTTGAGCAAAGGGGTGGGTTCCAACAAAGTCAAGGCCACGAGGGTGGCACTGCGCATGCTGGGGTTGATTTACAAGGCATGAACCCGCGGAGGGATTTGATACAAGTGGCTAATGGCGATGGGCGGGCACAAAAAAACCCGACGGCCCCGGACGAATAAACGACCGAAGACCGGCGAGTCAAAGGAGGAAACAGTCATCATATCAGCTTTGCGTTTTCTTGCTTTTGAACTCAAACGGAAGTGAACACGAAGTCACGAAGTCACGAAGTCACGAAGGATACAGAGAAGCAATAGGAGTGCTTCCCGTTGCCTTTCTTGCTTTCTTCGTGGCTTCGTGGCTTCGTGTTCATCAATGAATGATGTCCACGAATCAGCGTTGCGCCTTGCCCTGTGGAATCAGGCCCCGCATCTGGCGGGCGTGATCGACCAAGGTTTCCGGCTCGGCAGGCAGGCTGGGCTGGAGCACGAAATGCCACTTCAAGGCCACCTCGTTGTCCGGCACCGCCTCGGCCAGCAGATCAACACCAGGGTAATCCCACAACGGGGCCGAGGCACCCTTGTTCGTCCACAAAGGCTGGTAATAAACGGGCACTTCTATCAGCGCGGGTTCCTCAATGGCTTGCCCGCCAGTAGCATCAACGGCTTCCTCACCCGACTTCACCCCGTTGCCCGGCACCTCCCGCGTCGGCAGTGAACCGTCCTTGACCTTGGCGACGATTTCGCCTTCCTCCACTCCCAGCAAGGCCGCGGCCTGGGCGGGACTGACCCACACCGGCTCATGCGTCACCCGCACACTGTACGTGCCATAAAACGTAAACGGCACCGTCAGCGGTGTCCGCCCCACCTCTTCATCATTAAGATGCACCAAAGCCCCCGAAGGCTCCGAACTGATGCTGATGGTGCGTTCCACGCAACCGGTCAGCGGCCAAACCAGTGCGAGCGTCGAGAGAAGAGTGGGAATCCTGCGCATGACGGCATTCTAACGTGCGATTGACCGTCGCGGCGCGGGATTGGTGCCCGCCTTGTCAGAGCCAACGGGCGTAAGCCAGCGGTGGTAGGTGACTGTGCGCACTATTTCCCCCACGCCGCTTCGAGAAAGCAAGAAAAACGTTTGCTTTTGCCGATGGAAGCGGGTAGGGTGAATGAGGTTGCGAACCCGAAGGCCAAAGGGGTCGGGCGGCATGGAGCAGACACCCATTGCGGAGCACCACGAGGACCGGCGACCGTTGTCCAGCAACGGAGCGTCGGTCGATGTCCCCCCACCGCCCCCCGCTTCATCGCCATCCGCCAAAAAAACCGCGACGCTTGGCCCTCTCCCGCAACCGCCGACGACCGTCGCCAACCCCATCCCAACCGATCACCACGACGACAAGCCCTTCGGCGCGGCCCTCGAACCCATCCTGCGCCAAGCCTGCGACCACCGCCTCGGCCCCGTCACTTGGTTTCGCAGCAGTTGGCAACGCGGCGGTGCGGCCACCGGCTACGCCACCTTCCGCGATGAAAATGACCGCGAGCAACCCGTCGTCGTCAAGCTCCCCGTCCCGCCCATCGAACGCTATTTCTTGGCGCACCTCCAGCACATGCCCGATGTCGCGCCTCGCCTCTTCGGCCACGGTCAAACGCTCAACGGCTATGACTTGGCGTGGGTGGTGATGGAACGGCTGGAGCACGGCCCTCTCGGCGGCCACTGGGCCGGGGCGGAGTTCGACCTGCTCTGCGAGGCCGTGGGACGCTTCTATGCCGCCGCAGCCACCGTGCCCATCAACCAGTCCCCCTGTGACAAGGATTGGCCCGCCATTCTCGATGCGGCCCGCAAGAACATCACCGAAGACCACGATGTCCACCACGAACAGCGTTGGAAAAACGCCCTGAAGAAATGCCACAAGGTGCTGACCGGTTGGATCGAAACTTGGCGGCAGAGGCCTTGCGACGAATGGTGCCACGGCGACCTGCACCTGGGCAACGCCATGACCCGCCAGCCCGCCCCCGATGGCCCGGCCGTGCTGCTGGACTTCGCCGAGGTGCATCCAGGCTGCTGGGTCGAGGACGCCATCTATTTCGAGCACCTCTACTGGGCCAGACGTGGCCGGCTCAGCGGGCGCAAGCTTTGCAGCCTCATCGCCAAACAACGCAAGGCCCACGGCCTGCCCGTCGATGCCGACTGGCCCCAACTCGCGGGCATCAAGCGAGCCCTGCTGGCCATGAGCACCCCCGCCATGCTCGACTACGATGGCGACCCTCTGCACGTCGAAGCCGCCCTGGCCGTGCTGGAAATCGAATTGGCCAAGGTGTGACGATGCAATTGCTGAAACTCAAACATGGCGGGTTATTGTCGATGATGCTTGCGAGTTGCCTGGCGCTGATGACCGGCTGCCGCCTTCATTCAACAACCTCAAACCCCTCGTCGCATCGTGACGTATCAAACACCATGAATCAAGACACTTCCACTTGCATGACGCTGGGTGAACGTCTCGGAGCCGCTACGGCGCGGAGCGCGTTGACGCTGCCGCGACTCAGCCGGTTTCGGGGACTGAATCCCGTGGCCCGGCTTCGCACGCTTCAACTGCATGGCGAGAGGTTCACCGTCACCACAGGCGATGGCATCACACTCGACGCCTTGTACGTCCCACCGGACAAGGGTGCCAAAGGCGCATCGGGCGGGAAAGCGTCCGACTCGCTGCCCATCGTGCTGGTGCATGGCTACCTGGAAACCAAGGAAGCCCACTTGGGCAAGGCCGCAGCTTTTGCCAAGGCGGGGCATGGCGTGGTGCTTTTCGACATGCGGGCACACGGCCGGTCGGGTGGAGACTGCACCACCTTCGGCGTGCGTGAACGCCACGACCTTGCGGATGTCATCACCGAGGCCCAACAGCGGGGTTACATCGGCGAGCATGTCATGACCGTCGGCTATTCGTTGGGGGGTGGCACGGTTCTGCAACACGCCGCCATCGACAAGCGAGTGGCGCGGGTCGCGGCCTTGGCACCCTTTGGCGACATGGCCGGGGCGGTGGCGTCGTATCGGCGGCTCTACGCGCCTTGGGCGCGGGAAGGTTGGGTGACACGGGGTTTTGATGTGGCGGCCCATCGCGCCGGGTTCGCCGTGGCCGACGCCTCGACACTTCAAGCCGTGGAAAACATCGACGTGCCGCTGCTGTTGATCGTGGGCAAACGCGATTGCAACCTCTCGGCCAGTCAACACACGCTCCGTTTGGCGCAAGCCAAGACCTGCGGTTCCTGCCGCGTGGTCGAAGTCCCCTTGGCGGGCCACTTCACACTCATGCGCCTGCCTTGGCGGCAAGTCGCCGATGAACTCGCCGCCTTCGCCGACGGTTTGTGAACACGAAGACGCGAAGGCACGAAGAAAGGCAAAAGGCCGGGTAAATGAGTTCCCAACCACCAAGAGCACCACAGCAACGCCTCAACCCTCAAGTCTCAAAACTTGTTTCCCGTTTCCTTCGTGCCTTCGTGTCTTCGTGTTCATAACTCGGATCGCCAAACAATCAAACCATGCGCATCGGCTGCACGAGATTCCAAGGCTGTGAAACAGCGGCGAGACCGGGCGGCAAGCCACTATGATCGTGTGGTGACCATGCGGATCTTTCTTTTCGAATACGTCAGCGGCGGGGGCATGATCGGTTCGACCGTGCCAGCGGACTTGGCGCATCAAGGCGCGGCCATGCTTCGCGGCTTGGTCGCCGATTTCGCCGCAACCGGCGCGATGGTGACCACTCTGCTTGAACCACGTGCCCGAATCGATTGGCCCGCGGATGGGGAAGCCAGCGTCACAGCAATTCGCGTGTCGGATGTCGCCACGCTGGGCAAAGCCTTTGAGAAACAGGCCCGCGCCGCCGATGCCATGCTGCTCATCGCGCCGGAGAGCGAAGGCCGGCTGTACGATTGGTCGCTGCTTGTTGAACGCCTTGGGGTGCGGCATTTGGGTTCGACGTCGCGAGCCGTGGCCATCTGCGGGGACAAGCTCAAACTTGCCTCGCACCTGCGGGAAGCGGGCGTGCCCTGCCCCGTGACGCTAATGGCGGATCACGCGGCCCAACTGCCGGGCGGCGGGCCGGTGGTCATCAAGCCACGCTGGGGAGCCGGCAGCGAAGCGACATATCTGCTTGCCGATGCGGCCGACTCTGCCACGACATCATCCCCACAAGGCATGGTCGCCCAACGTTACGTCCCCGGCATGCCCGCCAGTGTTTCGCTGCTGATGGGCGAAGATCGTGTCTTCGCCCTGCCTGCCGGGGAGCAGATCATGCTTCAACAACAGGGTCGCCTGCATTACCGTGGCGGGCGGATTCCACTGTCCAAGGAACTTGGCGCAAGGGCCATGCAACTGGCCCTGCGAGCGGTGCAAAGTGTCAGTGGCCTGCGGGGATGGTTCGGTGTGGACATGGTGCTGGGGCGGGAACCGCAACAGGATTTTGTCATTGAGATCAATGCCCGCATGACGATGTCGTATCTCGGGCTGCGTGCCATTTGCCGTGACAATCTTGCCGCCATGCTGATCAATCAACCCGCCGTCGATGCGCCTCCGCCACGGTTCACGAATCAGCGGGTGAGTTTCGACTGGCTGGGCCGAACGCAGTTGGAGGGCGGGAGATGACCTTGGCTTTGGCGGATACATGAAAGTTAACACCGGTTACGCCGCGAATCACTTCCAGCTTTCCCCTCGAACCGCCTTGGCGAAACGCTCCAAGTCGTCGTAGTTGCCGACCCAAGTGGCGTACATCACCGCTTGCACGGTGGCCTTGCCACGACAGGCCGCGCGCCATTCTTTCACGCGCTCTTCGACCTGCGAGTCATCGTAATACCCGGCGATGACCTGGCCATGCCCGCGCTGGTTGAAAAATGCCAGCGACTTGTCACGAGCGCCGAAGTTCCAATTCACGATGCCCACCGACTTGTCCAACCCCCGCCAACTCTCGGCCAAGGTGGTGCGACAGAGGTAATAATCCGCGTGGGCGTTGTGATGCGGATCGAACATGTCCGACCAGGCGTAGATCGTCGCCTTGGGTGAAACTTTCTTGAGGATGTCGGCACAGCGTTGGACATTGGCCGCCAAGGCTTCGCCGACGGTCTGATTGTCCTTGTAAAGCTCATCCCAGCCCGCGACGCGAATCTCATCGTGGTTCATCATCCAGCGACGTGGTTGGAAATACTTGTTGATTTCCCGCGCCTCACGTTCGACGTACTTGAATACATCCTCGTGCAACAGTGAGCAGCAAACCTGGTCGCCGTGGATCACCGTGGTGTGGTAGTAGCTGACCTTGATCGTCTGGCCTTGGCCGATACGGGAACCGAGCGCGAGCTTGAACGCTGGCAACGAGTGATAAACCTCATACGAACCCGCCCAAGGCACACGGCCCAGTTTGTCATGTTCCCAGCGGTCGAAATCCCGGCCCTCTTCATATACCGTCTTGCCATCCTCGCTGGTCACCCGCAACGGGCAGCCTTCCCGCCGCAGCAGGTTCACGCCCGCCACCCGCGTCAATGCCACATCGTCAATCCACATCGTCCCGCCCTTGCCAGCCCAGATGCCCAGATAGACATTAACTTCTTCATTATCAAGCGTGTTAAACACGATGTGATGTTGCGTCCAATCCTGCGTCGTCTTGACCCCGGCATCGGTGAAGTTGAGCGACTTGCCAGCCTTGCCCAGCACCACGAAACGTATATCCCCCGCGGGCTTGACATCGCGGGTGCGAATCCAAGCGCTGAAGTGGTATTGATGAAACGGCTTGACGGCGAGCTTGCGGTTGATGCGGGCGTTGCCCACCTCATTGCCCTTGGCAAAATCCGTCATGCGAATCGAGGCCTTGCCCGAATGTTTGATCTGCTCATCACGGAACAGCGACACACCCGCGCCATCGACCCAACTCCAGCCCTGGGGTGAGTTGCCCTTCCAGTTTTCCGCATCGCCGAAGGGCAAAAGATTTTCCGGGTTGGCCACCGTCGCCTGGCCATCGCGGACCGTCATCAGGCAATCGCGCACGGGCAGGGCCGCGGCCAGATTGGGGTCATTCATCAACAGGCTGTTGGAGTAACCGATGTTGCACACCGCGGGAATGATTTCCATGCCGAGGCGATCCGCGGCGGTTTTTACCCGCTGAAGATTCTCAAAGTAATGCGCGGGCCGATCCGTGAAGTCGCCCCACTTGTAATCACTGGTCACCATGGCGCTGTACCCCAGCCCCTTGGCGCGGCGCATCAGATCGATCAAGGCATCGACCCGCTCGTTGACCTGAAAGTTCGTGGGAGCGTAGAACCACAACTCGGGTTGTGCAGTTGAGTCAAGTGCATTTTTCGGTGCCACAGGTGTGGCCCCGTGCACGCCATGTCCCAACCATCCCGTCAACAAGCAAGCGATCAACGGCAACCAGAAGTGTTTCATAGTCGTAATCCTATCAACGGTCCGAAGGATTTACGACTGTCAAATCCTCGGCAAATGGATGCGAAAGACACTGCCTTGTCCCGGGACGCTTTCGACTCCCACCCGGCCGCGATGGGCCATGGCCACGTGCTTGACGATCGCCAAGCCCAAGCCGGTGCCGCCGACCTTGCGCGAGCGGGCCTTGTCCACCCGGTAGAAACGCTCGAAAATCCGCGACAAATGCTCGGGTTCGATTCCAGGCCCCTGATCGTGCACCGCGATGGTCACTTCCGTTTCTCCCTCCTCCACCACCACCCGCGTCTCGGTGTGTTGGGGGCTGTATTTGACCGCGTTGGCCAGCAGGTTCACCAAGGCGCGCTCAAGCAAGTTGGCATCCATCATCACCTGAACCTGGGCCGGGCAGATCATCGTCAGGCGGATGTCCTTGTCATTGGCCTCGGCCTGCAACACGGAAACCGCGGCCTCGACCACGTCCAATACCTTGCCCGCATAAAGAGTGATCTTCTGCTGCTCGCCGTCCTGCTCGATCCGCGCCAAGGCCAGCAGGTCTTCCATCAGGGCATTGAGCCGATCGGCTTGGCGGGTGATGATTTCAAGGAAGCGGTGGGCGTCCTGATCCTCGGGGTCGGCGGTGTCCTCCAGCGTCTCGGCCGCTGCCTTGATCGCCGCCACCGGGGTCTTGATTTCATGGGACACATTGGCCACGAAGTCGCGGCGAATGCCCTCCAGTCGCCGCAGTTCCGTCACATCATGCAACACCATCAAAGCCCCGAGCCGCTGGCCGGACGCTTGGTGCAGGGGCGAACCCTGGGCTTGGAGCAGGCGGTCGGGCGTGACCCAGCGACCGCCCTGTTTGACTGGCACACGCAACACGAGCGTGCCTTCGACGGGCTTGTCGCTGGCGAGGCACTGGCGGGCGAATTGCTGAAAGCCCGCGTTTCGCACCAGTTCGAAAAGGGGCCGACCCAAGGCGTTGTGGGTTTCGATGTCGAGCAATTCCGCTGCCGCTTGGTTCATGCTCAGCACCCGCTCCTCGCCATCGACGGCCAGCACGCCCTCGACCATGCTGGCCAGGACGCCTTGGAGTTCGTTTCGCTGGCTGATGACGGTGGCCAGGCGTTCGTCGAGTTGCCGCGCCATGCGATTCAGGGCCTCGGCCAAGCCGGCCAATTCGGGCGGGCCTTCGACGGGCAAGGGTTGGGAGAGATCGCCGGCCGCGAAGCGTGCCGCCCCGGCTTTGAGCCGCGTCACCAGGCGGTTGAGCCGGTAAATAATGAGCACGCACACCGCCACCGCCGCCAGCGCCACCAGGAAGCCGACGATGAGGCCCGTGTATTGGGTGGATGAGGTTGGGGACAACTGGGTGAGCATGGAACAGATGATAAGCGGGAGGTGAAAAAGCGGAAAGGGGAGAGCGGAGAGCGGAGGGAGCGATTCACTTGTGAAAAGATGATTACTCGCAGTAGCGGTAGCCCACGCCGCGCACGGTTTGCAGATCGGTGCCGGCATCACCGAGCTTTCGCCGCAGGGCCACGACCTGCACATCGACGGAACGGTCGGTGACGGCGGCGAACTTGCCGTGAATTTGTTCGATGATCTGCTGACGGGTAAAGACCCTGCCGGGCCGGTTCGCCAGCAACGTCAGAAGACGAAACTCCGTGGCGGTCAGGTCCACCGGCTCGTCGCCGACCAAGACCTCGTGACGCTCGGGCCGAATCGTCAGATCACGCAAGTGAATATCGCCCCCCACGCCGGCCTCGGTGTCACCCGCCACATCACCACGTCGCAATACCGCCTTGATCCGCGCCAACAACACACGCGGCGAAAAAGGCTTGGTCACATAGTCATCGGCCCCAAGCTCCAAGCCCGCGACGATGTCGGCCTCCTCGCTCTTGGCCGTGAGCATGATGATCGGCACGCCAGAGCTTTCATTGTCCTCTTTCATCGTTCGACAGAATTGCAGGCCATCCATCCCCGGCAACATCAGGTCCAACACGATCAAATCCGGCAACTCGCTTCGCACCAGTCGCAAGGCCTTTTCCCCGCTGTCGGCGCACACCACCCGGTAGCCGTTACGTTCCAGATTGAAGCGGATGAGATCCTGCAAGTCCTGCTCGTCCTCAACCACCAACAGCTTGGCTTTGGAGGGAAGGTCGGGCGATTCCGCGGGTGCGGGGGCTTTGCGTCGAGCCTTCTGCGGTTGGTCGGCGATTGCGTTCATGGATGTCGCTCCGGTTAAGAAAAAGGCGATCCAGGCGTTGGCTCTGGATCGCCTTGGAGACGTCAGCCCATCTGTCGGGCGACTAATGAAGAGTCGCTTAGAAGAGCAACTGGAACTGGGCCCGCATGACGATCTGGCCATCTTGGCCCAACGTGTCGCGACGAATGCCCAGACCGCTGGAGCTGCCTGAAGCGGAGTTGGGGAATGCGCCGGTGCTCAGGGAGCCGGTGGTACCATCGATGGGGTCCAATGCGTACACCACGTCCATGGTGAACTTGGCGTCATGCTTCTTGAGGTAGTAGTTGAAGCCGACGGTAATCAGGTTCACGTCTTGGTCACCGGCATTGGTCGCGCCGTCGAAGCTGATCCATTCATAACGGGCGAACGGCTCAAACTTGTCGGGGATGACCATGTAGCCGACTTGGCCCATGGCACCGAAGTGATCGCGGCTGTTGGCGGCGACGACGCCATCGGTGTGCATGCCCGCGGCGGCGACAAAGACGTTCAAGCCGTTCCACTCGGTGCTGCCGTCAATGGTCCACTGCAACACGTTGTCGTTACGGGTGTTGGGCTGGGTGCCCCGTGTGCCACTTTCAGCCATTTCGTAGTGCATGGCCGCGCCCAGGAAAACGCCCAAAGGCTCGCCGCTCCAAGCCGCGAAGTCCTTGCTCTGTTTCCAATCACCGGCGAGCTTCACATCGACACGGCTGGTGATGGCCAAATCGGTGGCGTCGTTGTGGAAGTCCATGCCCACGTTGTCGCCGGAGTTGGAGCCGTCGTTGAACATGGCGGCGACCTTGACCATCTGGCCAGTCCAAGCCAACTGCACACCATCACCGCGGTTCAAGGTGAAGAACTCGTTGAAGCTCGAACGCTCCACGGCCAGTTGCCGCTTGGAACTGGTGAGCTCTTCACGCAGGAACGGCTGCTTGAAGCGACCGCCGGTGACCGCCAGCTTGCCCCCGAAGTATTCGCCGATCTCGTATTCCAAGGCGGCGTCTTCGAGATAGACGTTGCCGGTGTCACGGTCGGCCGCCAAGGTCAAGTCGTAGCCGAGCTTGGGGCTGGAGATGTTGCCGTTGAAGTTGAGCTTCAGGCGGCGGAACTGGAAGCCGCCGCGGAAGTCATCGGCGGGGCTGCCAGCGCCGACGGCGGCGGAAGCGTTGTCGCGGAGGTTGGCGATGTAGCGGAATTGGATCTGTCCGCCGACGTTAAGCGTGGTCTTGCCATCGGCGCTGGAGAGGAAGAAGTTCTTGCCGTTGTGGCCGGCGCGCATGCCTTCGTTTTGAAGGCTGGCACGGGTGTCGGCATCGGCGAGTACTTCGCGGATCAGGCTCTTGACCTCCTCGGCGCGACGCTCGTTCAACCAGTTGCCATCCTGCTGGGCCTTGAGCTGGGCCACTTCACTGCGAAGCGACGCCAATTCCCCGGCCATGTCGGTCTGAACCTCAGCCGACATGCCCGTGGTCGCCAAGCCGCACACCAGTGTGCAGCCCAGCATTCCGATCGTTCGATTCAGTTCCATGAGCGAACTCCTTGCGTTGGGGGTGTCCTTGCGGCACCCAGGTTTGGCCGCAAGAGTAAATTGCCCGCGCAAGCGAAAGGTTACACAACTGTTAGGAAATTGCTAATTCAGAACATTCATTGTGCCAAGGCCTTCTTATCCCCTTCTCACAATCTCCTAACCATTTGCTCACATGGGCCGTTTAGTCTCTTGCCCATCGGGAACGTCAATCCCGGAAACCCCCGGAATTCCCCGGAAACCTTTTTTACGGAGTCCACGCAATGTTCACCCGCAGTTTGAAGAGTCTCGCCGCCGCGGCCCTGACCACAGGCCTTCTGTTGGCCGGTGCCGCCCACGCACAGGTCAAGGTCGATGCCGACCTCCCCGAGTATAAGCCTGTAGAAGGCGTCTCGGGAACCATCAAGAGTGTCGGCAGCGACACCATGAACAACCTCATGACCCTCTGGGGCGAGGGGTTTAAGAAGTTCTATCCCAACGTGCAGATCGAAATCGAAGGCAAGGGTTCCAGCACCGCTCCCCCGGCCCTGATCCAGGGCAGCAGCAACTTCGGCCCCATGAGCCGGGAGATGAAGAGCGCCGAGATCGATGACTTCGAGAAGAAGTTCGGCTACAAGCCCACCGCCCTGCCCACGAGCATCGACATGCTGGCGGTGTATGTGCACAAGGACAACCCCGTCAAGGGCATGAGCCTGGCGGAAGTGGACGCCATCTTCTCCAAGGAGCGCAAGCGCGGCCACAAGGAAGACATCACCAAGTGGGGCCAGGTCGGCCTGACCGGTGACTGGGCCAACCACCCCATCAGCCTCTACGGCCGCAACAGCGCCAGCGGCACCTACGGGTTCTTCAAGGAGCACACTCTGGCCAAGGGCGATTACAAAGACAGCGTTAAGGAACAGCCCGGAAGCTCGGCGGTTGTGCAGGGCGTCGCCAGCGACAAATACGGCATCGGTTACAGCGGCATCGGCTACAAAACCGCCGACGTTCGCGCCGTGCCCCTGGCACCCAAGGATGGCGCTGAGTACGTCTCGGCCACGCCGGAAAACGCCTACAGCGGCGAGTATCCCCTCTCCCGCTTCCTGTTCCTCTATGTCAACGCCAAGCCCGGCACCGAGATGGACCCGATGCGCAGGGAGTTCATCAAGTTCATCTTCAGCAAGCAGGGCCAGGAAGTCGTGGTCAAGGACGGGTACTACCCCGTGCCCGCGGCAATCGCCACTGAAGCCCTGAAATCACTGGAAATCAAGTGAGGGAGGGAAGAAGGCTTGAGGCTTGAGGCTTGAGGCTCAAGACTTGGAGGGAAGGGCGGAGGAGAAAGGATTTCCGCGCGGGTGACGGTTTAACGACCGCCACCCGCTTTGACAGAAACGTTGAGACACGCCTAAATAAACATGATCGATGGTGGGCACTTTTGTCCCATGCGTGCCGGTTGAGAAAATCTCAAGACTCAAGACTCATCCCTCAAGACTTGGCCCCCTTGCCCACCATGCCACCAACCAGTTCATTCACCGGTCGCTCCCGCCAGCGAAAAACCAGCAAGCTGGTGCGCTTTGGTGACGGCGCGGCCCGCACGCTTATCACCATCGGCGGCATCGGCACCATCATCGCGGTGCTCACGGTCATGACCTTTCTGCTCTGGGTGACCTTCCCCCTCTTCCTGCCGGCAAAGGTCGGCCAAGTCCATGTCGCCACCATGGCGCAGACGACGGACGCAACCACCAACGGGGCGAAAGCGGCACGACCCATCAAGATCGCGGCCGATGAATATCAACTCATGGCCTACGCCTTGATGCCCGATGGCACGATGCGCGTCATCCGTCTGGACAACGGCCAGACCATCGAAAACCGCCAGCTTTTCTCAGGCGAAAAACTCACCGCTTGGTCCTTCGGCCTCTCCGGCGATGTGGCGCTGGGTTTTGACAGCGGTCAGGTCCGCACCGGTCGCTTGGGATTCGCCATTGATTTTGTCGATCCCACCAGCCTCGAGGACCAAGCCAAAAAACTCGAAGTTGGGCATTCGATGGCAATGACTCGTGACGGTCGGCCGGGCCTGCTGCAACGCGCCACGGCCAACCAGTACCGCTTCATCAGCGCTCGCGTCGATCTGGAGGATCCCATCCCCGCCGCCACCAGCGCCATCACGCTGCTAGCGCAGGCCGGCGGCGGCGGGCGTACCTCCTTGGCGGTCATGTCGGCTGACGGAGTCATCAAACTCGAAAACATCACCGAACGAAAAAACCTGCTGACTCGCAAGGTCACACGACAGGTCGAGGAAGGCCACGTCCCGTATGAACCCACCGGCGGGCAGGGCGCAGTCATGGCGCAAAAAGCCCCGCGTTACATGCTGCTTTCGGGCTTGGGCGACACGCTTTACCTGATTTGGAGCGATGGCCGATTGCTGCGTTACGATGCCCGCGACATCGAGAAGATCGCCTTGGTGGAAACACGCGATCTGGTGGAGGATGCCACGGCCCAAGTCACCGCCTGCCGGTTTTTGCTGGGACAGGGGACGATTTTGGTGGGTGATTCGCGGGGTGAGGTCGGCGCGTGGTTCGCCACCAAGCCC
>JBBRGB010000010.1:0-31938 GCA_038241095.1 Phycisphaerales bacterium
TGGCCGACCAAGGCAAGGAATCGCTCAACTTCCAGATCACCATGCTCATCGCCGTGGTGGTGAGCATCATTCTCATGTTCGCCAGTTGTTTCATTCTGTTCTTCCTCCCCTTGGCGGTGGCGGTTTACGATGTGGTCTTCACCATCATCGCCGCCATCAAGGCCAACGAAGGGCAGTCCTACCGGTACCCCTTGACGTTGCGGCTGATCAGTTGATCGTTAAAAACCGCATCGACCAACCGCAGGGCAAACGCATGTGGATTTGCAAGATGTTCAGGCCAAGAGCCGCGCACGAAGTAAGCGGGTTTTTTGCACTCATTGACCGACGTGGTCACCCGCTTACTTCGTGCGCGGCTCATTTTGTGGCGTTGTGTTCGGTACATGCGTTTGCCCTGCGACCAACCGTTGCTTCCGGCGCGATTGCGACGTATCCTGTTGTAGTGCATTTGATGTGGCGGATATGACGGCGGTTCGGGATCATCTCGCATGGGCCGCGCGTCGATATTCAGGGGATAATGCTCATGGTGCAAAAGGTTTACTGTCCTGGTTGCAATACTTGCCTGCAAGTGCCCGACAACGCTTCGGGACTGCGGGCTAGGTGTCCCTCTTGCCAAACGAGCTTTAATCTGCCCTCGACCGATGAACTCATCGAGCACACCCTTGCGTCGTGGATCGAAGAGGATGTGGAGCAGGAGGCGGAAGTACGTTCGGCCCACTTTCAGACCGCCTTGGCGCCGCGCATCAATATGCCCTTCAACCCCGACAATGAATCAACCAAGCGTCACATTGACTTCGCCGGGCCGAGCCGACAAACGACGACGGTGGCCAAACACCGCAAGATCGCGGACGCCCATCAATCGGGCATGACGCTCAATGAGTGCCGAGAGGATGAGTCAAAGACCGCCAATCCCTCCGAGAACGAGGCGGCGGGCGATGTCGCGGCCACCGCCCCCGGTGACGACGAAAACCCAACCCCGGCCACAACCGCTCCTAAAAGTGGCGACGAACCCGTGTCTCCTTCGCTAGCGGAGACAACACCGGGGAAGAAGGCGTCGAGGACGCCCAACGACAATTCACAACCCCGGCCGAGGATCGCACCCGCGGTCAATCCGCGTGAGGCGGGGGCCACACCCGCCTCCAGCGAGGCCCGACATCCTTTGGCTCAGGTTCGCTTCGAGTTACCGTCGATGCTCCCCCCCGACCTGCATGTCACGGGCCCCATTCCCCATCTGGTCGTCACCGAGTGCAACCAAGGGGGCGTGCAACTGAGCTTTGATTCCGTTTGGCTTGAGCACATGGGTTTTCGCTGCTCCATGCCCGTGCGCGGGGTGTTTGGCAACAACGCCGACGTCACGCAACTACGGTCGCGGCCACTGGCCTTCATCGACCGTTCCGGCGGAACGATGCGCGATCCCCAAGAGTTCGAGGCCCGCTACGAGCAGCCCCTGATGCCCGGATGGAGCGCCCGCGATCTGATCGCCAACATGGGCATCATCAAGGGCCTGCCCGGCCCGCTCAACCACCCCATGCCGTATTACGTGGACAGCCACCACACCAACCTGTCTTTGGTCTGCACGACCGAGCGCCGACCCGACGGCGGGCTGACCTGCCGGGTCAACATTCCCAACGGGCCTTATGCCCTGGACTGGCTGGCAAGAGTCAACGGCATGTGCGGGGCCGAGTACCTCCAACTTCAGGGCGAATTGCTCCTCTTGGGTTCCGACGCCTGGGGCAAGCTCAGCGAAAGCTGCCGGGCAAGGATCAGCGTCTGGACCCGCTTCCGCCCGCGGGAACGGTTCTTGGCCTTCCTCAGCGACGCCGACTTCGGCAGCCACGACGCCGGCTTGGCGGGGCTTGTGCTCACCGACCAGCGCATCATCTACCACAAGTACCATCACAGCGGCGACCTGGAACTGGCCACCCCCGGCAAGCTCAGACTGCGAATCGCCAACGATTTCGCCCAACTCACCTACCAGGACAAGCAAGGCGAACGCCACAAACTCGTGCGACTCCACGTCAGCGATATCGAACCGCTCGGAGAACACCTGGCGGGCTTGAAATCACAGATCGAACTCATCGAGGGGTAACGGTCTTGAGTCTTGAGTCTTGAGTCTTGAGTCTTGAGTCTTGAGTCTTGAGTCTTGAGTCTTGAGTCTTGAGTCTTGAATTTTGAGTTTTGAGTTGCGCGTTACAAGATTCACAAGAACGACGCGCGATAATCCCGAAAGCCCACCCGCTCCGCGGGTGGGACCTCTTCCGCATTCCAAACCAAAAGACTCACCCCTCAAGACTCAAGACTTCCCCCCTTCACCTTGTCACCCTTCCCCGCCCCTCCCCCCTCACCCTCCCACCGCCGCCCACAGCAGCGCCAACTCCCCCGCCAGCACCAGCGTCAACCAGCCCGCCGTAGCCATTGCCCGGCGACGCCGCGCGCCATCGGCGTCGGTGTATCCCGGCAGGGGCACCATTCGCAACTGGGCCTCACCTTGCGAAGGGCACAATTCCGGCGCGTATCCCCGCCGGGCCTGATCCTGCACAATGGCGATCACCAGATTGGCGTCAAAGGGCGAAAGCCCCAGCCGTTTGCCCAAGTCCACCAGCCGCTGCCGTTTCTCCGGTGGCAGCACCGCCCCCTGCAAAGCCTCTGCACAGCGCACCGCCAGCACCCAGCGCGGATCGCCCGCCCCGGCAATGGCCCGCCCCATGTTGGGCGCTGCTGAACGATGACGGTCACCCGCGGTCGACGTTGCTCCCGCCATCCTCCCGGTCACCCCCGCCCCCGTTGCCAAAGTTTCATTTCCAAGCCAAGGGCGCGAGTGGTCCCAATCCGCCGCTTCGGCAAGGCTCAACCCGCGCTTGGCGGGCCGAGTCCGAGCACCGGGCGAAACCGCTCCGCCACGCGGCCATTGCGGTCGCGGTGAGGACGAAAGTCTCGGATTGGTCGGTTCAGCGGGCATCGTCGGTATAGAACGATACCGCCTCGCGGCCCCAAGCCAAGAGTAACGCCGATAAAACGTGCATAATTCCGGGAAAACCGCGAGTTATGGGACGCTGGAGGCCTGAAGTCGTAGAAAAGAACGTCCATTCATGCCAACGGATGCCATTGACAACCCTGCCAGGTTTGATAGACAACCCTGACAGGTTCGGATTGGGAGTTATCGGCTATCGATGCGTTCCACGCGACCGTCGCGCATGTGCAGTTGATGCCGGGCGTGGGTGGCGATGTCGGCTTCGTGCGTGACCATCACGATGGTCTTGCCCTGCTCGTTGAGTTGGGTCAACAAGCCCATGATCTGCTTGCCGGTGGCACTGTCGAGGTTGCCGGTTGGTTCATCGGCCAAGAGGATGGCCGGGTCGTTGGAGAGAGCGCGGGCGATGGCGACACGCTGCTGCTGCCCGCCTGACAGTTCGCTGGGACGGTGGCCCAAGCGGCTGCCCAGGCCCACCAATTCCGCGAGTTCTCCCGCCCTTTGAGCGCTGGCGGCGGCATCCCAGCCTTGGTAATACAACGGCAGTTCGATGTTCTCCCGCACCGTCAGTTGCGCGATGAGATTGAAGCTCTGAAAAATGAACCCCAACCGACGCAGGCGAATCTCCGACAACTGATCGTCATCCATTTCCGCCACGTTGTCCCCGGCGATGAAATACCGGCCCGTGGTGGGGCGATCCAGGCAACCCAACAGGTTGAGCATGGTGCTCTTGCCCGAACCGCTGGGTCCCATGATGGCCCAAAAGCTGCCGCGATCAAAGGCGACGCTCACCCCGTCCAAGGCGTGGACGGTCTGCGAACCCATGCGATACTGCTTGGTCACCTCTTCGAGGCGAACCACCTGCTCAGTGGCCGAAGCGGGAATTGGCGTGGGTGAAGTCAAAGGCAAGAGCGACCTATTGCGGGGTGGTGGGACGTTCACGGCGCGGGCGACGACCTTCCCCGTTGGCGGGTGGCGTGGGCGTGGCGTCAGGTGTAGCGGGTTTGTCGGATGCGGCGGCATTGTCGCTGACCGCGTCCTTATCAGCCGCGGCATCCCCGCCGCTCGTTTGGGAATCCGGCGGTGATGCGGGTGGCGCGTTGGGAGGCGCGGTCTTTGCCCTCGCCGGTTTGTCCGTCGTCAACGGCGCGGCCGAGGCCGACAGCGGCGGCGTCAACACCACCCGTTGCCCCTCTTCCACACCCGAAAGCACCCGCACCATGCGGGCGTTGTCCAACCCCAGTTCCACCGGCGTGGCCTTCAACTCTTTGGGCGTCACCACCCAGACCGTGGGCTGGCCCTTGACCCGCAAAACCGCCTGCACCGGCAGATACAGCGCATCGTCATACTCGGCGACGATGATCTCCACTTTGCAACTCATGCCGTTGCGAAGATCGGGCTGATCGCCATCGACGTTGATGGCCGTGGCGTACACCTTCAGATCGGGGTTCATCCACACGCTGGTGGCATCGGGCAAGGGCGCGATGCGGCTGACGCTGCCGCGAAACACCTTGCCCGGCAAGGCGTCGATGGTGATGCGGGTCGGTTGGCCCACGGCGATTTTTTGCAGGCTGGCCTCGTGAATCTTCACCTCGGCCATGAACGTCGAGGCTGTGGGCAGGTAGATCAATTCCTGCCGCTCGCGCACCTGCTGCCCCTCGGCCAGCGGCTCGGAATTGCCACGCCAACCGCCTTGCGCCGAAGAAGCGTAAACCACCATGCCCGCGGCGGGGGAAACGATGCGGGTGGCGGCGATCTGCTCCTGAATCTTGTCGAGCTTGTCCTTCTGCCTGCGGAACTCCGATTCCTTGGCGCGAAGGTCGGCCTCGGCCTGCACCACATCGGCCTTGGCGCTGCGGATGGTCCGCTCCAAGGCCAGCTTTTTCTGGCTCTCATCGGCCTGTAATTCCGTCAGCCGACGGGTGTAGGTGAACTCCTTAAGCAGCCGCAGCGCCATTTGTGACAACTCGTGATCCAACTCCGCCCGCTGCTTGGACAAGCGGTCGCTTTCCACTTCGGTCTGCGAGATGAACTTTTCCTCAAAGAGTTTTTCGCTCCACTTGAGCTTTTCCGCGGCGCGTTCCAATTCTTCACGGGCGATGGTGATCTTGCTCTCGGCTTCTTTCAAGTCTTTGGGGAACTGGCCATCGACGTAGTTTTTCAAGTCCTCGACGGCGAACTGATAGGCGAGCTTGGCGGCGGCGACATCGGCCTCGGCCTTGTTCTGCGCCACGGCCAGTTGCTCGCTGGAACGGATAAAACCCGCTTCGGCGTTGAGTACCTTGATCTGCTGCTCGACTTCGCTTTCGACAAAGCGGCTGGCGTCGAGCTGCACCAGAAGGTCGCCCTCCTTGACCAGCGCGCCTTCGGGGACGAGGCTCAGAATCGCGTTGTTGCCTTCGACGGCGGACTTGACGATGACCTGCTGCATGGGCTTAACGGTGCCAGTCTCGCTGACACTGATGACCAGCGGGCCTCGTTGCACCAGGGCGGTGGGCATGCCGTCGGCGGCATCGGGGGCCGTTCCACCGATCCAGCCCGCGGCCCAAGCTCCCGCCGCCAGCAAGGCCAAGGCGACAAGCACCGCGGGCCATAAGAGTGAGCGTCGCTTGCCGCCGCGATTGGCGTGGCCGGGGGCATGGGATTCATGGGTTTGATCGGTCATGGCGTGGACGGTTCCCGCGGGACATATTCCTGCCACAGGCCGTTGGCATCGACCTGCAACACACCCATGTCACGCTGAAGTTGAAGTTCTGAAACGCGATAGTTCACCAAGGCCGCGGTGTAGGCGTTTTGGGCTTGCACCAAGGCGTTTTCCGCTTCCAGCAAGTCGCGGATTTGCGCCCGGCCAGCTTGGAGAAAGAGGTTGCTGCTCACCACCCGCCGCTGCGCCAGTTTCACCGCCAGCGCTTGAATGCGCAGGCCTTCGCGCGACTGGAGCAGTTGCCGGAGGTTGTTGCGGACATCGAGCTTGACCTGATCTTCCGCCGCCTGAAGGTTTCGCACCGCCCGCTGGAAGTTAATCAGGCTGGTCCGGTAGAGGTTGCGTTCACTGGTGCGTTCCAAGGGCAGGTCGAGGGTCAGCCCGGCGCGATAGTTGCCTTCCTCAAAGCGGAAGTTGGCGGTGGGCAGGCCGGCCGAACCGGTGCTGCGGTGCTCGCCGACACTGGTGCTGCCCAAGAGCGTCAGGTCGGCGCGGAGGTTGTCAGCCGCCACCGCCACGCCGCGCTGGGTGTCCTCAACCCGGCTCAAGGTCACGCGCAAGTCCACGCGGTTCTCCAACGCCACCCGCATGGCCACCGGTTCAGGCAGTTCGAAGGGGCCTTTGCCCTCGTCGGACATGGGCGGAATGACCACCGGGGCGTCGGCCGAGGTGGCGTCCAAGTCCGCTTCGATGGGCAGAATGTCACCGATCGTCCGCTTGGCCATGTCCGCCAGTTTGTGAATCTCCTGGCGATCCAGTTCCACGTAAGCATCGGCAGGCAGGCCCAGCGAAACCTTGAACTGGTCGAGTTGGCGGTAGTAACTCTGCTGGGCGCTGATCCAGCGGTCGCGGGCGCGGAGTTCATCTTGCCGCGCCTGATCGACTTGAATCTCCGGCAAGCGCCCCGCCCCGGCCAGGCGATTGGCGCGGCGAGAGGAGGCGATGAGACGCCGATAGTTTTCCTCGGCGTTGATGACCTGATCCAACTGCTGCAACACCGACAGATAATCCGACGCCACCTTTACTGCAAAGACCCGCTTGAAACGCTCGAAGTCGTAAATGGCGTAAACGACGTTGCGCTCCGCCTGGGTCAGCGGCTCGGTGACGACGAACCGCCCCGACCCGCGCAGCAGAGGGATCGACACGCTGGCATCGCCGAAGATGCCCAGCGAACTGTTACCGCCCGTTGTCAGCAATTTCGCCAAGTCGAGTCCAAGGTGGGAGGAGAACTTAGCCCCGTTGTAAAACTTCCGCGACAGTGAAAGCGTGGCGCTGTTTTCAATGCTCAGGCGGTCATCGCTCCGCGCCAAGTCGGCGATCAAGAGCGAATCCACCACGCCGCCCCAAGTGTTGCGAAAGGCGTCCAGCTCGGCGTCGAGTTGCAAAGCGGTGCGATAGACATCTTCCTTCTGCGTCTGATACTCGCGACTGCTTCTGGCCCCAAGTTGCAGGGCGTCAAAAAGGGTCAACACCACGGGCTGGGGCGTACCCTCAGGTGCCAGTGCCATGGCGTCGGCGGTGGGCAGTTTCGCGGTGATGGGGTCGGCCCCCGGAGCCTTGGCCGGGTCGAGGTAGGAATGATCGGGCCACTGCTTGATGAGCCGCAAGTCATACGGCCCAAGCGAGGCCGGAGCGACGGTGGGCAACTTCTGCCCGACCAACAGCCGCTTGCGCAAGGTGTCAGCGGGCGTTTCGATGTCCAACGGCTCGACATGCCCCAAGGCGTCCTTCTGCTTGGCGGCCAGCATCTTCTCCGCGGCGCGATCCGCCTGCTTGCGATACTCACCCGGTGACTTGCAGCCCGACAGCCCCCCCGCCACCGTCGCTGTCAAAACCAGCACCCCCAACACGCGCGGCCACAGCCCACAAGGCGTAAACCTTGATCGTCCCCCCCGCGGAACACACCCTGTTGCATGACTCATCGTGGCCTACTTGCTCTGACTGAGGCGCTTGACTTCCTGACCGCCCAGCAGGGCGTGGACTTCGCGCAGGCGTTGCTCCAACCCTTCCAAACCGATGCGCCGGGCGAGGGCTTGGAGTTCCCCGTCACTGACTTCATCGAGTTTGGAAGCGTTCTGGCCCGGGAACCAGTGCCCGCCGTTGCCCAGCAGGTTGTAGCGCATCTTACCGTATTCCACCATGCCATACGCTTGCGCCAGCCGACCCAGCCAGAGCATGAGCATGATGTTCATTTTGGCCGGCGAGTCCTGCCACTCCGGCAAATCGCGGGCGAAGTATTGGTCGATGGTTTCACCCGCTTCCTGCCGCATGGCCTCGTGGAGCCGCGCCAAGATCGGCCGCAGGTTTTCATCTGCTTTCGCCATCAGGGGCAGCGTCTCCAAGTGGCGGTCAAAGTCCGAAGGCCGGGCCGCGCCGATAGAAAGCGTGTGAATCTCCGGGCGGTTCAAACAGAACAGGTCGTTAAACACAATCGGGTGCAGCGGTGAGCAAAGCTCGGTCAACTTCTCCGAAGGTTTGTAGAGCAGGCCACCCTTGTCCGATGGGCTGATGATAAAGACGCCCATGTCGTGCCGCGTGGCGTCGAGCACGGCTGGCCAGTTCTTGGGGTAGATGAAGTACCAGTGCAGGTTGACGTAATCGAAGCCACCGTCGCCGGGATGGTTGATGGCCTTTTGGATGACTTCGGTCGGGCCGTGGGTGGAGAAGCCGATGTGCCGGGCCAGCCCGCGTTTCTGAATGGCGCGGGCCTTGGCCAGGCAGCCGCCGGGCTTGATGGACTTTTCCAGTTCGCCAGCGTCGTTGATGCCGTGGATGGCCAGCAGATCGACGAAATCCAGTTGCAGGCGTTGGAGCGATTCCTCGAAGTTGCGGGTGAACTCATCGGGGTCGTCGGTGGGCCCGATCTTGGTCTGAATGATCATTTTGTCGCGGGGCAGCTTGCTCAAGATCGGGCCGAGTTGCCGTTCGCTGGAGCCGTAGCCGCGGGCGGTTTCGATGTGGTTGATGCCCACCGCCAAGCTGCGTTGGATGGTCGCCTCAAGGTTGAGTTGGTTCTCATCCTTGACCTCACTCAACGGCACATCCTGCCAGGCCTGTTGATAGCGCATGCCACCACAGGAAAAGACGGGCATTTGCAACCCCGTGCGACCGAAGCGGCGGTACTGCATGGGTGGCGTGGCGGGCGCGTTGGCGTCCGCATTGGTGTTTTGCGTGGGTTGGTTCATGGTCCGCGTAAGATACCCTTTTAGCCGCTTTCTCACAGGTGCCCCATGAAAAATAGATTCGCCCCGCGACGGGAACTCGGTGCCACTGGGTTCAAGGCCACGCAATTGGGCATCGGCGATCTGGCGGATCGTCAGGTGCCGCTGGAGACCTGCGTCGCCACCGCCCGCCGGGCCTTGGACGCGGGCTTGAACCTCATCGACACCGCACCGGGCTACGAAGATGGCTACAGCGAAACCATCGTCGGCCAAGCCCTGCGCCAGCACCGCCACCGCGATGAAATCTTCCTCATCGACAAGATCGACCACCACGACCAACCCGTCTCCGCCCAAGTCCAAGGCAGCCTTTCACGCCTGGGCCTCGACCACGCCGACCTCTTCGTCTTCCACGGCCTCTCCTCAATGGATGGCTGGAACCGTGTCACCGCCCCCAACGCCGGCTTCGATCAACTCGCCGCGATGGTCACGCAAGGCAAGTGTCGCTTCCGGGGCATTTCCAGCCACAGTCCCGAAGTGCTGCTGGCCGCGTTGGACAGTGGGCTGTGCGATGTGGTGATGTTCCCCATCGGGCCGTTTGTGGATGATCGCTATGTGACACAGGTGCTGCCCCGCGCCAAGGAACTCGGTGTGGGCACGGTCTGCTTCAAGACCTTCGGGGCCGGGAAACTCGTGGCCGACACCACGGGCTACAACCAGCCCTTGAAGAATCGCCCACGGGGCAAGATGTCCAGCGGCGGCGGGGGCGGTGACAGTGGCGACGACTTCAACCCTGATGCCGTCGATCATGCCCCGCCCATGCTGCCCCGGCTGAGTGTGGAGGAGTGTCTGCATTACACGCTGACCTTGGACCCGGATGTGGCCTTGCTGGGGCTGTCGTTCCCCAACGAGCAGGACACCGCGTTTGCAGCCGCCGAACGGTTTTCACCCTTGTCGCCAGAAGCGATGGCCGATGTGCGTCGTTGCGCCGCCGAGGCCCGCCGCGACAAAGGCCCCTGCTGGTGGAACCCGGACCCGAATGCGTAATGTCTGAATGAGGCCGCGACGTAGAATCCATGTTCATGGGGCGACGCCTGCGAAAACTCGTGCAACTGTTGCGTCTGGCGCGGCTGACGTTGGCGCTCACGGCCGTCTCCAACTGCTGGCTGATGCTTTTTCTGGGCCTATACCTAGAGCCGACCATCGGCGGGATGCACCGCGTTTCGCCCGAACTGACTTCATGGCCCCTGCCCGCGGGGCTGCTGATCCTCGCCGTCGTCGCCATCGGTCTGCACACCTACGGCATGGCGCTCAACGACATGCTCGACGCCCGCCACGATCGGCTTTTCGCCCCGCAACGTCCCCTGGCGGCCGGTCGCATCAGCATTCGCTCGGCCGTGGCCGTGGCGGTGCTGGCGCTTCTGGCGGCCTTGCTGGCGACGGTGTTTCTCGACCGCAATGCAATTCTACTGTGCCTCTCCGCCGCGGCCGTCATTCTCTTTTTCAACGCTATGGGCAAGTACTTCCCCGCCTATGGGTTGCTTTCGCTGGGGCTGGTGCGTGTGCTGATCATGTTCCTGGCCAATCCGCCAGCGGGATTTCTCTGGCCTGTCTGGTTGACCATGACGCACGTCATGTTCGCCTGGGCGGTGGCTTGGCGCGTCGAGAGCAAGCGCCCGCGATTTGACGCGCTGCAAGCTTGGACGCTCTGTGGCGGGTGGATTTTCTTTTCCCTGCTGCTGTTGGGCTGGATGCGTTTCCGTGGCGGGCTGATCGTGCCGGGGCATCCGGGCCTGTGGATCGGGCCGCTGGCGGCGGAACTGGTGTTCGTGGCGCTGGCGGTCATGGTGCTGCGCCGTGGTGAAACCGGTCTGCGAAGGCGACGCCAGACCGGGGCGGCATTTCTGCGCCTGGCGCTGCTTTGGCTGATTGTCAACGACATGGGCTGGCTGTTGGGAGCGGGGCTTTACGCACCGGCGCTGGCGCTGGGTGGGCTACTGATGCTGGCGTTTGTGTCCCTGCGGCTCAAGGCGGTGGTCGATGAGTTGGAGGCCCCAGCGGTGGGGTATCGGCTGGGAGGGTGGGGTGACAAGATGACAAGGTGACAGGGTGACAGGGTGAGGGGGTGACATTCGACCGACGCTAAACGGCAAGCCTGGTTTGGGTGTGCAAGCTTTTAGCCATAGCGCGGGGTGGATTGCGCGGCAAACTCATTTGCCCATGGCGCGGTGTGCCACTACCATGCCCCTCCAACCAGTTACGAGTCACTTTAACTTACGGAGACGTCATCCATGACCGCCAATCTCATCGCACCGCACGGGGGCACGCTGGTCAATCGCATCGTGGGCGAGGCCCGCAAGGCCGCGTTGACCACCGAGGCCAAGGCCCTGCCCGCCATCACCCTCTCGGCCAAGCAGGCCTGCGATCTGGAAATGATCGCCATCGGCGCGTTTAGCCCCCTGACCGGCTTCGTCGGCCCGGATGACTTTGCCAGCATCTGCAAGCACATGCGCCTAAGCGACAAACGCTCCGAATGGGGCGGCGCCGGCAACAACGCCCCCTGGCCCATTCCCATCACCCTGGCGGTCGATGAAAAGGTCAAGGCCACCTTGAAAGAAGGCCATAAGGCGGCACTGAAGCACTCCGACGGAACTCTGCTGGCCGTTATCGACATCAAGGCTATCTACCCCCACGACAAAAAACTTGAGATTCCCAACGTCTTTGGCACCGAAGACCCGGCCCACCCCGGTGTCAAGGCGGTCATGGACGAAGGCGATTGGCTGGTGGCCGGGCCCATCGAAGTGCTCACCGTGACCCCGGAAAAGGAGCCGGGCGAGCAGTTCACCGAGTACCGCCTGCCTCCCGCCGCCACTCGCGCTTCCTTCGAGAAGCGTGGCTGGAAGACCATCGCCGCCTTCCAGACCCGCAACCCCATCCACCGCGCCCACGAATACCTCACCAAGTGCGCCTTGGAGATGACCGATGGCCTGCTGATTCACCCCTTGGTGGGCGAGACCAAGCCCGGCGACATTCCCGCCGACACACGCATGGAATGCTACCGCGTGTTGATCGAAAAGTACTACAACAAGGATCGCACGATGTTGAGCGTGATGCCCGGCGCCATGCGTTACGCCGGTCCGCGTGAAGCGATTCTCCACGCCTTGGTGCGCAAGAACTACGGCGTGACGCACTTCATCGTCGGTCGTGACCACGCCGGGGTGGGCAACTACTACGGCAGCTACGATGCCCAAGAAATTTTCGAGAAGTTCGCCCCCGGCGAGATCGGCGCGACGATCCTGAAGTTCGAGCACACCGCCTGGTGCAACGCCTGCGAAGGCATGGTCAGCGCCAAGACCTGCCCGCACGGCCCGGAAGAGAAAATCATGCTCTCGGGCACCAAGGTGCGCGAGGTGCTCAAGGCCGGTCAGCGTCCCCCGCAGGAGTTTAGCCGACCCGAAGTGGCGGATGTGCTCATGGCGTCGAGTTGGGTCAAGGGTTAAGACGTTCCCAAGGCAACCATACATCCATCAACCAACCACCACGCTTGCGGTTTAGCGGCTTTGAAGACGCGCTAAACCGCAAGCGTGTTTCGTTGGTGTCACGTGATTTTTCTCAGGTGTAGAAAAACTGCGCGGTCGCGGTGCAGGTTTTGTCCGTCACCAAGCGCACCCAATGTGCGCTAAGCCCGGTGGGAAAAACGTGGGCGCGGTAACCGTCGGCCTCGCCTTGCCGGGCTGGCACTTCGACGCTTTCATAACGCCCAAACGCGCCATCACCGCGGCCATCCAACTCGATGTGGAACGTCACCGCTTTGTCACCGTGATTCGTCAGGTGCAGGCACTTGTGTTCAAAGCCCGTCATCAAATACGGGTCGCTGGGCACGCCGCCTTGGACTTCATCCTTCCACCAAGGCCCGCCCCAGCCCTTGGGTTTGCCGAACTGCCAGAGGTCATCGGTCTTGCCAAACCACAGCCCGCTCTGTGGCTCGGCGGTGGTGGGACTCTGCCCATGCGAAGGACTGGCGTTGTCAGCGCCCAACACCAGCATCCCCCGCCAAGAGCAGAAGTCGCCATGCACCCAAAGATGCGTGGAGATCGGTCGCACGCCCCAGACGCGGTTGCCGTAGGCCCAGGGGGAAAGTTCGTAGAACATGCCGTGGTGATCCATCAGCAGGCGTTCGTGTTCCGTCTCGCGGATGCGGGGCCACTCGGTTTGCCACTTGTGGTCGAAGCAGTGCGAGGCCTTGGGCAGTCGATAGGTGCGCCAGGTCTTGTCCTGACGGGTAAAGACCTTCATGATGGCCGAGGCGCGATCCCAACCGGTGGCGAACATCGTGCCGCCGAAGTCGTGGCGGCCGCTGATGCAGGTGAACGGCTTTTGCTCCAGCATCGTCCAACTCTTGCCGTCGTACTCCGCCAGCCGACCTTGCGCTTGCGTGCCTTTCCAATCCGGTTCGTGATACTCGTTGCTGCACACCACCAGTCGGCCAAAACTGCAATAGCAATCCTTGAAGTGGACCTTGCCTTCGCCTTGGGTGCCCAAGAACTGTTGCAGGTCAAAGAGCAGGGTGCATTGCAGGGTGCGGACGTTAAGCTCGAAAAGTTCACCTTCCATGCATAGCACGTACACGAGATTTTCCGGGTCCGTCAGGTGTCGCGTGGTGCCGCAGACGCGCAGGGGTTGAAGCTCCGGCACGGTGCGGATGCGATGCTCGGCGTCAATGACGTGCGGCCCGATGACGATCTGATTGGAAGGGAAGTGGACGAAGCGGTTGGTGTAGGTGCCATCGACGCCCAAGGTTTCGGGCACGACTTCCATGCTCATGTCAGCCGCGATGCGGCGCAGCGAAACCCCAGCTCCCGACTTCTCCTTGTGCGAGTTGTAGTTGAGCACATAAAGAAAACCAGCCCAGGGCATCAAACAACCAACGCCAATTTCCGAGCGCGGCGGGCCAAGGTCACCCACCTGCGCCAAGGAAGGAACCACACCGGAAAACGATTGCACGGGAAGCGTCATGAAAGTTCTCGCAAAAGGATTGCCGAAACAAGATTGCACACAACACGATCAAAGAGTATCTCAAATCCATGTAATCGCATCCCTCGAAAGCCCAGCCGCTCCCGCGGCTGGGACACCCGCCCATGATCATCCAGCCTCAACACCTCCCGCCCCCCCACCGCGATCCCCGTCGATAGAGCAAAACACCACGTTGCACGACCAAACGTCATTTGGGGACCGAAGGGACGGGAGCTTCCCCTTGCAGCGCATGACGGTTGGCCAGCACCGCAGGGGGGCTGTAGCTTTCGATCAATACGCCGACGCCTTGATGTTCGCCCCACCCCCAGGCCGGGGCCTTGAAGATGCGGCGAAGGGGGCTGTCAAGGTAATAGACGCCTGTGGCCTCGTCGCGCAGCACCGCGACATCCTCGGACTTGTAGGGCGAGTCCGGCCCATCCTTCATCAACGGCTTCATCAGCGCCAGCAACTCTCGTTTTGCCGCTTCGTTTTCGCTCGCCTCACGCAAGGGCGCGTAGGCTGACAGCGCTCCGGGCACCGGCAGCCAAGGCCGGGGAAAACTACTGATGAAAAGGTACGGCCGATAGCGTTTCAAATGCTCCGTCAAGTCCACGCCGGTGGCCTTGAAATAGTCTTGCAGATCCTTGTCGTACACCGGGCGGTCGTCGGGCTCCTTGGTCAGCCAGACGATCTGCATGGCCTTGTTGACCGCCCAAGGCCAGTCCAGCGGCGCGGCGATGATGAAGTCGGCCTCGGGCTTGGGCATCCCGGCGTCGCTGGGCCAGGCGTCGAGCGTCAGCGGTGTGCGTCGAGTTTTGCTGCCGTCGAAGGTAGTCATTTCCAGCACCAGAAAACTGTCGGCCCAGCGGCCATGCAGCATGACTTCGCGGGCCTCGTCGAGTTCCAGCAATCGCAAGAGCGGCGTGGTGCGTCCTGTGCGAAAGAGGGTGGGCATGGCTTGCCGCAGACGCGAAAGATCGATGAAGCACTCCAACATCGAGGCGGTGCGCTTGGGGTCGGCCACGGCTTCCCAGTGCCGCTTGAGGCGCGGTTCCTCGGCAAGCGGTTGGGCACGCTCAAACCAGCGTTGCAGGCTGTTGGTGCCGATGCCGAAGTAGAAGCGGTGGGCGTCGGCGAACCACTCCAGGCTCATCCACGCGGGCCAATCGGCCAAGCGGTAGCGCACGCCGCGCCGCTGGTCCGGCAGGTCGATGACGCTCTGTTGGCGGGTGTCGGCCTGGCCGTAGTGGACGAGGATGGATTCGAGGGTGCGCAGCAGTTGCGGGTGCTGACCGGGTGCGTCGATGACGACCACGGCGTGAAGTGATGCGAGGTCGAGTTGGCCCGGAATGTGGCGACTGGCGGAGAGGTCCAGCAGGGCCACGGTGTGCGGATAAGACGCCAGCACGGTGGCGATGAGCAGGCCATCGGCCACGGGCTGCTCTTCGAGCCGCACCACGCCAGCGGCGTCAAGCAATTGCATCAGCGGCGGCAACCACCCGGCGGGCGGTTGAAGTTGCGCCGGGTCGAAGCGATAAAACGCGATGGTGTCGGCGGGCAGTTGAGCCGCGGGCAAGACACCGGCGGTTGCTTGAGCCGAGACAACATCCGCCATGCCTAACGGCAGCGACAGACACAACAGGATTGTCAGCAAACGCGACAACAACATAAGATGGCGATTGTAAGTCATGCGGCGACACCAACGAATCCCATCAGCATGACGCGGCTGTCCTTGGTGACCTTGGTGTCTTGGTGGTTCACACTCAACGGAAGCGCCTCATGAAAATCGGGGTCATCAGTGATACGCACGACCGCCTGCCGACGTTCCGTCGGGCCATGCAATTTTTCGCGCGCTCCCAAGTCGAGGCGATTTTTCACGCCGGGGATTACATCGCCCCCTTCGCCGCCAAGCTCATCGCACCGGATGTCTTGGACACGCCGCTGCACTGCGTTTACGGCAACAACGATGGCGAACGCAAGGGTCTCAAGGCAGTGCTGCCCAACCTCGTGGATGGCCCGCTGACGGTCACCCTCGCCGGGCGCAAGATCGTGATGCACCATTTCATCGACTGGCTCAAGCCCGCCGACATTGCGGGTGCCGACCTGGTCATCACCGGCCACACCCACGCCGTAGTCAACGAAATGAAAGATGGTCGGCTGCTGCTCAACCCCGGCGAATGCTGCGGCTGGCTCACCGAGCGCTGCACCGTGGCGGTGGTGGACTTGGCCTCGCTCCAAGCGCAGATCATCGAGGTTCACGAGTGAATCAAATCTCGCAAATCTTATAGCCGCAACGTCCCCGTTGCGCGTCTCCACGAATCACGATGAACGCATAAGACGCGCAACGGGGACGTTGCGGCTATGAGTCAGAAAACACGTTTCAAGCCTCAAGCCCGTCACTTCCCGCGTGGCTCGAAGACCAGCGCCTGCCTTGTGAAGTGGGCCTCGAACTCCGGGCGGTCAAACCATATCTCCCCATTGGTTGGGTCGGCGATGAGTACGCCATGCTCGTTGACCCGGCGAAGCACCACCATGTGCAGCATGGTGGTTTCAAAACGCAGCGGGGTGAGAACCGGCGGGCGCGTGGCCATGAGTTGCTGATACGTCGGCTCGACGAGCCGGGCTTGAAACCCGCTGCCCGCGAGCCGGTTTTCCAAACCTTCCAAAGCGCGGATGAGCGTGGCCCCAGTGCCCGGACGGGTCTGGGTCAGTTCCGCCATTTGCGCTTCAGTGGCAGTCAGACCAAGATCGTTTAAGGCCGTGGCGCAGGCGGCGGCGACGCAGGAGTAGTCCTGGGTCTGCATGACCACGCCGTCCTGCATGTTGCCGCCGAAGCTGGCGGTGGGCGTGGTTTGCAGCATCCACAAGCCGCCGTGGAGGAAATATACGCCGCCCAACAAGGCCGCGGCCAGGGTCACCTTGCGTTGGCGCGGCAGGCGTGACATCGACCAGGCGATGCCGACGATGAGCATGAAGGCTGGCACCGCGCCGATGCCTTCGAGTTGGCTGAGCATGGAGACGGGAATCACCCGCACCGCCACTTCGGGATGCTTGTGCAGCCAGAGCCACCATGCCAGCAGGCTGAATCCCAGCACCATCGCCAGCCCGGCCCGGCGGCGCGAGCCGCGGCCCAGCCAGACGCCCAGCCGCAGCATCAGCGCCGAGACCACCGCCATGACCACGAACCAACTCAACGAGGGTTGCATGTGCGAATCACCCCAAGGCACGGGGCTGCGCCCCATGGAGGGACTTTCGGCCATGCGCGGGGGTGACTTGATGAGATGACGGGGGTGTTCAGAACCGAAGGACGCGTCGTCCTCGCCGCGCGTCTTGTCGATCTACCGAGGGCTTTCGCCCCTTGGGATCCAATGATGCGCGTGTCACGCGGATATGCTTAGCGCATGACCACGGGGCTGGTATATCACGATCGTTGCATGGATCACCGAACCGGGCCGGGCCATCCTGAGCGGCCGGAACGGCTGGCGGCGGTCATGGAGCGTTTGCGCGGTTTGCCCCTGTGGGGGCAACTGACGCATCTATCGCCCACCCCCGCGCCCTTGCCCGCCATCGCGGCCGTGCATGATCCGCTCTACATCCAACGCCTGCGGGAAGCCTGCCTTCAATGCCGGGGGCGGGGACAAGGCCACATCGACTGCGGCGACAGCGTGGTTTGTGCCGAGAGTTTCGACATCGCGTTACTGGCGGCGGGCGGGACGATGGCGGCGGTCGATGCGGTGATGCGCGGCCCCGGTGCCATCGACCCCATCACGAACCAGCGCGGCGTTCACAATGCCTTCTGCGCCCTGCGACCGCCAGGCCATCACGCTGAACGCGACCGCTCGATGGGTTTCTGCCTCTTTAACAACATCGCCGTAGCCGCGCGACATCTACTCGACCACCATCACCTTTCACGCATTGCCATCGTCGATTTCGATGTTCACCACGGCAACGGCACGCAGCACATCTTCGAGTACGTCCCCGAAGTGCTGTTCATCAGCGTTCACGAACACCCGTCTTATCTCTACCCCGGCAGCGGCTTCGCTTGGGAAAAAGGGCAAGAGGCGGGCGATGGTTTCACGCTTAACGTGCCGCTGGATCCCGGTGCGGACGACCGCGCGTATCGCCGGGCCTTTGTGCAACAGATGCTGCCAGCGCTGGATCGCTTCAGCCCGGAGTTCCTGCTCGTCAGCGCCGGTTTTGACGCCTCGGAACATGACCCCCTGGCGCACATGAAGGTCACCTCCGAAGGTTTCACATGGATGGCGCGGCAACTGAAAATGGCGGCGGAACGACACTGCGGGGGAAGACTCGTCTCATGCCTCGAAGGCGGCTACAACCTCCGTGCCTTGGCGGAAAATGTCACCAACCACATCGGCATCCTGCTCCAGCCCGAAGGCCACGATGACCTCATGGCCATGAAGGCGGGGATGTGAATGGTGGGCAGGCACTCCGCTTGGCTGCGTGGCTAAACGGGGAGGCGATAAACTGTGGGCATGATGAAAGATCAAACCGCCAACAACGGCGAGTGGTACGCCGAAGGCCTGCGTTTCACCTGCACCATGTGTGGTAACTGCTGCTCAGGCCCGCCCGGCGTGGTGTGGTATTCCCCCGAAGAAGAAGTCGCCATGGCGCGGCGTCTCAAACTCGATGTGCCCGCCTTCCGCAAGCGTTACGCACGGGAAATCGACGGCGACTGGTCGCTGAGCGAAAGACTGACCAAACATGGTTACGACTGCATTTTCCTGGTGCGTGACAAGGAAGGCAAAGGTTCGTGCGGGATTTACGAGGATCGACCCACGCAGTGCCGTACCTGGCCCTTTTGGCCGGGGAATCTCAAGAGTCCGCGAGGCTGGAAGCAGGCCGGGGCACGCTGTCCGGGCATGACGGATGGCAACACGGGCCAAGGGCGGCTCTATTCAATCGAAGAAATCCGCATCATCCGCGACCGCCAAGCCGCGGCCTTGCCGTGAACGACGGATGACGCGATGACACTGTTTGACGCAAGTGGAAGCGCCGACGCGAAGGGAATCTCATGAGCGATCGCCTCACGCCTGATTCGATGACCGATGCCGAACTCTGGCGCTGCTTGTGGAACGCGGCGGATCTTGGGTCCGACGCCGGTGCCGACCTTTTTGAGCTTTACTTGGAGTTGGAAAAGGAGGTCAAGGCCCGCGCCCCGATGTGCTGGTCCAGCGGCAAGTGCTGCCACTTCGAGGCCTACGGCCACCGGCTCTACGTCACGGGCCTGGAAATTGCCTATGTTCTGCAACAGTGGCTGGTGCCCAAGATCACCGCCGAGGGCATCGACCCCAAGGGCGACTGCCCGTTTCACCAAGACAACCTCTGCGGCGCTCACCAATGCCGGCCGATGGGCTGTCGCATTTTCTACTGCCAGGCCGGCA
Organism: Phycisphaerales bacterium; assembly: GCA_038241095.1. Lineage (GTDB taxonomy): Bacteria > Planctomycetota > Phycisphaerae > Phycisphaerales > Phycisphaeraceae > JBBDMX01. Next base: position 19,246 of record JBBRGB010000010.1, read on the forward strand.
CGCAGGATTGGCAGAAGGTGATCTACGAAAAGTATCACCAAGCCGTGCGTGGCATCCACGTGAAGAATAATGTGCCCTATCGCTATCTGGAATGGCGGGCGGGACTCAAAGAAGCGTTGACCGCCATGCCCGAGATTCAGACGCCACGTCCGCCGGACCCGAACATACGCATCAGCGTCCGACGGGTGAAACCCAAGTATTTTCCCAACAATTAGACTCGTCAGAGCCAAGGGCGTAAGCCCCCGGTGGGTCTTCCCTTGGCAAGCACACTCGCAACGAGTTTCACCGCGTGTCGAGCCGTATCGCCGACTGTTCAAGAAAATTACTGATCTCAAAGGGATTGGCAACGATGGTCTCGGCCCCGGCCTCGGCCAGTTCGGCTTGGTCCCGAAAGCCCCACAACACGCCGATGGGGTACATGCCTGCGGCCTTGGCGGTGAGCACGTCCACTCTTGTGTCGCCCACGTAGAGCCAGCGGCCCGGCTCGATGTCCGTCGCCTCGGCAATCGCCAGCGCCCCGGCCGGATCGGGCTTCAGCGGCCCACCGGGCTTGTGACCCTCGACGGCCTCAAAACGCCACATGTCCAGCTTCCGCGCCACGGCCTCCAGCGTCGCGGGGTGCGGCTTGTTGGACAGCACCGCCATCGGCAACTTCAAGGCCGTGAGGTATTCCAGCAGGTCGGCGATGCCGTCGTAAAGCCGGGTCTGATCCAGCCCGTGCTCCATCTGGTAGGCCTTGAGCCGCGTCAGACCCTCATCGGCCAGATGCTGATGCTCCGGCCCCAAGGCATGCTCGACCAGCCACGGCGCTCCTTGGCCGGCGAGGTAACGGTACTCGGCGACGGGTTTGGCGGGCAGGCCGAAGGATGCCAGCATGTGGTTGCCCGCCGCGGCGATGTCCGCCAGGGTGTCAAGCAACGTGCCGTCGAGATCGAACATGATGCCGCCGATTGCCCACATGACAGGTAGTTTAGCGAACCTTATTGGCGAGGCCTTTTTGCGTGTTGGCCCAAGGCGGTTTATCTTGACAGGCGTTAAATAGGGGAGTGATTTCTCAACGCCTTTTTGCAGGGGGCCTTTCGCATGGATGACAAGAAACGTCAAGGCATCGCGCTGGCTTTGGGCCGCATCCCGCAGGGGATGTTCATTCTCACCGCCCGGCACGAGGATCGCCGCTCGGGGATGCTCGTGAGTTGGGTGCAGCAGGTGAGTTTCCGTCCGCCGATGGTGGCCGTGGCCGTGGCCAAGGGCCGGCCTATCATGCCGCTCATCAGCGACTCGCGGCACTTCGGCCTCTGCCAGATCGCCGCCGACGACCGCACCATGCTGCGAAAGTTTGCCAACGGCTTCAGCACCGGGGAAGACCCGTTTCTGGGTGCCGACCTTCGGCCCAACACGCTCATGCACATCCCCATTCTCATCAGCGCCATGGCTTTCATGGAATGCGAAGTCACCACCCACGTCGATGTCGAAGGCGACCACGACATGTTCGTCGGCACCATCCGCAATGGTGGCGGCACGCTGGCCGAACCCCAAGTGCATCTCCGCGAAAACGGCCTGAAGTATTGAAGACGTTTCACGCCACCCGTCACCTTGTCACCCCATCACCTTGTCACCTTGTCACCTTGTCACCCTGTCACCTTGTCACCCACCCGCCTAGACTTGCGTCCATGACTGAGTCCACGTTTTCCGTCTCCACCCCCGTTTCCCCGGAAGACCCCGTCAACGCCCGCATCCTGCGGGTCAGCGAAGATTGCGTCCAAGGGTTTCACGCCCGGCCGTTTGACGCCATTGCCGATGCCAGCGGTGTTGAACTGCCCGTGGTGTTGCAGCGCATCGCCGCCATGCTCGAAGCCGGCACCATTCGCCGCGTGCGGCAAACGCTGCTGGCGACGAACCTGTCGCCCGGCGCTCTAGTGGCTTGGATTGTGCCTTCGGAAAAACTCAGCGCCGCCTTTGACTGGATGTTCACCCACGATCCCTTCACCGGCCACGTGGTCATTCGCACCACCGATGGCGACACGCCTGGATCGCAATATCGGCTCTGGACGACGCTGAAAGTTCCCTCGCGTTATGACATGGACAAGCACTGCCGCTTGCTGATGGTGCACACTGGTGCCACGGGCTACCGGCTCATGCCGGCCCGCTGCGTTTTTTCGCTGGGCGTGGGCCACATGCGCCGCCGGGTCATCGAGCCGGGCGACAAGACCGATGAGCCGGGCCGGGCCTACGAAACCAACGTGGTGGCACTGTCGGATGAGGATTGGCGGGTGCTGACACCGCTGAAGCGCGAGTTGGCGGCCCAGGAGATCATCAGCGAACCTTGGCGCGACCGGGCCGCCGAGGCGGGCATGAGTCACCAAGCGTTTTGCGCCGTGGCCGAGTCGCTTAACGCGCGGGGCGTCATCGGGCGCTTCTCGACCTTCCTCGAACACGTCAAGCCCGTGGCGGGAAATCAGCGGGTGACGCGCTTCAACGCCCTGTTTCACTGGGCCGTGCCGCCGGGCCGGGAGATGGAGACCGGACGCGAAGTGGGCCGCTTCATGATCATGACCCATGCCTATTGGCGGCAAGGCGGGCCGGACTTCAACAACGTCAACATCATGGGCGTGGCCCACGGGCTGGAGAAACCCAAGGTGCTGGAACACAAGGCGTCAATCGACGCACACCTTGCGGACGTGGGCATTCCCGTGTCGTACACCAATGTTTTCTGGGGTGGGCGCAGCGAGATCAAACCTTCGGAAATCGCCCCGCGGGCTTACGCCGATTGGTGCGGGGTGATGGGCGTCGAACCCGTCGAGATGGAAAAGATTGTCGTAGGGTGAGCGTGGCGAATTGAACGTCACTCCGAAGCGTGGGCGTCATCGGCACTGACGGACCGCCAAGTGATTCCCTCGGCACTGATGCGCAGAGCAGTGACGCGGTCGCGTCCCACATGTCGCAGATAATCCGCCTCATCGACCTTCACACCGTAGTGGGCGGCGATTGTGTCGATGGGCCTGCGGACGTAGCGGAAGTCCGTGGGGCTGAGCCGCTTATTGTCGTTGACCATGGCAACCACCAGCCACGCCGCCGGGGCGTTGAATGTCGCGGGCACTTGGGGGTCGGCTCGCTGAAGATCTTTTTCGTGCAAGGCGCTGTCGAGCACGGGATCAACGGGCACATGGTAATAAGCCGCCAGAATGTCCATGACCGGCGGATCCAGCGCCAGAGCCTCGCCCGGCGCCATTTGTTGATGCACCAACTGGATCATCGGCGCGACGAGAAACTTGTCAGGCTGCTGCCAGAACTGCTCGATGTGCAGACACTGCCACAATCCCAACCCCGCGCAAACCAACACCGGCAACACGCCAATCACCGACCACCCCAAACGCACGCCATCACGCTTGCGGTTTAGCGCCCAACTCCCCAACACCGCCAACCCCACCCACAAGGCCGGCTGCAACACCGTGAAATACCGCGGGTCCATGAACCGATGCGACCGGCGAAACGGGACCATCATCAACAGCACACCGAAGATCAACCCCAGCATGACTAGCCCAGCGGTCTTGCAACGTTTGGTCAGGATCAATAACCCCGCGCCAACGGACGCCAAAACAAACCCCGTCAGCGCCAGGGCGATGAGCAACGCCGGCCCTTGCCCCGCCGTGGGCCAAACCATGTCCTTCAACCCCACGACAACTTCCCGCGCGATGGCCGTGATAGCCATGCCTTTGCCGCCGCGATCCGGGCCGTAGAGCACGCGCCAGATGATGTTGTAAACGCCGATGTTGGCCACGGCGATGGCGACGAAGTAGGCCGCGGTGAGACGCACGATGGCGGCGGAAGTCTTGTAATCGGTTCGGCGGGTCAAGAGCGATCCGCCCACCACCAGTCCGCCGGCGATGGCCATGCTCACCCACGTCATGGCCCCCAACAGCGTGCTCCAAAGACACAATCCCAGCGCCAGGCCCAGGCATATCCAGTCACCGTGCCGCCGCGTCGGCTCACGCAAGAGGCGAATGGCGAAGATGGCCGCGGCAATGGTGAACAACATCAGCATCGGGTACATCCGCGCCTGCTGGCTTTGGTCAAACTGGGTCGGATCGACGGTGATGAGCAGGGCCGTCAGCAGGCCCGTGAAATGATCGCGCACGACCAAGCCCAGCAGATAGGCCGCGGGAATGCAGAGGATGCCAAAGAAGAGCGACGGCAAGCGCAGCACCCACTCAGCGTCACTGCCCAGCGCATCCACGGCGATGCGTGGCAGCAGATACCCCAACGGCGCGTTTTCAAAATGATTGGTCCAGGCGAAGAACTGCCCGTAAGTGATCCCCCGCGAAGCCACGGCGCTGCGCCAGGTGTCGGCCTCATCAAACCACAGAGGTCTTGAAAACGTCGCCGGGGCGCGCATCGCCGCGCCGGACAGCACAAGAATCAACAGGCCCAACAGACAGATGCGTTTGGTCATGCCAACACCCCTCAGCGGCGCGGGCGTCGCGCCTTGGTTGAACCCAAGATATCGCAAGATGCCCATTCAAGCCCGCGGATGAGTCGCGGCTTTGGGCGACTCTTCCGCGGGATCGCCACACCATGCGAGAAAATGGTTCACGCATAATCCAATCGTGTGGCATCCCACGAAAAGCCGTCGCGGCGACGGCATCCGTGGGCTTGAAGATGCGTTGATTGCTGGACGGTATCCTTGGTGATTCACTCCAACACACGGAAAGATCCCATGACCCTCCTTTACAAACCAACCCCGCCGCGCATGGACTGGTTCAACCACGACCGTTTCGGCATCAGTTTTCACTGGGGCCTTTACGCCGCCCCGGCCCGAGGCGAGTGGGTGCGCTCTTCCGAGCGAATGAGCATCGCCGACTACCAGCGTTACTTCGAGAGCTTCAACCCCGACCGCTACGACCCGCGAAGCTGGGCCAGGCTCGCCAAGCGTGCGGGGATGAAGTATGCCGTGCTGACCACCAAGCATCACGACGGCTTTTGCCTCTGGGACAGCAAGCTCACGGATTACAAGGCGACCAACACCCCCGCCGGCCGCGACCTCATCCGTGAGTATGTCGAAGCCTTCCGCGCCGAAGGCTTGAAGGTGGGCCTGTATTACTCGCTGGTGGATTGGCATCACCCGGATTACCCCGCTTGGCGCGACCGCCAGCATCCCTCACGGCACGACCCGGCCTTCAAGGACAAGCCCTGCGACTGGTCGCGTTACGTCACCTACATGCACGGCCAGGTGCGTGAGCTTCTCACCAACTATGGCAAGATCGACTGGATTCACTTCGACTTTTCGTATTGGGAATATCGCGGCGAGAAATGGGGGGCTGACGAACTGGTGAAGATGATGCGGCAGTTACAGCCGGAGATCATCATCAACGATCGGCTGGGCGGCGATATTAAGCAGGCCGACCCGCCGAGTTGGGCTGGGGACTTCGACAGCCCGGAGCAGAACATTCCCCCCGACCCGGTGGTCAACGCGCGGGGCGAGGTGCTGCCTTGGGAAGGGTGGATCACGCTCACCAATTCGTGGGGTTACTCGGCGAGTGACGATGGCTGGAAATCACCGGCGATGATCATCCGCACGCTGGTTAACTGTGTGAGCAAGGGTGGCAACCTGCTGGTGAACCTCAGCCCCGACGCGCGGGGCGGCCTGCAAACCCAAGCGGTGAAAATCCTGGAGGAAGTCGGCGACTGGATGGCGCTCAACGGCGAAAGCGTTTACGGCTGCGGCATCGCGGAGTTTCCCCGGCCCGAATGGGGTCGCTACACCCAACGCGGCGACACGCTTTACGCCCACGTGCTCGAACCCACCATCGGCCACCTGCTCCTGCCGGACATGCGGGGCAAAATTCGCAACGCCCGGCAACTCGCCACCGGGGCCGAGGCCTTCATCACCGACTTCTGGAATGGCGGGGTGCAGACCTTCGGCAAGAAAGAAGATATTTTCTTTAACTTCGCCAAGCCGGTGGCACAGACACACTCTCTGCCCGATGCGCGGGACACGGTGGTGGCGTTTGACCTCGTGCCGCGCGAGGAGCAGGCGGCGGAAGCCAAGCGGCAGACGATGGACGTGGAGCGACGGGAGCCGTTTTGAGGTGTCAACATTTCTGTTGACCACGATCCCACGGAAGCCGTCGCGGCGACGGCATCCGTGGGCTTGAATCATCTTTTCACACCAGGTCTTCGAGGCCCATGCGCAGGTATTGCTCGGCCGGGGCATCGCATTCCTTCATCAACTTCACCATCAGGTCCTTCATGCGGTTTTCCAAGGCCGGGTCTTGCAGCGGGTTGTTCTGATGCGGGTCGCTTTGCAAATCCCATAGCCGATGCTGTTTGTCGGCGTCGGCTTTGAGCGGTGACGCTTCGGCCCGGCCGCAACGCAGGACGGGCATCCCCTTGGTGAAGCTCAACGGCTCGACGAGCGTGGCGTTCTGGATCTGCCCCGGCGGGAAAAACCCGCGCATGTTGGTGGGCATCAGGGTGTATTGACAGAACGGCCCATTGTTCTCCCGCACCGGCCAACGCATGTAGCTGTACCGCCCATCCGTCACCTGCACGGCACTCCTGGCGGCACCAAAAACCGCACCCTCGCGCAACTTCGCGTCACTCTCAATCGTCGCCTTCAAGTTCCCGCCCAGCATGTCGGGCGTGGCCTGCAAACCAAAGAAATCCAAGAGCGTCGGGCCAAGGTCGATCATCGGTTGCACCAGCGCATCGCGGCGCTGGCCCGCGGCCTGGGGACAGCGCGGGTCCCAGATGAAAAACGGCGTGTGGGCCGTCTCCTCATACCACCCCATCCAATTCTTGGCCAACAGGTCATGCTCACCCAGCATGAAGCCGTGATCCGTGCAGACCACCAGCATGGTGTCCTTCCACAGGTCGTGTTTGTCGAAGGCGTCCAACACTCGGCCCAGGCTTTCATCACACTTGGACATCAGGGCCGCGTAACGCAGTTTCAGATGCTCGATCTGCTTGGGCGTGCGCTCACCCACCGGACCGTAATCCGGCCAGTCGTACACGCCTTCGGTTGCTTCGACGTAATCGTGCGGGTAGAGGCCGTGGTACTTCTCACCGCTCCAGAACGGTTCGTGCGGATCGAAACATTCGATCTGCAAGAACCAGCGATCCTCGGCGTGATTGCGATCAATGAACGCCACGCCCGCATCGAAAGTTTTGGTCTGCGGCAAGTCCTCATCGCGCTGTTGGAACTGGCGGTTGACCCAGTCGGGCCGGCGACCCTTGCCGTTGATGTTGTGCGGCACGGGGGGCTCGGCGACGTGGCCGATGCACTGGTCGCCCTCTTGCCCGCGGAAGAACTCCCAACTGCTGTAACGGGTGTGGTAGGTCGCCCCGCCGTCTTCCCAATAGTGGTAGTGATCGCTGCACAGATGCGTGTAAACCCCGGCTTTATCGAGCATCTGGGGCATGGAGTCGTCGAAGGGTTCGATAGGCCCCCAGGAACGATGCAGGAAGTTTGGCCGCCCCGTGTGCAACTCCCGGCGGGCGGGCATGCAGGGCATGGAACAGACGTAGGCCTTGTCGAAAGTCGTCGAACGTTTCGCCAGGCGGCTGAAGTTCGGGGCCTTGGTCCACTCGCAGCCGTAGTTGGGCAGCATGTGGCGGTTGAGCGAATCAAACATCACCATGACGACTTTCATGATCTTTTTCCTGTGTTAAGGGGTTGAACACGAAGACACGAAAACGCGAAGGAGACAAAAGGCATTTAACCACCAAGGACACCAAGAGCGCCAAGGACAGCCGGGAACATCAAACGGCCCATCAAGCCTCAAGCCTTCTGGTTTTTCCGCCTTCATCCATGTTCATCTGTGAACATCTGTGTTGATCTGTGTTACCAATGAAGAAGCCCCAGACTCACACATCCGCGATGACCTTGTCGAAGAAGGCGGCGAAGTCGTCCTTGTCGGGGCTGTCGCGCCACTCCATTGCACCACGGGGGTGCAGGTTCATCTGCCCGGTGATGTTGTACGGCACCAGCGGGCCCCACTCCATCTTCTCCCGCAATTCCAACAGGTGATCCTGAATCAGCTTCACCACCGGGCGCAGCTTGAACTTGGGATTGCGCAGGAAGCCCAGCAGCAGTTCCATCGGGCAGTTGCCCGCGCCGCGACCCAGGCCGTACACCGTGGCGTCCACGCGGTTGGAACCCAGGATGATCCCCTCGATGGTGTTGGCGAAGGCCAGTTGCAGGTTGTTGTGCATGTGCAGGCCGATCTCCTTGCCCGTGCCTTCCATGGCCTTGGCGTACTTGTGATAGAGGGTGTCGATCTGCTCGCGGTAGAGGTGGCCGAAGCTGTCCACGATGACCATCGTGCAGGCCGGCGTGGGGGCGATGGCCGCCAATACGGTGTCGATTTCCGCTTCGGAAAAGGCCGAGACCGACATGAGATTGGCCGTCGTTTCATAGCCCATTTCGTGGGCGTGGTGGATCATCTCCACGGCCTCGGAAACCTGATTGGCGTAGAAGGCCACACGGATCATGCTCAGCACCGAGTCCTTGGCCGGCTCGATCTGCGTCTTCCAGTCGCTCTTGGAGGCGTCGGCCATGACCGCCAGTTTCAGGCCGGTTTTCACGGGGTCGTGATCACCCACGATGCGGCGAATGTCCTCCTCGCGGCAATGACGCCAGTGGCCGAAGTCGGCGCGGGGGAAAACCTTCTCGCTGTTCTTGTAACCGATCTCCATGTAATCAACGCCCGCCTCCAGGCAGGTGTCGTACACGGCCGTGACCAGCGTGTCCTCGAACTTGTGCTTGTTGATCAACCCGCCGTCGCGAATGGTGCAGTCCAGCACCTTGAGTTCAGGGCGGTAAGTGATCCAAGGGGCTTTCTGTGACATCGTGAGGGTTTCCATGTGTCTTGTGTGGGCCGGGTGAGAGGGACAGGTTTCAGCCCCGTATTGTGCGATAATGCTCGTCTTGAGGCAAACGGCGTATCGACGGGCTCACGCCACCACGCCACGGGTTGTAACGCCCGGCCGGAACCAACGTCACTTTGATGCGTCAAATCAATATGACGGTGTTTGCGCACCACCACGCCCCGAATCCCACAAAAGCCCTTCCAACGGAAATCCCTTCCATGCTTTACCGCCTGCTTGCCGCCCTGCTGCTTCTGTGCCTGATTATGCCGGCCTGCGCCAATGATGAGGCCGCCACGCCGGTGTCCGGGAATTCACTGACCGAAAAGACCGCGGTGGTTCCGCCACCTTCCGCCGCGCCGTTGCCGCCTCGCCTCATGGCCCAACCACTCGACAACAACAACGACCAGCAGGCCGTCGAAGTCGTGTCGCAACCGCTGCGTATCAGCAAAGTCAAGATCGACGTGACCATCTTGGCCGGCGTGGCCCGCACCACGCAGATTCTCACCTTCGCCAACGACACCGACCGCGTGCTCCAAGGCGAGCTTCTTTTCCCCCTGCCGCCCGGGGCGACTCTGGCCGGTTACGGTTTGGACATCGAGGGCCAAATCGTCGATGCCGTGCCCGTCGAAAAACACCAGGCCCGCGTCATCTTTGAAAAAGAAGTCCGCAAGGGCGTCGATCCCGGCCTTGCGGAGTGGACCCAGGGCAACGCCTTCCGCACCCGCATTTACCCCATCCCCGCAAAAGGAACCCGCAGCGTCAAGATCGTTTATCTGACTGAACTGGCGCAAACGGACATTGCCAATGCCCGTCTCTTTTCTCTGCCCCTGAACTTCACCGACAAACTCGACGTTTTCCAACTCGACATCCACTTGTTGCAGCAGAGCGTTTCCACCAACGACAAAAACAAGCCGCGCCTCATCGCCGGTGCCGATCTGCTCGGTGGCTTGGCGCTGCGGCGGGCCGAGGGCGATAGTGGAGAACGCAATTACATCGCCACTTTGGCGGGCGAACAGACGGCCGTGGTGGGAAACATCGCCTTGGCCTTGCCAACCGATCTCGTCCCCGCCGCGCGGGTCGAACTGCTGCCCGACCCACGCGGCGCAGCCGTTGAACAAGATGCCTTCTTCCTCATCGACGACCAGCCCAAACTCCCGCCCATCGCGCCGACCGCTGGCACCAAGGCCGTGGGGCAAATCGCCATTTTCTGGGACGCCTCGCTGTCGCGCCAGGAAGCCGACCTCACCGGCGAACTGGCGTTGCTCCAAGCCCATTTGAAGCATCTCAACAACGTGACGGTCGATGTCATCGTCTTCCGCGACCGCATGGAAGACCCCCGGACTTTCGAGATCAAAAACGGCGACGCCAACGATTTGCTGGAGTTCCTTAAAACTCAACCCCTCGACGGCGCGACGAATCTCGGCGCACTCATCATGCCGGCCCATCCGTATGGTTTCATCAGTCGGGAAATGCTCATGCGTGCCCGCCTTAAGCAGCGGCCCGCTTACGACTACCACCTGCTTTTCACCGATGGCATGGCCACCCTCGGCCCGCCACAATTGCCGCTGAAAATCCACCCCTCGCGGCTGGATGAGTTGCTTGACGCCGACCGCATGCAGAACCCCTCGGGCACCCCCATCGCCCTTGACGCCGAGGCTCCCGCCCAGCCACCCGTTTTCATCATCACCAGCGCCACCCACGCCAATTATCCGCTGCTGCAAAACCTGGCCAACACTTCCGGGGGCGGGGGCGGGCAGGTCATCGACCTGACGACCACCAAACCCGAAGCCGCCGCCCAAGCCTTGGCGTTCCCCGGTTGGCGCTTGGCGCAAGTTGTTTTCAATCACGATGAAGTCGCCGACGTGACCCCCACCGCCGGGACGCTGCAAAACGGCCACATCACCGTCACCGGCCGCTTGCTCACCTCCGAGGCCAAGGTCACACTCGTTTATCAGCACCCTTCGGGCCAAATCGTCCGCACCGAACACGCCCTTTCGAGGCCAACGTCCGTCATCGAGTTAGCCCAAAAACGTCTGATTGATGGCTACTCTGACGAACCCTTGATCCCCACCCTCTGGGCTCAGCGGCGCATCGCCGAGTTGTCGGTCTTCGCAGATGAACCCGCCAACCATGACGCCTTGCTGGAACTCGGCAAGCGATTCGGATTGGTCACGCCCAACACTTCCCTGCTGGTGCTCGAAACCCTCGAACAGCACCTTGAATACGGCATCGCCCCGGCCAAGACCCGGCCGGAAATGCTCGCCGCGTTCAACAAGCAAATCGAGGAAGTTGAAGTCGCCAAGAAGCGCAGCGCGGAGGAAAAGCTCCAGGCCGTCGTGACCGCGTGGAATGAGAAGGTTGCCTGGTGGGAGATGAAGCACGAGTACCCCAAGGACTTCAAGTGGACGGAACCCAAGGGCAGTGGTGCCGTCACCGGAAACGCGCCCCTCGGATTGGCCCCCGCCACTCCTGCCGCGCCCCCCGCGCCCGTGACCACGCCGCCATCGCAGCCCGCGCCGCGGCCCGACGTCACCGAACAAGCCGAGGCGAGCCGGCAGGCCATGCAATCCCAAACGGGCCACACCCGCGGCAACGGCGGCAATCTTTTCGCCGCCGATGCCCTTCATGAATCCATCGCCCAAGCCGCCCAGGAAGCCGTCGCCGGTGAGGATGAAGACGGCACGGTCAACGGCACCACCGGCGGCCGCGTCGCCACCATCCAACTGGGCCAAACCCCCGAAGGCCATGAACCGCCCTACCTCGACCCCATTCGCAAGGCCATGTCCAGCACTGGCGATGCCAACGCGATGTATGAAATCTACTTGAAGCAACGCGCCGAGCATGGCCGCAAGCCCGCGTTTTATCTCGATGTCGCACACCTGTTTTTTGAGCACGCCAACGCCCCGACCGACAGGCCCATGATGCAAGGGCAGCGCGACCTTGCTCAAGTCTTGGCCCTGCGGGTGCTGTCCAACATCGCCGAACTCGATCTCGACAACCCCGCCCTGTTGCGCGTGCTGGCACGGCGACTGCAACAGGCCGATGAACTCGACTTGGCGATTCTGGTCTTTGAGCAGGTCTTGCGACTGCGACCCGAGGAGCCGCAGAGTTACCGCGACTTGGCGCTGGCCCATGCCGCACGTGGCCAACGGCTTTCGCTCATCGGCACCAGCCCCAGCTTCAACCAGCCCGCCTTGGACGATTACACCAAGGCCCTGACACTGCTGGACACCGTGGTTCGCCGGGAGTGGGACAACCGCTTCGAGGGCGTCGAACTCATCGCCTTGGTTGAGGCCAATCGCCTCATTGCCTTGCTGCCCACGCCCGTTCACGCCGGGGGTTTTGAGGTGGCCATTCCCATCGATCCGCGTCTGCGGAAGAACCTCGACAGCGACCTTCGCATCGTCTTGGAGTGGGATGCCGATGACACCGACATGGACTTGTGGGTCACGGAGCCGACGGGCGAAAAGTGCCTCTACAGCCACAACCGCACCACCATCGGCGGCCAAATCTCCCGCGACATGACCCAAGGCTACGGCCCGGAGGAATACCTCCTGCGTCAATCCCTGCCTGGCCAATTCCAAATCCAAGCCAACTACTACGGCTCAAGCCAGCAAACCCTCACCGGGGCCGTGACGTTGCAAGCCACGCTCATCACCAACTTCGGCCGCCCCAACGAATCCCGCCAAACCCGCACCTTCCGCCTCACGGGCAAACAGGATGTCATCGATGTGGGCGTCATCTCCTTGGATTAAACATATTTAGCCCCGGCGGCTTTTGGCCGGGGGTTGCCTGCATCGACTGAACTGTCGATGGTTCACATTT
>JBBRGB010000011.1:0-31635 GCA_038241095.1 Phycisphaerales bacterium
GGTGGGTGGGGGTTTGGTGGTTGCCGGGGGCGGTCCCACGGCCCGGAGGCCGTGGGCTTTCGGGGGAAGTATGTGAGTTGAGTGTGAAGAAGCAAGCGCGGACTATTCCAGCGCCTTAATCATTTCGTCGTGGCGCTCTTGCAACCAGCGCACCTTGCGCTCGACCATCTTCAGGAAACCCAGGCCTTCCATGCGGGCGAATGATCCCGTGGCGGCGATGGGGATGACGCTCTCGGCGATCAGGGCCTCGATCATCAACCAAGGCACGGCCCGCAACTCGGCCCGGCTCAACATGCAGTTGGGCACGCTGTCGTAACCGCGGAGGAAGCGCTTGAAGCGCGACTCGTCGATGTAGTCGGGCCACTGGGCGGGGTTGTCGCCGCCGCCGAGGATGGAGAACTGCAACGCCCCGTTGGCCACGTCGAGGATGCGTTGCTGAATGCGGGCCGAGTCGTAGTCGATGACCGCCACGATGCGTGGCCCGCGGAAGAGCATGTTGCCCGGATGCCAGTCGGCGTGAACGATCTGCATGGGCCAATCGGTGAGTCCCACCTCGTTGGCGCGCATGGCGGCTTCGTTGTAGGCCGCGTGCAGGAAGGCCACCGTCTCACGAATCTGCTCGGCGACATCGGCGTTGCGCGGGTCGCGGCGAACCAGCGTGGCGGGGATGGTGTCCATCGAGGTGGCGATGCCACGGGCCGCGTGATACGAACCCTGCGCCGGCTCGTACTCCGGCTGATAATCGGCCAGCAACTTGTGGAACAGCGCCAGAATCTTGCCCGATTCCTGCGTGGCTTCCAGCGAATTGTCGTAACCCGCGCCCTTGATGTACTCGAACAACTCGTAGATCAGCCCGTGAAGCTGAAGCATGGAGTTGTTTTCCCGTCGGGTACCGACCAAGTGCGGCAAGGGAAATTGTTTGGCCGCCAGGTGAAGCTGGATGCCGTGGCAGAAGGCGACCTTAAAGGCGTCATCCTTGCCCCGCGCCCGGCGCTTGAGCAGATAGACGCCCGAATCGCTGCGCACCAGCAGTTTCGGTGCCCGGCGTGAACCGCGGGGATATTCCTTGATGACCTCGATGACGCCAATGTCATAGTGGCTCATCACGGTAGCCAGTTCATCGGCGGCGAATTGTTCCCGGCCACCCGCGGCGATCTTGGTTGAACCTATGGCGCTGCCAACTCCAGAGGCCCCAGAAGCCGCGGAAGCGGCGTAGGCCATGCCCGAAACGTCCGACGCACCCGTCGCCGACACCCCCAGCGCGCTGATGCTGGCGCTGTCGCCGCTGGCGCTGCGCTTGACATCGGGTTCAGGAACTTGGGGCGTGGTGTCGGGCATGGGCTTGTCGAGTCTGAAACGGTTTCACGTCAAAGGGACAAATATAACTTATGACGCATTCTTACATCGGCTTATTCGACGTTGGCCGCCTGTTCCTTGATGCGGTCAATGGCGCTCTTGACCTCCACCACGTCCCGGCTAATCATCGCGTCATTGCTCTTGCTGGCGATGGTGTTGGCCTCGCGGAGCATCTCTTGGGCCAGGAACTCCAGCGTCCGTCCCGCCGGCTCGCCGTCGTCTTGGGCGACGATCGCCCCCATCTGCTCGATGTGGGCAGACAGCCGTGAGACTTCCTCGGCAATGTCGGAGCGGTCGGCGAAAATCGCCACCTCGCGCAGCAGGTCACGTTGATCGACCGTCATCTGCGCCCGTTGCAAAAGCTCATCAATGCGTGCCCGCAAACGAACGTGATATTCCTCCACCACCTGCGGGGCACGCTGACGGATGTTGGCCAAGCGGGCGCTGATGACCTCGCGCTGACGCTGCAACTCCACGGCAATGGTTTTGCCCTCGGTCTCCCGCATGGCGATGACCTTGTCAGCCGCCTTCTCCACCAGCGCCGTCAGCGCCGGCCGGGCTTGCCGCAGCAGGGCCTGCTCGTCGGCCGTCTCCAGCACGCCGGGCAACTGCAACAGGGCCGTCAGGTCGATGGTCACAGCCCGTTCCCGCTGCGCGAAACGCGCGTGAATCGTCTCCAAGTGATCCAGATACGCCAGTAAGGCGGCATCATTGATGATGCTGGCGGCCGAGGCCCCGGCGTCGTGCATGCTCACCGTCAGGCTCACCGACCCCCGCGCCAGCTTCTTGCGCAGCAACACCTCCAGCTCCGCCTCCATCGGCGAAAGCTGGTCGGGCAGGCGGATCGAACCCTTGAAATAACGATTGTTGAGGCTGCGCAACTCGGCGGAAAAATGTACACCGTCGCCCTGCTGCGAAGCGTCACCGTAGCCTGTCATGGAACGTATCAAGAGATGCCCCTTGGGTGGCGTAAAGACCATGCCTCGCACCGTGTGCGATTGACGACTTGTAGCATACCACGCTGATGGGATGAGGCGTCAATCTTTGCCTGCCTGAATCGTCCGCAGCCGCGTGGTCAACGATGCGCCGCCCGCCGTTATTCCGCCGTGACCCACACTTCACGGGATCGAGGGCCGTCGAACTCGCAGAACCACACGCCCTGCCAGCGTCCCAGCATCAGGCGGCCACTCTCCACGATGATCCGCTGGCTCGAACCCATCATCGAGGCCTTGACGTGGCTGGCGCTGTTGCCCTCGCCGTGCCGGTAAAACGGTTGCCGCCAGGGAACCATCACATCCAGTTGCGTCAGCATGTCGTGGACCACATCGGGGTCGGCGTTTTCGTTGATCGTCACCCCGGCGGTGGTGTGCGGCACGTACACCGTTACACAGCCGTCCCGCACCCCCAAAGCCGTGGCCACCTGCCGGACTTGGTCGGTGATCTCGATCATCTGATCCCGTCGCTGTGTTTCAACTTTGAAGCGTTGCATGGCAGGTGATGGTGGAGGCGAAAAAGGGGACATCCACAATTTCTTTGGCCCGGTGGTGAACCGAAACGACATGAAGCGGAAATTGTGGATGTCCCCTTTTTCTCAGATTCCCAGCAGAGGTCACATTCCCGTTTGCAGGGCAGCCAAGTGCTTGCCGAAGTGCTCGGTCAAGACTCGCTTGTAGGTGTCGGGGTGGGCGACCAACACCTCTCGCAGCGCGGGGCCAAGTTCGGGGTCGGTCAGCGTGGAGCCAAACGTGCAATGCAGGATTTGCCGGCCTGGGTTGGACAGCCCGCCGCTGCTGGTGGCACCGCTCCAGATGCCCAGGTAAAGCTGTTCGAGTTCGAGGTTGTTGTTGATGATCTTCGGGGCCGGCACCCGATGCACTTCGGCACTGACGTGATACGTGGCCTTGTCGTGGTCGTAGTGTTCGCGGGCGAAGTTCACAATGCGGCGAAACAGGGCCGGGTCGTGGTGCGACACGACGCGCAGGGCTTCGAGGTAGCTGGTGCCGGCTGTCTTGACGTGAAAAAGCCCCTTGGTGACGCTGGCGAAGAGGCCGTAGATCGACAGTTTGTCGGAGCCGGAATGCAGGCTGAGCTTGTAGGGGCCAAGCTGACGGGCGATGGCCGCGTGGCCCTTGAGCGAGGCCTCGAAGTCGCCTACGTCGCCCTTGTAGTCCACGCCCTTCTCGAAGTCTCCGATGAACCGCGGGGCCAAGCTCACCAGCTTCATGCCAGCACGGATGCACTCCTCGGCAATGATGTAATGCTCCGCCAAGGTGGTAGGCTGAGGTGTTTCATCAATCGAAAGCTCGACTTCATGATCTTGGCCGGCCTTGGCGGCGACCAGGGCGATGTAGGACCCGAGCTTGATGGCGTGGGCGATGGCCCGGCCATACTTCACCGCCGCCCGCTTGACCGTGGTCTGATCGAAGTGCAGCGTGGGCCCGCCTTTGACCTTCACCGTGGTGTCGGCGTAACGGTCGAACCAATCGATATGTGCTTTCACGGCGTCAAATTGGGCCGCGAGTTCCGCCTCCTCGTAATTCGCGGCCCGCACATCCACGTGTTCCGACGGGTCGATGGTGAAAAAAACGAACCCCGCCTTGGCCGTGGCGTCCACATCCGCTTGGGTCTTGAGGTGGTCGGCATCGGCACCCCAAGGGTCGGTGAACTTGGCCTGGGCAAGAGCCTGGGTCGCGGCCTCCATCACTTGACTCGGCGTGCGATTGGTGCGGGACATTTCACGAATTGACTGCTGGGCGAAAATGCCGCGGATGCCTTGGCCCGCTTGGCGAATGGCTTCGACGTGGCCCGGTGTGGCCAGTCCCAAGCGGTCGCCGAAGCCGAAGCTTGGCGACAGGCCCAAGGCCTTGGGTTTGATGCGGGGGGTACTCATGCGTCGCGGAACTCCTCAATTGCGTAAAAACACGCCGTAACCTACTCGCGGGCAGGCTGTCGGTCAAAGACCGTGGGCCATGCTATCGTGTGGGGGACGAAAGGAGCGACTCATGCGTTTAGCGCCGTTGATACGCCAGGAGCTTTGCTGGGTGCTTAACGAAGCGACCACGGGCCAGGCCGTGCTGGAAAATCTTTGTGGGCGGATGGCGACGGTGGTGCCGGAGATCGAGCCGGACGCCATGAGCGCGGGGCTTTCGCGTTGGGTGGAGTTGATGCCCACCTGCACGCCCGAAGGGGTGGCGTTTCCGCACTGCAACTTGCAAGGGGTTGAGAAGAATTACGTGGCGGCGGCGGTGGTCAAGCCGGCGGTGAAGTTCGGCGATTGCAAGCATCCCGCCGACCTGCTGTTTGTGGTCGTGGGGCCAACCGGAGCGGCTTGGGAGCACATCAGCATTCTCGCCCGACTGGCGCGGATATGTCGGGGTCATGGGGCACTGGACAAACTTCGCAGCGCCAAAACCGGGGCCGAGTTGTTTGCCACCTTGGCGGCGGAGGATGAGTCCCATGGCTGAAAACGCCACGCCCTCATCCACACCAGCGACGGTTGATTCGCCCCCGCCCCCGGCCTCGCCACCCCCCAAGGAGGCCAAGCTGGCGATTCTCATCATTGATGACCCGGCCTTGGTAGATGATGTCATCACCGGCTTCCTGGACATCGGCCTGCGCGGTGC
Source organism: Phycisphaerales bacterium (assembly GCA_038241095.1). GTDB lineage: Bacteria > Planctomycetota > Phycisphaerae > Phycisphaerales > Phycisphaeraceae > JBBDMX01. The sequence continues at coordinate 4,980 of JBBRGB010000011.1, forward strand.
CACGGTCATTGACAGCCAAGGCATGGGCCAGATCGTGCGCCAGGAAATGCCCATTTTCACGGGCTTGACGAGTCTTTTTGGTTCGCAGACCGGCAGCCGAGTGGTGCTGGCGGTCATCGCCGCCGAGCAGGCCGAGGCGGTTTTCGCCTTGGCCAAAGAAGTGGGTCAGATGGCCGATGAACCCCGGGCCGTGATCTGCTTTACCCTGCCCATCGACCGTGTGCAGGGATTGAAGTTCTTGGAGTAGCGGTTGATTATCAATCATTGTTTCAGGCCCCAAGCCCACGGATGAGACGTCGCTTTGGGCGGCTCTTCCGTGGGATGACCTGCGAATGGTTGTGGTGCCGCCGCATCCCACAGAAGCCGTCCGGGGCGACGGCATCTGTGGGCTTGGATTCTCTTGATGCTTACGAGGCGTTCCCCTCATCCTCCTCCATCTGCGGTGCCAGGCCGAACCAGTTTCGCCGCTCGCGCCGCTCGGTCTTGGGGTCGCAACTGGCGAAACGCACTTGGCCTTGGTTGCGCGGACAGACAATGTCGATCTGCCGGGTGCGTTTTAACTTCAGCTTCACCGGGTTCCCCGGCGTTCGCGGCAGGCCCACCGACGTGCCGTTGGTCAGCGTCACCGCCAAGTCACTGATCCGCTCGCAACACTCCAATCGCTCCACGACCACTGCGGCGAAGCCTGTGCAAGTGACCGTCACACTCTTGTCCTCCACCGTCACCTTCAACCCCGGCTGCTCATGCGAGGCGGTCAACTCCAGTTCGATCTCCTCCAGCGGCGTCTGCTCGACATTGAAAATGGCCACGAACTTGTCACTGTAATCCACCAGGTAGCCGGGCAACTCGATGATCTTCTTGGCGGGGTCGGCGGGGCTGGCGAGTTCCAGAATCACCGGCTTGCCGATGTGCCGCTCGAGCATCGGCTCGTAAGCGTTGCCCACGGTGTTCAACAGCGTGTTGCCGATCTCCGTCACGCTCCCCTGCTGCGAAGTCATCACCCGACTGGTGGGGTTGAGTTTGGCGACCTGCCCGATGAAGGCGCTGAAAGCCTTGCTAAAGGCGTCCTTGATGGTGTTGAAAAGGTTGCGAATCCAGCGCCAGGTCCGGCGAAGCAGGTTGGGGTTGAACGTCCGCCGGACCTGTTTGTCCCGCGTGCGGCACTCCTCATCAGTCAAGCCCAAAGTCACCCGGCACAGCGCCAAGCAGTTGCCCAACTCGTGCTGATAGACCATCGCGCCGTTTTTGATCATCCCGCGACTGGTGGTGTACGGGGCGTCGAACATCAGTTCGAGGCCTTGGGCGTGAACGTACAGATCGCCCCATGTGGCCCGGCCCGCGACGTTCAAGTAGCTGACGTGGTAATCGTGGAACAGTTTGAGGCACTTGTCCTTTTGCCGCAGACGCACCACGGCACTGATGATGGCGGTGAGAAAAACAAACAGCAGCGTCAGCCAAAAGAGGCTGTCAAAGCCCAGGTTCCAGCCCGACTCAGCGGGCGGCGCGGCAACGGGAGCGGCGGCTTGTGCCAAAAGGAAAAATTGCATCATGAAGGATTATGCGGCCTTGGGCGCATGAATCAAGTCTTGAGTCTTGAGTCTTGAGTCTTGAGGGTTCGAACTTGAACTATACACACGCGCCGTATATCACCAACCCGAAAGCCCAGCCGCTCCGCGGCTGGGAGTCCCCCCCCCAAAGCAAAAAAAACACCCGCCGAAACGGGTGTTGAAAAGCAAAGTTTTGATGACGCCCACCAACTCAGCGTTTGCTGAACTGGAAGCGGCGGCGAGCACCGGACTGGCCGTACTTCTTGCGTTCCACCTTACGGGCGTCGCGGGTCAGCAGGCTGTTTTCACGCAGCGCCGGCTCAATGGAGGGATCGTAATCCTTCAGCGCCCGCGCCAAGCCCAGCATGACCGCTCCGGCCTGGCCGGTGAAGCCGCCACCTTTGACCGACGCCACGATGTCCAGCGACTCGGTGGTGTTGGTCACCGTAAGCGGCGAACGCACGGCGATGCGGTCACGAATCTCGGTGAAGAAGGCGTCAACCTCCTTGCCGTTGACCGTAAACTTGCCGCTGCCGGGCTTGATGCGAATCCGAGCCACGGCCGTCTTGCGGCGACCCGTGCCCCACAGGAACCCCGCCTTGTCAGGCTTCTTAGGCTCGCGGAGAATCACCGGCTGGGTGACGGCGGCGGTTTCAAGCGTGTCCAAGCTATCGAGTGCTTCAACCATGTTGCTTCTCAGTCAGGTTCATTCCACCATGCGGTGGCGTGCGTGAGGTTACGGTGATTTCAAGGAGTCTTAAGCGACGCCGGTCAGGGGCACCGGTTGCTGCGCCTGGTGCGGGTGCTCGTTGCCACGGAAAATCTTGAGCTTGGTCATCCGCGCCGAGCGAAGCTTGTTCTTGGCCATCATGCGGCGAACCGCACGCTCCAAAAGCAGCTCGGGGTGGTTGGCAAGCATCCAGTCATAGGTGAAACGCTTCTGCCCGCCGGGGTAGAAGTTATAGGTCTGGAAGTTCTTGTTAGCGCCCTTGTTGCCCGTAACGCGGATTTTGTCAGCGTTGAGCACGATGACAAAATCACCCACGTCGTGGTGAGGCGTGTAGGTCGGCTTGTGCTTGCCCATCAGCACCGTCGCCAACCGAACCGACAACCGGCCCAGCACCATGTCCGTGGCGTCCACCACGAACCATTGCTTGGCGACTTCATCATTCTTAGCCAGATACGTCTGACGATTCATGTCTGCACCCATCTCTTCAAGTTATTGGGAATCCACGAGTGTACCGCTTTTGCCCCCCGTGTCAAATCCAATGCTTGAAGGTATGAGAATTGAAGCCGAAATGTCCCTTCGCCGCCCCCCGCCAACCGGGATTTTTTCGCCAGTGGTAAAAGGCAAGCTTTATCCTATAATGCCGCTCCCCGCCCCCCCGGCTGTGGCCACCGCCCCGGCTTGCACCCGCTCCCCAAGACCCACGAGGAACTTTCATGACCATCAGCAATGGATTCGCCCGCTTGTCACCCGAGGAGGCCGCGGCCATGATCGGCCACGGCAACACCATCGGCTTCTCCGGCTTCACCCCCGCCGGTGCGGCCAAGGCCGTGCCCCTGGCGCTGGCCAAACGCGCCAAGGCCATGCACGCCGCTGGCGAAAAGATGCAGGTACGCGTACTCACCGGCGCGTCCACGGGCAAGTGCCTGGATGAAGCCTTGGCCGAGGCCGACGCCATCGCTTGGCGGGCACCGTACCAAAGCTCCAAGGCCCTGCGAACACGCATCAACAACCAGACCGCCAAGTTCGTGGACATGCACCTCTCCCACGTGCCCCAGATGGTCGAGTTCGGATTCTTCGGCCACATCAACTTCGCCATCGTCGAGGCCGTGGACGTCACCGCCGATGGCCGGGTCTATCTTTCGACTTCCGTCGGCGCGTCGCCCAGCTACCTGCGCCACGCCGACAAGGTGATCGTCGAGGTCAACCGGCACCACAGCAAGCGTCTGTGGGAGATGCACGACATCGCCATTCTGCCCAAGCCGCCCTACCGCAACCCGATTCCGATTCCGCACCCCTTGGCGCGGATGGGAACACCCTTTGCCGTGGTCGATCCCAAGAAGATCGTGGGCATCGTGGAGACGGATTCGCCCGATGGCGTCGCGCCGTTTGACGAGCCGGATGAGGCGAGTCAGAAGATCGCCGGGCATGTGGTGAAGTTCCTGGTGCAGGAGCTTCACGCCGGCCGCATCCCCGCCGACTTCCTGCCGCTGCAATCAGGCGTGGGCAACGTCGCCAACGCGGTGATGGCGGGCCTGGGCACCAATGACGAAGTGCCGCCCTTCTATATGTACAGCGAAGTTTTTCAGGACGCCTTGGTGGACCTGATGGCCAACGGTCGGCTGCTGGGCGCTTCGGCCACGAGCCTGACCTTGAGCGAGCCGCAGTTGCAGCGGGTGTACGGCGACATGAACCACTTCGCTTCCCGCATCGTGCTGCGGCCGCAGGAACTGTCCAACAACCCCGGTATCATTCGCCGGCTGGGCGTCATCGCCATCAACACCGCGTTGGAAGCTGACATTTACGGCAACGTCAACTCGACGCACGTCTGCGGCACCACGGTGATGAACGGCGTGGGCGGGTCGGGCGACTTCACCCGCAACGCCTATCTTTCAATTTACGTCTGCCCCAGTATCGCCAAGGGCGGCAAGATTTCCGCCATCGTGCCCATGGTCACCCACGTCGATCACAACGAACACTCGGTGCAGATCATGGTCACCGAGCACGGCTTGGCGGATCTGCGGGGGTTGGGGCCCATCGAGCGGGCCGAGGTCATCATCGAGAAGTGCGCCCACCCGGCCTACCGCGAGTATCTGTCGAAGTACCTCCACGAGTCGCCCATGGGCCACATCCGCCACGATCTGACCAAGTGCTTCGAACTGCACCGCAACCTGCTGGCACACGGCGCGATGCTGCCCGATTTGAAAATCGGCGCGTGAAAATCGAAATCGCGCTACCGCAAACTTCGAAAAGCGCCAGCGCCAACATCATTCAAAGACCCCCGAAAGCCCACCCCCTCCGGGGGGTGGGACTTTTTTTACCTCGCGCCAACATTATTTGGGAAAAACCATTTCCCTCACGCGCCATCAAACAAATGCCCCAAAATCACATCACGCAGCGCCGTGCAGGGCAGCACCTCATCCATCCCCATGTCGTGTTGCGTGATGAGCAGGGGTTGAAACTCCGGCGCTTGCTCCACCCGCCCGTGCGACCCACGCACCAGTTTGGTGTCCAGCGGCACCACCTCCAACAACGACCGCATTCCAAGCTTTTTCTTCAGCAGCGTCCAAGCGACCCGCCCGCGCGGAAAACGAATCGCCGGGTCGATGAATAACTCCAGCGGGTCGTAACCGGGCTTGCGGTGAATATCGACGGTGCGGGCGAAGTCGGGGGCGTGTGAATCGTCGAGCCAGTAGTGATAGGAAAACCAGCGGCGTGGCTGGGCGATGAGGATCAGGTCGCCGGCGCGGGAGTGATCGAGTCCCGCCGCAGCGCGATCCGGGCCGTGCAACACCTGTTCCACCCCCGGCACACCACGGCACAAATCCGCCACCCTTTCAGCCCGCGAACCATCGCGTAAATAGACCTGCGCCACCTGGTGATCGGCCACCGCAAAGGCATCCGAAGCCCCTGCGTCCAACAGTTCCAAACCCTGCTCCTCGCGCACCCGCAACAGGCCCGCGGTGCGCAGCACGCGATTGATCGCCACCGCGTCATCCACCGGCTCGATGCCGTATTCACTGGCGAGAATCACCCGCACGCCACGCGATTCAAAATGATCCAGCAGCTTGCCAACCAACGCATCGACCTTGCCCACTTCATCATGAATCGTCGCGTGCCCCGGCCCAACCTTCTGCAAGGCGTAATCCAAGTGCGGCAGATAGACCAACGTCAGCGTCGGCTGCTTCGCCTCGCTCACCCGACAGGTGGCCTCGGCGATCCAACGCGAGCTTTGAATCGAGGCCCCAGGCCCCCAGAACTTAAAGAGCGGGAATCGCCCCAACTCTTTTTGCAACGCTTCGCGCAACTCCGGGGGTTGCGTGCAAACATCGGGAATCTTGCGGCCATCGGCCTTGTAAATCGGCCGCGGCGTCACCGACCAATCCACATTCGCATACATGTTGAACCACCAGAACATCTGCGCGCAAGTGAAACTCGCATCGCGTTTCCGCGCCAAGTCCCACACCTTTTCGCCTTGCACCAGGTGGTTGCTCTGCTTCCAGAATTGCGTTTCGCAGAGGTCGCGGTCGTACCAGCCGTTGCCCACGATGCCGTGCTGCGAAGGCGCCAAGCCCGTGAGCATGGAGGCCTGCACGCTGCACGTCACCGCGGGCAGCACGGGTTTGAGTCGCCGGGTGTGGCCTTGCTTGGCGAAGGTGGCGATGCGTGGCGACCAATCGCCGATGAGCGATTGATTCAACCCGACGATGAGGATGACGGCCGTGGCGTACATGATGGGATTCCCCGCGTGACTCAAGTGCCCATGATACGCCGATGCCCCGCCATGGTCAGGAAGAAGCAACTCACCGCCAGCCCGGCGGGCCAGAAGCAGCCCATTGACAAGAGCAATGCCGCATCGAGCAGACTGATGCCCGCGAGCATGGTCAGCACCAGCCGCACACGTCCCGGACTGCCCGCCTCACTCCGCGCCAAGAGCGACACCGCCACGATGTAGCCCGCGAGAATCAGCGGAAACGCCCAGGCCTGCGGAATCCCCAGCGGCCAGGTGATGGCCATCGCGGCGGTGAGATAAACCAACGCCCGGCAAGCGCCCATTACCAGCACCATCAGCACCGAATGGCGATGGAGAAAATCGTAGAGGATGATGAGCAACCCCAGCAGGCCAGCAGGCAACAGGGCGCGGAGATTGACACTGGCGATGATGGCCAGCCCCAGCGCCAGCATGGCGATGACGAACACCGAGGCGGATTGGCGCGACACTCGACCAGAAGGGATCGGCCGGCCGGGTCGCTCCAGGCGATCCACCTCCACATCCAGCACGTCATTCAACGCCATGCCCGCGACGTAAAACAGCGAAATGCCCACGGCGACCAGGGCGGCGATGTGCCAAGGGAAGGTGACGCCGATGGTGGTGGAATCCGGTGGCACAAAGGGTAAAAGCGCACTCCCAGCCACGGGAGCGGCTGGGCTTTGTTGCAGCGCCAGCACGCCGATGGCGATGCCCACCAGCACGTTGCTCCAGACCGTCGGCAGGTTGGATACCCGCGCCAGTTCCAAGTAAGCGCCAAGAGCCGAGGTGCGCTGCATCATGATCTCATTCTACGCGGCGACTGTCGATCAACCACCGCAACTCACGGGCGATGCCTTGCGACAACTCCGACACCCGCATCGATTCGGGCAGCACATTCCAGGCATAGGTCTCAACCTCGAAATGATGCACCGTATCCGCGGGCTTGATCGCGGCGAAACAGGCGGCGATGTCGCTTTGCGTGGTGCCCAGATTGGCGGTGCGATCCAGAAAAATCGGTACGTGAAAATGCACCCGCCATTCGCCGGTGGGCGCTTGACCCTCTGCGAGTGTCGCCAAGGCCTCGGGCAGATCGGTGAAGAAACGCATCAAGCCGTCACACTGGCGGATGCTGGTCTGATGTAGGTATCGCGGCTCGACGAAGCTTCGCAGTTCCGCCAGCGCCGCGGCACGTTCTTCGTCATCCAACGCATCAAAGTCCACCCGCGGGGCCGAGGAAACCTGCACCTTGCCCACGCCGATGCCCGCAGCGCGATAGGCGTTCAACACCCCGGCTTGATCCTCGAACATCACCGCCGCGTGACAGATGTCGTGACAGACCCGAAGATGTCGGTGAAGCAACGCTTCCTCACGCGCGTTCTTTGCCCCCGCCCACAGATGCTCCTTGAAAAAGTCCACCACATCCCCGGCTCGTTGAAGGACGCAGCCCGGCTCGGGTTCGAGATCGACATGGATCACTGAGCCATGCTCGCGCTCGATTTCCGCCAGCGCCCCCGCCAGTTGCCGCAGGTGGGCCGCGGCCTGCGACAGATCAATCGGACCGTGCGGCGCTTGGCTCCAACCAATGGGCAACGTGGAGATGCTCAGCTCCGCAGGCAGCAGGCCTGCCCGACCAATGGCGTCGAGAATCACCGCCAGCAAGCAGGTGTAATCCAACCTAGCCGGGTCGGACCAGTCGGGGCGATAGACGCGGTGTTTGACGACCTTGCGGTGAAAATCGCCCTGGGGAAAACCGTTGAGCGTGAAGGGATCGAGGCCTTGGTTGGAGAGAAACTCGTCAAGCTCGACGACGCCCAAGCCATCGTCCTCTGCCAGTTCACGGGCCACGCTCTCGGGCAGCCACAGTCCCACGCCCATGTCGGCCTCAGGTGAGACAACGCTTTTTACGGCCACGGCGTGGGTGGCGAGGTTGGCCGTGATTTCGTCAACAGTCAACCCCGCGTGGACATTGGTGCAATACCCCAGCGTAGTGCCCGGCCCAATCACGTCCCGCATGTTGGGTTCCTTTGAGATTCCATTGTTGAACACGAAGACACGAAAACACGAAGAATACCGTTTAGCCGCGAAGCGAAGCGGAGCGTCCTCCGATCACCCGTGCGTGCCGATCCACGTTCATCCGCGTATATCGGCGCTATCAAAAAGTACCGCGCGATGGCCTCACTCACGCCCGAAACCGCGGCGACTGACTCAAAAACTTTCGCGGATTGTCCAAGGTGATACGGGCAATCGCGGCCTCGTCGTGCCCGCGCCGGCGCATCTCCACCATCGTCTTGGGCACCGCCAGCGGGTCGCTGCAACCCCAGTCGCCCGCGGAGTTGACCCATAGCCGCTCGCTGCCGAACTGCTCGATGATGTCGGCACTGCGTTGCGGGGTGCATTTGCTGTCAGGGTAGAGCGTCATACCTGCCCAGTAGCCTTCATCGAGCACCATTTTGACGGTGTGTTCCTCGACGTGGTCGATGAGCACGCGGCCGGGGTCGAGGCGGCCGTTGCGCTTGATGGCGTCGAGCGTCAGTCGCGTGCCCTTCTTTTTGTCTTCCAAGTGCGGGGTGTGAACGAGGATGAGTTGGTCGTACTCGGCCGCCAGGGCGATCTGTTCTTCGAGCACCGCCAGTTCGTTGCGGCTGTTTTTGTTCAAGCCGATCTCGCCGATGCCCAGCACGTTTGGGGCCGCGAGGAACTGCGGAATAAGCTTGATGACCTCGCGGGCAAAGCCGGGGTCCTCGGCCTCCTTGGGGTTGATGCACAGCCAGCAGTAGTGGTCGATGCCGAAGCCCGCAGCCCGGCGGGGTTCATAGTCGGTGAGCTGGCGGAAGTAGTCGAAAAAGCCCTGCGGCGAGGAGCGGTCGAAGCCCGCCCAGAAGGCCGGCTCGGTCACCGCGATGCAGCCGGCCTGCGCCATGCGCTGGTAATCGTCGGTGGTGCGGCTGACCATGTGGATGTGTGGGTCGATGTAGGGCATGGCGGTTATCGTGAAGTTGATGACGAAGATGTTGAGCTTGCCGAGGCGGGCTGGCGCTGGGGCCAGACGCCCAACGCACCTTTCTCGCCGGCCTTGGGCGCGGGTTCGAGCGTTGGGTCGCTCAACAGTTCCAGAATGCGGCGGACACGTTCGGGCTGGCCGTCACCCAGAATCGCCAAGGCGTCGTGAATGGCGGCGAGGCGAACATCATCCAGCGGCTCGGGGAACGAGGGCTGGCTGCGATCCAGCCGGTCGAGGAAAGCCGCGATATCCAGCAGCTTGGCGCGATGCTCCATGAAATACAGGTTCATGGTCCGGCCGCGGGACAGGGGACAGGTGGGCGAGGTTTCGTTTGACGTTGCGTTCATGGCGGGAGGACATGGTACGACAGTTCGGCAAGTGCGCAAATTTTGCAGAGGTGGGAAAACAATGCAGAATCGGAGGGTGAGGAAGGATGGTGACTGCCTGTCATTCGTTTGACGCCCGCGGCCCCCGGCTCCAAGCCACCGGGGGCTAAATATTCGGCGGTTTGTTGAACGGGGCGGGATTTCTTATGTTGGGGGCCGGTTTGCGGGTGGGGTGGATGCCCGCCGACAAACCGCACTCGAAGCGACTCACACCAAGCCTAACGCCAGGGAGGGCCTTTTTTGGCCAAGCGACGCGATCGTGACGGGGATGATGACTCACTTTTTGCCGACCAAGGTGGTGCGGGCGATGAGGCGGCGGCCTTGTCGGCATCTTCGGGCAACGGTAACGACAATGGTCAAGGCCCAGCCACGCCGCCCTTGCGCGCAAGCCAGAAGTCGGCCCGTGGTGGCGGTGGGGGCGATGTTGGCGACGTTGGCAACGACACCCCCGTGGCCTTGCACACCGCCGCCCAGGAGCGATATCTCAACTACGCGCTTTCGGTCATCACCAGTAGAGCCTTGCCCGATGTCCGCGATGGCTTGAAGCCCGTGCAGCGGCGAATCCTTTACGCCATGCAGCAGCAGCGGTTGACGTTCGACGCCAAGCACCGCAAGTGCGCCACGGTTGTCGGCCAGGTCATGGGCCAATACCATCCCCACGGCGACTCGGCGATTTACGATGCCCTGGTGCGCATGGCGCAGTCGTTTTCCCTGCGTTATCCGTTGATTGATGGCAGTGGCAACTTCGGCTCGCTGGACGGTGACGCCGCGGCCGCCATGCGTTACACCGAATGCCGCTTGGCACGGATCAGCGATGAAATGCTCGCAGAGCTTGAGGAGCAGACCGTCGCGTTTCGGCCCAACTACGACGGCACCAAATTCGAGCCGGTGGTGCTGCCGGCCAAGCTGCCCAACCTGTTGATCAACGGCGCGATGGGCATCGCCGTGGGCATGGCCACCAACATTCCGCCGCACAATTTGGGCGAAATCTGCAACGCCTTGGAAAAGCTGCTCGAAGCGATTCTGACCGATGACAACATCTCCTCGCGGGCCTTGTGTCGCTGGGTCAAAGGGCCTGACTTCCCCACAGGCGGGCAGATCATTTCCACTGTCGAAGAAATCCGGGCGGTGTACGAAACCGGCAGCGGCTCCATCAAGGTCCGCGGCACGTTCGAGACTGGCAACATCACCCGCACCGGCCAGAGCGTTTTTGTCACCTCCATTCCCTACGGCGTCAACAAGAGTGAACTCGTCGAGCAGATCGCCCAGGTCGTGCTGCAACGCAAACTCGCGCTCCTGACGGATGTGACTGATATTTCCACCGATGACGTGCGCATCGAGCTGACGCTTAAACGCGATGCCGATGTGCAGATGGTCATGGCGTATCTGTTCAAGCACACCAGTTTGCAGACCAACTTCGCCGTCAACCTCACCTGCCTGGTGCCCACGGAAAATCCGCAAGTGGGTCGCCCCGAGCGGTTGGGACTCAAGGAAATCCTTTGGCACTTCCTGCACTTCCGTCTGGATGTCGTCACCCGTCGCTTGGAGCATGAACTGGCGACGTTGCAACGACGCATTCATCTACTCGAAGGGTTTGAGAAGGTCTTTGACGCACTGGATGAGATCATCCGCATCATCCGCAAGAGTGAGGGCAAGAGTGACGCGGCCGGGAAGATCATGCAACGCTTCGACCTCGATGCCGAGCAGACCGATGCCATTCTCGAATTGAAGCTCTACCGCTTGGCGCGGTTGGAAATCCTGGTCATTCAGAACGAGCTGACAGCCAAGCGCAAACGCATCGGCGAGATCGAAAAGCTGCTCCACGATCAGACCCGCGTGGGGCGCTGGCACTTGGTGCGTGATGAGTTGCGGCAAATCGCCAAGGACTACGGCGACAAGCGGAGAACGATCATTCAGAGCGCCGAGGATGAGCCGGAGTTCAAGGCCGAGGACTTCATCATCGAGGAGGACAACGTGGTGATCGTCACCCGCGACGGGTGGATCAAGCGGCAAAAGGAGATCAAGGATTTGTCCAGCACCCGTCTGCGCGAGGGCGATGGCGTGATGGAGGTACTGCCCGGCTCCACGCGGGCGACGGTCTGTTTCCTGTCGAACTTCGGCGTGGCGTACACCAGCCGCGTCATCGATGTGCCGGCGAGCACGGGCTACGGCGAGCCGATCCAGAAGTTCTTTAAGCTCAAGGATGGCGAGCGGATTATCGCGGCGTTGAGCTTGGACCCGCGGGTGACGGCGGGGGTGAAAGCCCAAGATGCCAAGCCGGCCAAGCGTGGCAGTGATGAGCCGGTGGTGCCACCGACGCATGGTTTGGCGGTTTCCAGTGACGGTTACGCGCTGCGGTTTTCGTTCGAGGGCTTCATCGAGCCAAGCACCCGCGCCGGGCGCAAGTACGCAAGGCCGGCCAAAGGCGCGGAGATGGTCGGGGCCGCTGTGGTGCGGGGAAGAGAGACGGTCATCGCCGCCACTCGCCAGGCGCACGCCATGCTTTGCGCTGTGGATGAGGTTAACTTTCTGTCCGGTGCGGGCAAGGGCGTGATGCTCATCAAGCTGGCGAAAAAGGATGACGCGGTGCTGGGCTTCATCACCGCCGGCAGCGACCGCGACACGCTGACAATGGAGACGAGCCAAGGCGCTCAGCGGCGAATCAACACCGCCACACACAGCGTCACGGGCCGGGGCGGCAAGGGGCGCGAGGTCTTGCAACGCGGGCAATTCATGCGCGTGGTGGTCGAGGCCAACGAGCCGACGGTGCCAGCGCTGCTGGACGAGGAATGAGCGGGACGATCTTTTTTAGCGGAGGGCGTCGGTCCAGTGAATAGCGATTGGTCGCGTTTCAACTCAGCGGGGGCTGACAAGCCTTGCGCAGTCGCGCGCGCTTGATGGCGACCCGCATCAGGGCCAAGACAAACAGCAGCAGATAGAGCAGGCTCACAACGATGAAGACGGTCATGAACACCGGGCTGGATTGCACGATGTCGGCCCCGAGCCAGGTTTGGAGAAAGACGATGGGCGTCAGGCCCAAGGCCGTGGCCAGGGTGAAATGCAGCGGCTTCATTTCGCTCAAACCCGCCAGGTAACTAAAAAGGTCGGATGAGGTCAGCGGGTTGATGCGCAGGAGAAAAATCGCCAGCGGGCCGTACTTGGCGGTGAAGGTGTCGAAGCGTTGTCGGGCTTTTTCATCCACGAGGCGCTGGATGCGATCCCTCGCGATGGTGCGCGCCAGTTGGAAGGCGATCAAGGCCCCGGCGATGTTGCCCAAGAGCACCAGCAAGCCGCCGGGCAGCGTGCCGAAGAGAATGCCCGCGGCAATGTAAAGCACCAAGGGCGGAATCGGTGCCAGCACCACTTCGAGAATCACCAGGGCAAAGAGCACCAGTGCCGACCAATGGCCAAACTCGCGGATGCGAGCGATGAAGGCCTCCATGTCACTGGTGGTCAGATCGTAAATCAGCCCGTGGGTGAGGTAGGAATAAACGCACAGCGACGCGACGGCCAGCAGCGTCAGGACGATGAAAACGGTTTTGACGTAGGGACGCATGGGTAAGTGGAATCGGCCGACGCTACGGATGGGGTGGGGATTCGGTTTGTGCCGCAGCGGCGAGGGTTTCGACGCGGCCCAGAGACCACTCGATCTGAGCGCGGAAGGCGTTGTAAGGAAACAGCACGCCCAAGGCCACGAGCAAACCCGCGGCCGTGGTGATGAGCGCTTGGGCAATGCCCACGCCGACCTGTTTGGGATCGGTGGCCATGCCTTGGGCCGAGAGCAAATCGAAACTGGCGATGATGCCGATGACCGTGCCCAGGATGCCGAACATGGGGGCGGCGGTGATGATGGTTGAGAGTGTGGGCATGAAGCGTTCGAGGCGACGGCGCTGGCTTTCGACGACTTCGGTGACCAAGGCCGGGGTGTGCCGTTCGGCCAGGAGTTGGGTGACGACTTGGCCGTAGATGTCGCCGTGGGCCTGGGCGAGTTCGGCCGCGGCGTGGCGGTCGCCTTGGCGCAACAGTTTGCCCATGCGGGCCACGTGGCGCAAACGGGCCGGGTTGTTGAGGCGCACCCAGAACCAGGCGCGCTCCAGTACGAGGGTCAGCCCCGCCACGGACAGCGCCAAGAGCGGCCACATGACCCACCCACCGCGGTTCATCACGTCGATGAAAGTTTGGAGCATGGAGGTTTTATTCCGACGATCCCAAAATCAGTTCAGAGCGCTAAACCGCAAGCGTTGTGGAACGCAGCCGGTTGCCGTCACCCATCGTGGTTGAGCCAACGACCACGCTTGCGGTTTAGCGCGGCCTCACGCATTCTCCGGCAACTGCAACAAGGCCAGCGCTTGCTTGACGATGCTGTCACTGTCAAGCCCCGCGGCCTTGAGCACATCGTCGGGCGTGCGGCCGGACTTGGGGATGTTGGTGACGGTCATCTGCCGTAGGGTGAACCCGCCGCCGTCGGCCGCCACCGCGTCGGCGATGGCGCTGCCGATCCCGCCGCCGTAGTTGTCTTCGACGGTGAGAATGTTGCCGCCGTTTTCATTGGCCAGATCAAGAATCGCGTCCTCGTCAAAGGGCAGCGAGTAGAGATCGACCAGCGTGGCATCCACGCCCTGGCCATCGAGCGCTTCGAGCGCCTTGTTGACCTCGTGCACCATGTAACCCGAAGCCACGATCAACAAATCCCGGCCCTCGGCCAAGACTTCATGCCCGCCCAAGGTGAACTTGTCGGCATCGTTGTAGAGGAACTCCAAATCGGCGCGAATGGTGCGCATGTAGCAAGGCCCATCATGCTCGGCCATCGCCATCGTCAGGGCATAGGCCTGATAGGCGTCGGAGGGTTGCAGCACGTACATGGCGGGCTGGCCCTTCTGGTTGGTCACTTTGGTGAAGGCGCGGAACCAGGCGACATCGGGCAGCGACATCTGGCTGGGGCCGTCGGCCGCCAGGGTGATGCCGGCGTGCGAGCCGACGACCTTGAAATTCGCGCCGCTGTTGATCGCCATTTCCACCTGGTCATAGGCCCGGGTGACGAACTTGGCGAAGGTCGAGGCGAAGGGAATCTTCCCGCCCGCCGAAAGACCCGCCGCAACGCTGATCATGTTCTGCTCAGCGATGCGGCACTCAAAGAACCTTGCCGCCAGGTCGGTGTCCTTGGCGAAATCCTCGGCGTAGGTCGAGTTTTTCACGTCCGCGTCCAAGGCCGTCACTTCGCTGTTGGCGTGGCCCAAGGCACGCAGGGCGATGCCGTAGGCCCGGCGGGAAGAGCACTTGCCCTTGCCCGTGAGCTTTTCAAGAAGGCCGTAGCTCTTAAGCACCTCGGTCATCGTCGGCGGCGTTTTTTTCTCACCGGCCGGGGGCTTGGCCGGCGACATCAGGCCGATCTTCAAGGTGGTGTCGGCCATCGCGCCGACGGACCGGCCCGTGGTGTCGAGTTCTGTCATGGCCTTGGCGAGGTCTTCGCCCTCGGCGGGCTTGCCGTGGTGGCCCATGCCCTGCTGCGAGGCGCTGCCCCAGCCCTTGACCGTCTTGGCGACAATCGCCACCGGGTCGGCCGCGGGATCAAACTGCGCCTGGGCGTGCTTGGAAAGCGCGTCGGCAATGGCGCTGGGGTTGTGGCCATCAATGACCAGTACTTCAAAGCCCGCGGCTTCAAGTTTCGCCGCGGTGGTATCGGGCGACTGCTGCGGACTCACCGCGTCGCTTTGGGCAAAGTGGTTGCAGTTGAAGATCGGGCACACGGCCGCGAGCTTGTGATCCTTAATGAAGTCCACAGCCTCCCAAATCTGCCCTTCGCGGCTTTCACCATCGCCGATGATGCAGAAGATGCGCTTGTCCAGACCGTCGAGCTTGGCGGCACCGGCGAGGCCCGCGGCAATCGACAGGCCCTGGCCCAGCGAGCCGGTGGCGGCATCGAAGAAGGGGAACCCTTCGACGGGGTTGGGGTGGCCATCGATCATCGAGTCAATGGCGCGAAGCTCCATCGCATCGGCGCGGGTCATCGGTCGCCACTGATCCTTGCTCTTGCCGATCATCACGCCAAGGTCGGCGCAGGCGGCATAGATGATGGGCACGGCGTGGCCTTCGGAAAGCACCAGACGGTCGGAGGAGGGATGCGACGGGTTGGCAGGCTCGTAACGCATGTGCTTGTACATCAGCACGGCGACCAGATGCGCCAAGCTCGCGGCGGTGCTGGGGTGGCCCGAACCGGCGGCGGCGGTCATCTCGTAACTGAGCTTGGCAAGCTCAACGGCTTTGGCGTGAACGGTTGAATCAAAGGACATTGGCGAATTCCTTGCGGTTTAAGGGAGGGTGAACTTGAATAGACCCGCGATTATCGCGGCAATCGCTCCGCCATGCAACGCGGGCGGAGAAAAATGTCGCCGTCGCGACAGGGCCAGCGTCTCTGGTCAGCGAAGCCGGGCTGCGATTCGTTGCCGTTGGGCTTGGGTCAACTGCGCCAACGGGTCGAGCCGGGCATCATCGGACAGCTTCAGCGCCGTCTGGTAGGTTTGACGGGCTTCGTCCACCTGACCCGCATCCCAAAGCGTCTCGGCCAGCGCCAGCCGGGACGCCAGGCTGTGCGGCTGTAGTTTCACGAGCTCCCGCCAAACTTCGAGGGCTTCCTGACGCCAGTAGGGTTCTTGCAACACCTCGGCGGCGAACGCCAGCGTTTGGGCCTCGGTCTGAAGCAATTGCGTGGGGGCCGCGCCCTGTTGCCGCGCTTGGCGCAGCAGCGCCAGGGCTTGGGTGAAGACTTGCTTGAGCTGTTGATCGCGTTGCGGCGAGGCGGGTTCGTTGGCCAGCCATTGCGCTTGCGCCAAGAGCAGTTCAACCTGTGCCGAAACGGGCGCGGGGTCGGCGGGCATGAGCGCTTGGGCTTGGCGCAGGTTGCTCATGGCGTTGGGCAAGTCGTGGTGTGCCACGGCCGCCACGGCGCGGCGCATGGCCTCCTGTTGTGCGGTCAGTGGCGAGGCGTAACCCACGGCCAAGGTCAGTGAACCGGCCAGCATCGCCACCACCAACCCGCCCGCCAGCCAAGGATGCCAGCGCGCCACGGTCTGCCGCAAACGCCACCCGCCCGCGCCGCCAGCGACGCCAAGGACAAACCATGCGGGCACCGCGGAGCTGACGTGAAAGAAACTCATCTCAATCTGGTTGTGGATCAGCAGCATGGCCGCGGCGGAGAAGAGCGCGGCCTGTACCCAAGCCTCATCAACGACTTGCAGACGCGACAGCCCGATGACGATGGCGACGAACCCCGCCACGCCCAGCATCCAGGGGACGATGGTCTCGGCAAGGAAGGTTGGCAATTGCAGCCAGTATTGCGGGGCGAAGACCAGCACCGCCAACACCGCGGCGGGCCAGACCCATCGTTGCTGCGCAATCTCCGGCGAGGCCTGGGCCGGGGCCTGGGCCGGAGGCGGGGGGGGCGGCGACGGTTGCTCCGCTGGCAGCGACGCGATCCCCGCCTTCCACATATGTCGCAACATCAGCCCGCACCACGCGAGACCACCTAGGCCCAGCATCACCAGCAGGTCGAGCATGACGTTGTGGGTGCTGGTGACATCCTCGGGGTTGAGCGGGTTTTTGTGCAGGCTGTAAAGCGGTTTGAAGGCCGCGGGGCCGATGCCCAAGAGTTGAGACAGCGGCGGTTGATCGGCGACGATGGCGATGCCCGCCTGCCAGTAGTGAAAGCGAAACAGCAGGCTGCGTTCGCCGGTGGCATCGGCGGGAGGTCCCATCGCCCCGCGCAGCAGCACCGCCGCCACCGCCAGTGCGACCAGCAGCAGCGCCAGTGTCGCCGGCACTCGCCTCCACCACCCTTTGACGGGGCGAGATCCAAATCGCCAGCGCAGAACCGCGATGCACAGCGGCAGTGACCCCGCCAGCAGCAGCGCCAGCATCGCCCCTTTGGATCGCGTCAGGACCACGGTCAGCAGTCCCAACAGCGTCAATGAAAATAAGGCCCAACCCCAACGGTTTCGCCAGCCTCGCCACAAAGTCGCCCCGGCCAGCACGGACGCCAACAGCGTCAAGGCGCCGGTGATGGAACCCATGACATTGGAGAGGCCAAACGCGCCGGTGACTTCGGGCGTCAGCAGTCGTCGGCGATAGATGAGGTGCTGGGGCGATTCCCACGCCCAGCCATGCTCAGCGACGGTCTGGGCTTCGTGTTGCTGGAAATAGGCGACGGTCTGCGGATGCTGGATCGTGACGTAGAGCACGGCCTCGATGGTCAGCGGCAGAATCATGGCGATGAGTGCGGCGACGATGAAGCGGCGAAGGTGGTGGTGCTCGGCCAAGTGCGCTGCGGCCAAGGCCAGGGCGACGGCGGAAATCCACGCCAAGGTTTGCCAGGCATCGGCGGGTGTAGTGGCGGCGTGATAACCGGCGACTGAAGCGCCGCAAAGAAACAGTGTCGCCAGCGACCAGTTGAGCCGCCCGCGTGCCAAGACGTGGGCCCCCAGCGCCAAAGCCGCCGCCGCCAAGGAAGCGACATCCAGCCAAGCCGCGCCAGCGGGGCCGAACATGGTCACGGGCAGTTCCGCGGTGGTGATGGCATCGCCGGATAAGGGGCTGACATCCCAGTAAATCCGTGGCGAAAACGCCACGACCATGCGCAGCAACACCAACCCCAGCACCAGCACCGTCGCGGCGGTCAGCAGCGATTGCGCAATCACATCGCGCGAAAAAGCGGGTCGGGACGAAGGCATCAAGTAAGTGTACCGGTGGCCATGCTTCGGCGAAGAAATGCGTTGACTTCACCGGCGTGCGTGAGGGTCATCAGATGGCCGGCGTCGGGGAGGAGGGTCTGGGCTTGGCTGCGGGTGACGGGAAAGACATGGTCGCGGGAGCCGTGGATTTGATGGATGGGGATGTGCGGCGGCAGCAAGGGTGATTGCGGCTTCCACGCCATGACCGCCCGCGCCGCCCAGCGCAAAAACTCGGCGTCGGCTTGTTGCAGTTGAGCCACGAAGTTCCGCGTCGTTTGCCGACTGCGCCAGCCCAGTGAAATCTCGACACTCTTGGCAAAACCACGGATCATCATTTGCGCTAAAGGTGGCGGGGCCAGCGCCAAGGGGTGAAAGATGCGCAATCGCCACGGCAGTTGTGAAGGATGACGCACACTGGCGATGAGAAAACAACCACGCGCTTCCAAGTGCCGCGAGACTTCCAGCGCCACGATGCCGCCGAAGGAAACGCCACCAATGCGGCACGGCCCACCAGGGTCAATTACTTCGGCGAAACGGCGGGCGTAATCGGCAAGCGACTCATCGCCCCGGGGTGGAATCCAAGCGGGCACGGTGAGTTCGGGAAACGCTTCGACCTGGCGTTTCAAGAGCCGGGCGTCGGCACCCATGCCCGAAAAAAGTATCAACGGATGCTCAAGTGGCTTGGGCATGGCCGACATTTCACACCCGGTTGCCAAGTCGAAAATCTCACGTCTCGAGCCCTTCACCCGCCTGCTGCTCCACGTGAGGCATGTAGCCTTCCTCCACCACCTTGCCTTCCACGGTCTTGATCTCGGGTTGCGGATTCTCTTTTTCGTGCTTCTCCAAGGCCGCTTCCAACGTCGCCTGTTGGGCCTCATCCAACGCGCTCCAAGCCGCCCGGCCACGACACTTGGGAAAACGCGAACAGCTCAACCAAGGCCCACGCTTGCTTCGCCGCATGTTCAACGGAGCATCGCACTTGGGGCACTTCTCCTCCGTGGCCAAGGCCGGCACCTTGGGCAGCTTCACGCCACCCTTCTTGTCGAGGTTCAGAATGAACTTCACCTCAGGGTAATTTTCACTGGACAAAAACGGCCCGAAGCGCCCGGAACGCTTGACCATCGCGCTGCCATCGACGGGGCAAACAATGTCGGTGACTTCCGAACCCATCGGTTTGCCTTCGACATCGATCGGCGCGGCATATTTACAGTCGGGATAGCGGGTGCAGGAGAGGAAGCGGCCGCTCTTGCCGAAACGGTATTCCGTGGCCGCGCCGCACTGCGGGCACTTGTACGGCGCGGGCTGCGTCTCGGCCTTGGCGTGGGTCATGGCCTCCATCGCGTGTTCGAGCCGCTCCTTGAACGGGCCGTAGAACTGCTTGAGCATCGAGACCCAGTCGTGATCTTCTTCCTCGATCTTGTCAAGCTCCTCCTCCATGTTCCGCGTATAGGCCACGTCCATGATTTCGGGGAAGCCCTCGATGAGCTTGTCGGTGACGACCTTGCCCAAGTCTGTGGCCATGAGCCGCCTGTCGCGGGGGAGGAAAGTTTGGACGTACTTGCGATCCTGAATGGTGCCGATGATGGCGGCGTAGGTCGAGGGTCGGCCGATGCCTTCCTCTTCGAGCTTCTTTTGCAGGGACGCTTCGGTGTAGCGCGGCGGCGGGCTGGTGAAGTGCTGCGTGGGATCGACCTGTAACGGTGCCAGGGGCTGTTGCTCGGCGAGTTGAGGCAGCATGGCCTCATCGCCCCCGCCGGGCAGGCCCACGATTTTGTAGAAGCCGTCGAAGACCAAAATGCGGCCCGTGGCCTTGAACACGGCCTTGGGCTTGGTGTCGGCGCTTGGGGCATTCCTGTCCCGTGCGTCGATCAACACCGTGGTTGAATCCCACTGTGCCGGGGGCATCTGGCAGGCGACAAAACGCTTCCAAATGAGGTCGTAGAGCTTGAACTGTTCATCGCTCAAAGCGTGCCGCACCCGGCTGGGGGTTAGCCGAACATCGGTGGGCCGAATCGCTTCGTGGGCTTCCTGGGCGTTGGCCTTGCTGGCCCAGAAGTTGGGTTTTTCGGGCAGATACTCGGGGGCGAACTCGCGTCCGATGTAATCCCGCACCATGCCCAACGCCTCACCCGACAGGTGCGTCGAATCGGTACGCATGTAGGTGATCAAACCGGTCTGGCCCTGGTCGCCGCCCACATCGACGCCTTCGTAAAGCTGCTGCGCGATGCGCATGGTGCGCTGCAATGCGAAGCCAAGCTGGTTGGACGCCTGCTGTTGCAGCGTGCTGGTGATGAACGGCGCGTAAGGGCGGGTGGTGGTGCGCTTGGTCTGGATGGAGCTGACGTGAAAAACGGGAGTGTTTTGCAGGTGGCCGCGATAGGTCAGCAGCTCGCGGGCGGGGCCTTTGGCCTTGGGGTCTTGACGTTCGAGGCGGTCTTCTAAGACAAAACCCAACACCTCGGCCGCCTTGAGGGCCGCGTCCCGATCTTTGGCGTCAAAAGGCTTGCCGGCGAGTTCCGTCAACTCCGCCCGCAGCGATTCATGTTTCCCCAGCCAGGCCAGTTTGTCGCGCAGGGATTTGCTCCCGGGCGTTTCCTCGTCATCGGGCGATGCGTTTCCGGGGGTGAGATGGCCGAGAAACTCCCGCCACTCCCGCGACAGATCGTCAGCCTTCTTCAACGCCACGGTGAAATAACCGGCGATCTTCCAGTATTCCTCGGGCATGAAGGCTTCAATTTCCCGCTCACGGTCCACCACCAGCCGTGTGGCGACGCTCTGCACCCGCCCGGCACTCAGGCCGCCGGCCACCTTTTTCCACAGCAGGGGCGAGACTTGGTAACCGACGATGCGGTCGAGAATCCGCCGCGCCTGTTGGGCGTTGACCCGGTTTACATCAATGGGCCGGGGATGGTCAAAGGCCTGGGTGATTTCGCTTTTGGTTATCGCGTTGAACACCACCCGCTTGGCGTCGCCCGGCTCGATTTCCAACGTCTGCGCCAGGTGCCAAGCGATGGCCTCACCCTCACGATCCAAGTCGGTGGCGAACCAGACGTCCGCAGCCCCTTTGGCGACCTTCTTCAACTGCGCCACCGTCTTTTTCTTTTCCGGCATCACCTCATAGGTGGGCTGAAAGTCGTGCTCCAGATCGACGCCGGGCACGGGATGATCCGCTCGCTTGGAACCTTTGGGAGCGCTTTTGGGCAGGTCCCGCACATGGCCCACGCTGGCCAGCACCACGAAGTCTCGGCCCAGGTACTTGTTGATGGTCTTGGCCTTGGTCGGACTTTCGACGATGACCAGATGCTTGCCGGCGGCATTGACCACCGGGGCCGGGAAGCTTGAACGGCCCCCCTTTGAACGGGAGGGCGACCCCGGCGCTTTGCGGGTGGTTGGCTTCTTGCCGGCGGAAGTTTTACTGCTTTTCTTGGCCATTGCGGTAGTCGATCTCGATTGCTTGATGTCTTGAATCAGCCTCGGTCGCAGCCGCGCCGACGACGGGCGGCTGTCATCCCCCATCGGCATTCGCGGCCCCCCAAGTGTAGGGATCGGCGGGTGCGACACTTGAACACCCCCGCCCCAAACTGTCAAACGACCGTCAGTCTCCGCCCCGTTTCCAACCCGTCGCGTTAAGATGTCCCCATCAAACGCCACCGTCAGGAATGGATGTAAAACCGTGAGCAACAAACGCATCGTCATCACTGGCATCGGCTGGGTCACACCCTTGGGCCACGACATCCAAACCGTCTGGGGCCGCATCATGCGTGGCGAGGTGGGCGTCAAGCCCATCGCCCGCTTTGACGCCTCGACCTTTCCCACCACTTTCGCCGCCCAAGTCACCGATTACGACTGGCGGCCCTTGGTGCGGGACGCGGCGCTGCACAAGGGCATCGGCTTGAACACCGGCTTTGCCTTGGGGGCCGCGACGCAAGCCTGGAAGTCGGCGGGGTTGGATCGCTTTGCCGATCTGGACACGGAGCGACTGGGGATTTACCTGGGTTCGGGCGAAGGCTCGTTGGACTTTGACAATTATGTGGCCGTCAACCTCGCTGGCTGGAACGCCGAGACACGCGGCATCGACGGGGCGGCATGGGCCAAGGCCGCCTGGCAACGCATGACACCCCTGCGGGAAATCGAGCAGGAACCCAACATGCCGCTTTCGCACTTGGCGATGGAGTTCGGCGCGCAGGGGCCTTGCTACAACTGCCTGACGGCCTGCGCCGCTTCGACGCAAGCCATTGGCGAGGCCACGCTGATTCTTCGCCGTGGCGATGCCGACGTGATGATCGCCGGCGGTGCCCATACCATGATCCACCCGCTGGGTGTCACGGGTTTCAACCGTCTCACGGCCCTGTCCACGCGCAACGATGACATCGCCACCGCTTCGCGCCCCTTTGACCGTGACCGCGATGGTTTCGTGCTGGGCGAAGGGGCGGGAATGCTGGTGCTGGAAACCTTGGAGCACGCTCAAAAGCGCGGGGCGACGATCTTGGCGGAAATCGTGGGCTTCGGTTCCTCGGCCGACGCCTACCGCATCACCGACATCCCCGACGATGGCCACGGCGCGGTGGCCTCCATGCGACAGGCCTTGGCCGGGGCGGGCTTGCAAGTCACCGACATCGACTACATCTCAGCCCACGGCACGAGCACCAAGGAAAACGACGTGACCGAAACGCGGGCGGTCAAAAATGTTTTTGGCGACCACGCCCTCAAGGTGCCCATGAGCAGCGTCAAGAGTATGTTGGGCCACCTCATCGCCGCGGCCGGGGCGGTGGAACTCATCACCTGCGTGCTGGCGATCCGCGACGGCAAACTTCCCCCGACGATGAGCCTGCACGAAGCCGACCCGGCCTGCGATCTGGACTACGTCGCCAACGCGGCGCGGGAGGCCAAGGTCGATGTCTGCCTCTCCAACAGCTTCGGCTTCGGCGGGCAGAACGACACCTTGATCGTGCGGCGATACCAGTGATCGCCCCGGAATTGCGATGTGGAAAACCAGTGGGTCGGGTGCCACACAGCATCCCGCTTCGGGTGCTGTGTGTCTGAATGAAACGCCACGTGGTCTGAGCCGCTGATTGTCATCGAATGTGTCAACAATCGATACAGCTCGAACCACCATGCGATTGTATGACGAAGGCAATTCACACACAGCACCCTGTCGGGATGCTGTGTGGCACCCCGCGTACTGTCACCAGAATCAAGGACGCCAGCAACCGTGCTTAATGCAGGCCCATGGCGCGGAGGTTGTCGAAGCTGATCTTCAAGCTCTCAAAGGGGTCGAGATCGCCGTTGTCGCGCTCGACCAGGTACCACTCCACCCCGGCGCGCTTGCAGGCGTCCAACACCCGCGGCCAGTTGAGATTTCCCGCCCCGACTTCGCACATCTTCTGTTCACGCTTGGCGGTGATGGACATGTCCTTCAGGTGGACGCAGGGCATCCGCCCGGCGACCTTGTCCAGCCAGGCCGGCGGCTCAGCACCGGCATGGGCGATCCAGTAGGTGTCGATCTCGAACCAGACCGCCTTGTCGCATTCGTCAATGAGCAGTTGCAGGGGAGAGACCGTCGGGGCGTCGCTGATGCGGGTCAGTTCGTGGCTGTGGTTGTGATAGCCGACGTGCAGGCCTTTGGCCGCGAGGTTGCGGGCGATGTCGCTGTATTCCTTGGCGAAGGCCTTCCACTGCGCCAGGTTGGGGTTGTCCCAGCCGTAGCCGCCGATGGCCGTGTACTTGCAGCCCAGGGTCTGGTGGTATTCAAGCACTTCCTCGGTGGCCTTCATCTGATCGATGCTCTTGTGGGTCACGGCACAGACCATGCCCTCGCCATCGAGCATCTTTTTGATCTCCCCGGCGGGAATGGGTCCCACGGCCGAAACCTGCACCGCTTCGTAACCGATCTTGCGCAGACGGGCCAGCGTCTTGGCCAAGTCCTCGGCAGTCTTGCAATGCTCGCGGACGGTGTAAAGCTGGGCGCCGATGACGGACTTGGCCATGATGAAAACTCCGAGTAAGGGTTGGGGGGTGGTTGTGAAAGAAACAGTTTAGTGCGCTGGTCGGCGACGTGCCAACCGGCGGAGAAAAAGGGGACATCCGGGGGACATCCACAATTTTTATTTCGTTGTCGTTCGAAGTACCTAATCGCCAAGAAAATTGTGGATGTCCCCTTTTTTGGATCCCCGTGGTAGGCGTGTCTTGGCTCTATAAAGACTGCTATTGCATGTCACGCTTGACCTGCCGCAGCAGATCGAACGCCGCCATTGGGCTTAAGGCGTCCAAGTCGGTTTCCCGGATGCGATCCAAGGCCGGGTGCTCCAAGAACCGCGTAAAAAGCGACATTTGTTCGTTGGCCTCGACTTTGGCGGCGGCTTGGGCCACACGCTGGCCGGTGGTGGAAATCTCGTGGTTGACCGAAAGCTGACCCAGCAGTTGATTGGCGCGACTCACCACCTCCCCCGGCAGGCCGGCGATGCGGGCCACGTGGATGCCGTAGCTGCGATCCGTCGAGCCGGGCAGCACGCGATGCAGAAACACGATCTGATCCGCCCACTCGCGCACGGTGACGTGCAGGTTGGCGATGTTGTCGTGGGTCTGCGCCAGTTGCGTCACTTCGTGATAGTGGGTGGCGAAGAGCGTGCGTGCCCGCCGCAGCGCAAGATGCTCGGCGATGGCCCATGCCAGTGACAGGCCGTCGAGCGTGCTGGTGCCCCGGCCAATCTCATCGAGGATGACCAGGCTGCGCTCGGTGGCGTGGTGGCAGATGTTGGCGGTTTCGGTCATCTCGACCATGAAGGTGCTGGCGCCAGCGTGGAGTTCGTCACTGGCACCGATGCGGGTGAAGATGCGGTCGCAGAGGCCGATGGTCGCCGCCGTCGCCGGGACGTAACTGCCGGTGTGCGCCAAGAGCGTGATCAACGCCGCTTGACGAATGAAGGTGCTCTTGCCCGCCATGTTGGGACCGGTGATCAGCGCCAGCGTCGCGGGGGAAACCGATGCCCCCCCCGTATCATCCTTGGCCGACTCGTCAACCGTCGCCGCGCCGAGTTCCACATCGTTGGGCACGAACTGGTCACCCAGAATCACATCCAGCACCGGGTGCCGGCCCGCTTCGATCCGCAGCACCGGCTCCTGGACCACCTCCGGTTTCACATACCGGCAACGCACCGCACGGCGGGCAAAACAGCACAACACATCCATCGTCGCGGCGATCCCCGCCAAGGTCCGCAAAGCCGGCAACTGTCCGCACACCAGCCCGCAAAGCTCGACGAAAAGCTCCTGCTCCCGCGCCTTGGCGCGCTCCCCCGCCGAGAGCACCTTGACCTCGTATTCCTTCAACGCTTGCGTGATGAAACGCTCGGCATTCTTCAACGTCTGCTTGCGCGTCCAGTCATCCGGGGCCTTGTCGCGCTGGGTGGCCGTCAACTCGATGTAGTAGCCGAAAACTCTGTTGAAGCCGACCTTCAAGTTGGCGATGCCAGTGTTGGCGATGAGTTCCTGTTGGTATTGGGAAAGCCAGGTTTGGCTATCGCGTTGCAGGCCGCGGTATTCGTCGAGCTGGGCGTCGAAACCGTCACGGAAAAGCCCGCCCTCACGCAGGTGGGAGGGCGGCTCATCGACGCAGGCCGCCAGCAAGGTCTTGCCCAGTTGGGCCAGCGGTTGGGCCACCTCCGCGATTGCCGCGTGGTGCTCCGCCATCGCGGGTCGTTGGTCGAGCAAGGCCGCGAGCTTTTGCGCCTGATCGCAGCTTCGCCCCAAGGCCGTCACATCCCGCGGCAGCGCCCGGCCGACACTCACCCGCGCCGCGATCCGCTCCACGTCCTGCACCTCATCAAGCAACTCACGCAGGTCGTCAAGCAGTCGCGTGTCTTCAATCAACGCCCCCACGACACGCTGCCGGGCGCGGATGGCCGGCAGGTTGTTCAACGGATAACAGAGCCAGTTTCGCAGCAGGCGCTTGCCCATCGAGGTGCGGCAATCCCCGCCCGCAAGCATCACGCCCAACAGCGAGCCATCGCTGGCGTTGCCACGAATGGTGCGCTCGATTTCCAGCGAGCGCAGGGAGGTCTGGTCAATGACCAGGTGATCCTCGCGTTGGAAGCGGCGCGGGGGTTGAAGGTGGGAAAGCGATGTGGTTTGGCTGGACGCGGCCGGCGCGGTGGCGCTGTGGCCGCTGCTGGTGGTGGTGAGTTTTTCACGGTCTTCACCAGCACATTGGGTTTCGACCAAGTAACTGACAATGGCCGCAGCGACGCCCAAGGCCGGGTCATCATCGGCCAGGCCGAAGCCCGCCAGTGATTTGACGCCGAATTGCCGGCGCAGCGTTTCCAGCGCCTCTTGCGGGCGAAACTGCCACGCGGGCCGGGGCGTGACGGAAAACCCGCCACCCGCGACTTGAAGAAGTTGCGCCACCCGTGGCGGCGGCTGACGGTTGGCGGTCTCGACGTAAAGCAGTTCCCGCGGCCCAATCCGTGCCAACTCATCACCCAAGGCCTCCACCGTCAGCGTCGTCAACCAGAACGACCCCGTGCTC
>JBBRGB010000012.1:0-30299 GCA_038241095.1 Phycisphaerales bacterium
GCGGCATCATCCAAGGCTGCATCCTGTATGCCCAAGGCAACAACGAGTACTACCCCGGCCTCAGCTCCGCGGGCACCAATGAAGCGGCCATCACCGCCACGACTAGCGCTTACGGCGCTGCGGTCATGGCGGATGCCACCCCCACGGCTGGCATCGTCGCCCGCCTGCTCAACGGCAATTACTTCACGCCTGAATACGCCGTGAGCCCCTCGGAAACCGTCGGCACCATCGCCAAGGCCCCCGGCCAAAGCCCTGCTTACACCATCATTCCCGACAACTACTCTTTCGCTTTCTTGGCGGTCACCAACACCACCAGCGACTCCGGCCGCCGGGCTGAGTGGCGTGCGACCTCCAACAGCCAAGGCATGGTTGTCAGCGATCGCGGCAAGGATCAGCCCAACACCAGCACCGGCGCTTCGCTGCCCACCACCACCAGCATCCACGTGACGTCAACCGATGACGCCACCGCGGTCGCCGGTGCCAAGAACTGGCGTGGCAGCGTGGGCTTCAACGACAACCACGTTGACTTCGCCACCACCGCCATCCTCGAGGCCAGCAAGTACGGCAACACGAGCAACGCCAAAGAGCTGATCTTCAGCGATACGGTCACCGACAGCGGCACCAACAACACCGGTGCCAACGCCAACATGGCCTACTGATCCGAACCCGGTTCGGCATCGACAACTCACCACCCGGCCGGCACGCAAGTGTCGGCCGGGTGTTTTTATGGCTCTTCCGGTTTTTTTGTGATTGGATTTATTGATAACGAGGTTCCCATGCGCTTGATCTTTGCTATGACCGCGTTGCTGGTTTCGTCAATGGCCTTGGCGGCGGATTCCTCGCCCGTGCCGCAAACGCCCACCACCACCCCGGAAGTTCCCCTGCAAGTTTCCCCGGCCCCGCCCCCGGCTAGTTTCGCCTATGTCCTCCAAGCCGACGGTTTGGCGAAGTCACGGGAGAAGGTGGTCGCCACGCTGGCGGGTTGCGGGCGGGACTGGATGGTGCTTGACGCCTCCTTCGACGGCGCTGCCGATGGCCGTTGGACCAGCGACGAAATCAAAACCATCCGCGCCGGCAAAGCGGGTCGCCAAGTGCTGGCCTACCTCTCCATCGGCGAGGCCGAGGACTATCGCAGCTACTGGAAAAAAGAGTGGGACGCCGACCACAATGGCAAGCCCGATCAAGGCGCACCGGCCTGGTTGGGGATGGAAAACCCCGACTGGAAAGGCAACTACAAGGTCCACTACTGGGACCCCGCCTGGCAGGCGATCATGCTCAAGGACGTCGAAACCATTGCCAAGGCCGGCTTCGACGGCATCTATCTCGATATCGTCGATGCCTTTGAGTACTACGAATACGACGAAAAGAGCAAGGACTGGATCGACAACCGCGTCAATTCGCTGACGGGCAAGACCTACCGTCAGGAGATGATCGCCTGGGTTGGCCGCATCGCCGAGACCGGCCGCAAGGTCAACCCCGCGTTCATGGTCATCCCGCAGAACGGTTCGCCCCTGCTGGAAAACAAACCTTTTGTGGCGCTGATTGACGCCATTGGCGTCGAGGACTTGTTCACCGATGGCGACAAGCGTCAAAGCGGGCAGGACATCAAGTATCGCTTGGGCTTCTTGAAGCAATTGCAAGCCGCGGGCAAGCCGGTGCTGCTCATCGAGTACGGCTCCAAGCCAGCATCGCGGCAGCGTTCGGTCAAGGGCGCCCAAGACAACGGCCTAATCCTGCTCCTGACCGACCGCGAATTGCGCACCCTTGGCCAGCCCCCGGCCAATGAAGCCAAAGCCAAAGAACCCCAGACCAAACCCGCGGAATAGCGTTGGCCAAGACTTTTCGCTGATGAAAGTCGTCACGACCTCGTAATAAACGTCGGCCTCCAGCAGGGCGTCGCGGACATCGCCCCTCGCCTCATGGACGTTGGATTCACGGATCTTGCCCTGGCGTGCGGCGGTAGGCGCTTAGCCCAAGCCGCAAGGCGTATGCCTGCGGTCCAACGTCCCCGTTTGTGCCAGCGTTATTGCGCCTTCGTCCGTGGTCTTACGCCCGTCGGCCATGACAAGGCGGGCCGTCGAGCTTATTTGCGTGGTCCTGCCTACGCAAGCCGATAAAGACACAAAACGGGGTTTGTAACCATGAAGCCATCGTCCATCGCGCCGGAGTCAAAAACACCGGCAACTTCACCGGTCGCCAACGATGCACCGGATTACGCCCGGCTGCATCGCATCCTCAAAATCATCTCACTCATCCAAGGCCAATCGGGCTGGAACGCCAAGACCCTCGCGGCAGAGTGCGGCGTCACCCAACGCACCATCTACCGCGACATGGAGATGCTCGAAGGGGCTGGCATCCCCTACTTTTACGATCCCGAAGCCAAGTCCTACCGCATTCGCCGCGACTTCTTCATGAAGCCCGTCGAACTGACCCTCGATGAAGCCCTGGCCATCATCGCCTTGGGGGAACACATCGGCGGAGGGCAGCAGATTCCCTTCACCCGCGCCGCGACCCGGGCCGTGGCCAAGATTCGCAGCCAACTGCCCGACAAGATGCGCCGTCAACTCGAAGGCCTGGAAACGCACCTGGCCATCAAGCTCGCCGCCACCACCAGCCCGTTTGGCATTGACGATGTGTACACCAAAGTCCGGCAAGCCATCGCCCAAGGCGTGGCGCTGCGTTGCGAGTACGAGGCCCTGGGTTCCAACGGCAACGGCGGGGCGTTTGTCTTCAAGCCCTACACGCTCTTTTTCAACCAGCGGGCGTGGTACGTCGTGGGGCATCACGGCGGTCGCGGGGCTGTGCGCTGCCTCAAACTCAACCGCTTCACGGCCATGACCGTCACCGGGCAAACCTACGCCATCCCCAAGTCGTTTAGCCTCAACAAGCATCTGGGCAACGCCTGGCGGATGATCCGCGGCGACAAGACTTACGAGGTCCAACTCCGCTTCGACAAGGAGTTCGCCGAGACGATTTCCGACACCCATTGGCACGAGACGCAGCAGATCGACTGGCAGGATGATGGCTCGATTACGTTTCGCTGCAAGGTGGACGGGTTGGATGAGATTGTGTGGTGGGTGCTGTCGATGGGGCCGCACTGCACGGTGGTGGAGCCGGCGGAATTGGCGGCGCGGGTGCGCGAGCTTGCGGCGGGCATCACGCGGCTGTACCCGGAAAGGAAAGATGCGTCGTCTGCGCCAGAGCCGCGCACGAAGTAAGCGGACGAAGTAAAGCAGACCTCAACCACGTGGCAAAGTCGCCGGAATCCGCTTACTGCGTGCGCGGCTCTGTTTGCACTGACGCGCTGTTGTCAGGGCGGCATAAGGAAATGGTGGCATGTCCCCGTATTCAGATCCCCGAATGATGATGGGCCTGCCCGTCACTCCGCCGGCTGGCGTGGCCATGCCGAGCGTTTGGCGGCGATGTCTGCATGTGACTTGGCGGGAATATGTGCGTTCGCTGCGGGCTGGGCGACCCATGAGCCGACCCAACCTGCGACGACTCTGGCAACGAAACCTCGCCGACGTCACGCGCGGTCAACTCACAACAAATCCTTGAGCGGCCGCGACAGTCTGGCGAAGTCGGCGGCGGGGATGTTGACCGTCTCCCACTTGGCGCTGCGGGTCTTCAAATGGACTTGGTAATCCGAGAGCCGAATCGCCAAGAGGGCGTACCAGCGATCACCACTGGTGAACACCTCGTGGAACAAGGCATCGGGCGGCTGGGCTTCGCACCAGTAGAGAAACGCAAAGGCTCCGGCAAAACCGTTGCCGAAGATTTTCTCCCACTTTTGCAGGCTCTCGACATCGCCCCGCGTCACCCAGTTGTCCAGTGATTTGGAACTCCGCCCCGAATGCTTGCGGCCCTTGACATCCATCAACAGGTTCGGCCCGTTCTGACTGTAAACCACGAAGTCAAAACTCTTCAAAGCTTCGGGAGCGCGGGTGACGCTGGGCGTCGCCAGGGCGCGTTTGGCTTCATCGACGGCGACGTAGGGAATGGCCTTTTCACGCAGATAGGCCTCAAAAGCCTGCTCGTAATGGAAGCGCCGCTGTGCCATGGGAATGAACACGAAGACACGAAGGCACGAAGGATGCGGGGAAGAGAATACAGTGAGAATCTTATGAAGTTGAGGGTCTCTATTTCATATCGCGGGGCGTTTGATTCTTCTGGCTTTTAGCCGCGGCGTCCCCGCCGCGCGTCTTGGGTGTTTGTCGTGGCGTTGCGGATTTTCCTGCGCCTGGTACTGCGACGGGGACGTCGCAGCTATGAGTCAGATGTTCTTGCCCGCTTTTTCGCGGTTGCCCACGGTGACGCGGATTTCGGGGCGGGGCTTGCCGCTCGTTGTGGTGGCGGTGTCGAGGATTTGCCTCGCCTTGCGGGCGATGCCTGCGGCGTCCAAGCCCGTCTCGGCCAACTGCTGCTTGCGGCCATCCTGCATGATGTAGCGTTCGGGCATGGCCAGTCGGTGGATGAGGCTGGTGGGCAGGCCACGGTCGTTGCAGGCTTCGAGCACGCAAGCGCCGAACCCGCCGCGCAGGGCGTGGTCTTCGACGGTGAGGATTTTCACGCCGCTTTCGATGAGCGATTGCACCAGTTGGATATCGACGGGCTTGGCGAAGCGGGCGTCGTAGAGTGCGATGTCGTAGCCCTGGGCCGCCAGCTCGCCGGTGATGGCCGCGTGGGCCTCATACACCTCGACGCCGTAGGCCAGGATCGCCAGGTCGGGCTTGTCACCCTTGGCCGCGATGATTCGCCGCGCCTTGCCCAAGACGAACGGGGCCACTTCCTTTTCCAGCGGTTTCTCCGGCACATTGGCGCGGGGGTAACGCACCACCGTCGCGCCGTCATCATGCGTGCGCATGAACTCCAGCGCCGCCTTTAAGTTCGGCTCATCACTGGCCGCCAGCAGCACCACGCCGGGCAGCGGGGCGAACATGCTCACATCCATGAAGCCGTGATGCACCGCGCCGTCCTCGCCAACGAACCCGGCCCGATCCAGGCAAATCCGCACCGCCAAACCTTGCAGCGAGATTTCCTGAAAGACCTGATCCATCGCCCGTTGGGCAAAGGTGGAATAGACGGCGAAAAACGGCTTCAAACCGCTCTTGGCCATGCCGGCGCACATGTCCATGGCGTGGCTTTCGCAGATGCCGGTGTCCAGCGTCCGCGAGGGGAACAGCGGGGCGATCTTGTTTAACCCCGTGCCGTCGGGCATCGCCGCCGTCACCGCCACGATCTTTTCGTCCTTCTTCATCAGCTCGATCATGGCATCGGCGTAAGCGGTGGTGAACGCACGGCCAGACTTCTTCATCTCCACCCGACAGCCTTCGACGACAAAAGCGCTGGGGCTGTGGAACTTGGTCGGGTCACCCGTGGCGAAATCAAAGCCCTTGCCCTTGATGGTCTTGGCGTGGAGCAGCACGGGGTAGTCCAAGTCTTTGACTTGATTGAGCATGTCGATCAAGGTGGGCAGGTCGTGGCCGTCGATGGGGCCGACGCACAGCAGGCCGAACTGCTCGAACATGTGGCCGGGGTGGATGGCGTGGCGCACCGCATCGCCGGCGCGGAAGGAGAGGCTTTCGATCTCCTTGCCGTAGGGCACGCGGCTAAGCATGTCGTGGGCGCGTTTTTTCCAGTGCTCCATCGTCGGGCTGAGGCGGATGCGGTCGAAGTATTGCGCCATGGCCCCTTGCGGGTGGCCGATGCTCATGCCGTTGTCGTTGAGCACCACCAGGAATTGCCGCTTGAGTGTGCCGGCGTTGTTTAAGCCTTCCATGGAGATGCCGTTGACAATCGAAGCGTCACCGATGAGCGTCACCGCCTTGCGATGCGTTTCACCGTTGAGTTGATCGCCCCGCGCCAAGCCCACAGCCGTGGAAATCGCGGTGCCGGCGTGGCCCACGGAAAAGAGGTCGTAGGGCGATTCACGCGGTTCAGGGAAGCCGCTCATTCCGTCGCGTTGGCGCAGATTCGCCATCAAGGGCAGGCGACCGGTGAGCATCTTGTGCGGGTAGCACTGGTGGCCCACGTCAAAGAGCAGGCGGTCGGAGGCGAAGTCGAAAACGTAGTGCAGGGCGATGGTGAGTTCGACGACGCCGAGGTTCGGCGCTAGGTGTCCGCCGGTTTTGGAGACCGCGGTGCAGATGGTCTGCCGCATTTCCTCGGCCAGTTGGGGCAACTGGTCGATGGCGAGTTTTTTCAGGTCGGCCGGGGATTGAATGGTGGGCAGGAGGGCTTGTGACATGGATGGGGGTTCCTCTCTTCTATTGGCCGCGTCAAGCGTGGCGGCCGATCCCGTCCTCACGCCGCGGGGCTTTGGGACGGGGGGCTTCCGGGGGCCGGGACTTCCGGGGGCCGGGGGTTAAAGGTGCGAGCAGTGCTTCATCCACGTCACAGCCTTGCCTTTGACGGCTCGACGGCGGGAGGATGCGGGGCGACGTACCTTCATGGTTGGCTTTGTGCAGCGCCTTGGCGCGGTGTTCCTTGGCCGATTTGACACACAAACCGGCAACCTATCTTAGACGAAATCGCAACAATTATCGCCCCCCAAGCGCCGAAGCGTCAGAGCCGAGGGGCGTAAGCCCCCGGTGGCCCCCGGTGGCCCCCGGTGGAAGGTGAACAGCGCCCGCCATCGACGCATGGGGTGGATCGTCCGGGTGCTTACGCACCACGGCTCCGACAAGACCATCCGGCCTTGGTACGCTTATGGGCATGACGCAGCCACGCTTGATTGTTTGGGATGATGGCGGGAATGCTTCCGGGGATAATTCCGGGGGCGGGGGGAACTTCGGGCCGCTGACGGATTTGCGGGCTTCGTTCGAGTTGCGCACGGGGGCGGTGACGACGTTGGAGCGCATCGAGGCGACCTTGGGACGCAAGGCCGAGGCCTTGTGGTTGCGCGATGCGACGCTGCGGGAACTGCTGGCGGCGCGGCATGACGTGCCAATCAACGACGACGAAACGGCCAACGCCGACGATTGCCTGCTGGTCAACGGTCGCTGGCTGGGCATCCTTGAAGCCGATGCGGTGCGGAAGCTCCAACCCGGCCAAGCGCTGGTCTGCGAGCGTGGCACGCTGGCGGCGAGACTTACGGCCACCGAGGCCCGTAAACTGCTGGACACCGGCGCAATGCCCGCCGGGGTTCACACGCAAACCGTCCCCGCCGCGGGCCTCATCGCCCGGCCCTGGCACATTCTCGATCAACTCGAAACCACCCTGCCCCACGATCTTTCGCTCTCGCCCTTGCCACGGATCAGAACCACCTTCACCATCCCCGGCTGTCAGTTTTTTGGGACGCACGCCCTGCGACTGGCCCCCACGGTCAAGGTGCAACCCGGCGTGGTCTTCAACCTCGAAGCCGGCGACATCGTCATCGACCCCCACACCACCATCGCCGCCGGCAGCGTCATCGAAGGCCCCTGCTTCATCGGCGAGCACACCCAACTCGCCGCCCACAGCTACCTCCGCCCGCACACCGTCATCGGCCCGCAGTGCAAGGTCGCCGGCGAAATCAGCTTCTCCATCATCCACGGTTATTCCAACAAGGCCCACTTCGGCTACCTGGGCCACAGCCTCGTGGGCCAGTTCGTCAACCTCGGGGCCGGCACCACCGTCAGCAACCTCAAAAACACCTACGGCCAGGTCCGCATGACCCTGCGCCACGAGGGCGAAGCCCAAGACACCGGCCGGGTCTTCTGCGGCCCGGTCATCGGCGACCTGACCCGCACCGCCATCGGCTCCCGACTCCTCACCGGCTCGTGCATCGCCACCGGCTCCATGATCGCCCTGTCCACCTTCGCCCCCAAATCCACCCGCCCCCTGGCGTTTTACACCGATGACACGCCCCAAGGTCAACCCGCGAAAATGGAAAAGTTCCTAGCCACCGCCCGCGCCATGATGGCACGGCGAAAGGTGGAACTCACCCCCGCCCTGGCGGCGCGGCTGACGGCGCTGGCGCGGCAATAACCTCGCAAAACGCTTGCGATTTAGCGCCTCCCTCCACGCGCCCCCATTCACAGTTCTGTATCAGCTCTGTATCAGCCGCAACATCCCCGTTGCGCGTCTGAGAACAATTAGGGAAGACGCCCTGACGCGCAACGGGGACGTTGCGGCTAAAAGTCCGAAAGAAGCGTTGGTCGTTGAGGCCCCGCAACGTCTCTTTAGCGACGCCGACCGGGCAGCATCAGCAGCCCGCCGGTCGCCAGCAGCGCCAAGCTCATCGGCTCGGGGATGGCGTTGACGGTGATGGTGCCACTGCCGGTGAAGGTGACTCCGGGGGTGCCGTAGCTGTTGAGTTGCGCCACGGAGTAGGTGTTGGCGGTAAGGACGTTGGTGCCGATGGTCAGGCCGGCGATGGTCCAGTTGTAGGTGGACAGGGCAATCTTGCCGCCTTGCACATCAAGCGAAGCGGTGGGGGAAGTCCAATTATGCTGGATTTCCAAGTTGCCGCCGGTGACCAGCACATCACCCGCCCCGACGGTTCCCGCGTCGGTGAAGCGAGCAACGCCCGCGGCGACCGACCATGTGCCGGTGAAATCATTGCTGGCATTGGTGATCGCTGTGCGGGAGTTGGAATTGTACGAGTCTAAAGTGAGTATTGCGGAGCCACTGATCTTTGCCCCAAAAATGAAGTGGCGATCTTGGCTGGCATTGCCGGTGTTAACGATTGAATCCGAGAGAACGGTGATGTTCCCGTTCAAGGTCTGTGTTCTACCGGCACCCGATGTGAAGTTGCTGATCGTCGCGCCGTCAAGCCGCAGGTCATTGACGGTCTTGGTGTACGAATTGTCATTGCCGGATTTGAGCGCCAAGGTACCTTTGATCGTCAGGGAATCACCGGCAAAAATGGAGTTGTTCGCTTCCGGCGTTCGCACGACGAAACTCACGGGGTTGACATAATCATTGCCAGCGGTCGGCGCGCCGTTGGGACTCCAGATGGAAGTTTTATTCCATCCCAATGGTTCGGCACCACCTTGGCTTTCATCCTGCGTGATGGTCGCCGCTTGAATGGCCGGGGTCATCGCCACGGTCAGGGCCGCGCCGAGGGTGGCGGTCAAAAGGGTGGTGTTGAACTTGGTCATCGTGGCCTCACTCCGTAAAAAGATTGGAAAGAATCAAGTCGAGACAGACAAGTTTACCCGATGCGGCCACCCGATGCAAGGGTTTTAACCCAAAAAAGTCACTTTTTTTGTAAATCAGGCCCAAATCCACGCTTGCGGTTTAGCGCATCCCCCCATACGACCCCCATTCCCATCCCACAGAAGAAACCGCCCAAAGCGGCGATTTCATCTGTGGGCTTGAACTTTATATTTCATCTTCCTCGAAGACTCACCCCTCGAAGACTCAAGACTTCCCCATCACGCCTACCCGCGGGCAGCGGCTGGCCGCAGGGCACTTCGCACAGCGCGGCTTGCGCGCCACGCAAACCGCCCGACCATGCGAAATCAAGAGGTGCGACCAGAACGTCCATTGCCCCGGCGTCAGCAGTTGCACGAGGTCGCGCTCGATCTTCACCGGGTCGCTGGCCTTGCTCAACCCCAGTCGCCCCGACAGGCGGGCGATGTGGGTATCGACGACCATGCCCACGTTGATGCCAAAGGCGTTGCCCAATACCACGTTGGCGGTCTTGCGGGCCACCCCCGGCAAGGCGGTGAGTTGCTCCATCGTTTGCGGCACGTTTCCGCCATGCTTCTCGACGATCATGGCGCTGGCGGCGATGATGTTCTTGGCCTTGTTGCGGAAGAACCCCGTGGAGCGCACAGCCGCCTCCACCTCGCGGACATCAGCCTTGGCGAAGTCTTGCGGGCCGGGCCAGCGTTTGAACAAGGCTGGGGTGACCATGTTGACCCGGACATCGGTGCACTGGGCCGAGAGGATGGTCGAAACCAACAACTCAAAGGGGTTGCGGTGCTTCAAGGCGCAGGCCGCGTCGGGGTAGAGGCTGACAAACAGGTCGTAGTACCACTGGGCCAGTTCCCGTTTGGCCCCCAGCGAGCGCGGGATCGGGGGTTTGGCGGAGGCTTTGACCGGGGCTTTGACCGGGGGTTGTTTTTTGGAAGTGGCGATGGTGAAACTCCGGGGTGTTTCCGAAATGATACGTTGTGCCGGTGGGTCAATATGCGGAGCGTCGTACAATGTCGCCATGCACTGGATATGGATTGATCGCATCCTGGAACTGGAAAAAGGCCATCGCTGCGTGGCGGTGAAAAACGTCTCGATGGGCGAGGATGTCCTGCACGATCACTTCCCGGCAATACCCGCCTCCGAGGGAAGTGCGTCTGATTTGCCCCTCAAGACGCGCAACGGGGACGTTGCGGCTAATAAAAACACGTCACCCCCTCTCCGCTTTCCGCTCTCCGCTCTCCGCTCTCCGCTTTCGCCTTCCCGCCCCGCCATGCCGGTGCTGCCCAACAGTCTCATCATCGAAGGCATGGCCCAGACGGCTGGCATCCTCGTGGGGCACGCCAACGATTTTTCGCAAAAGGTCATCCTGGCCAAGATCGGCAAGGCCACCTTCACCGCCTGCGCTCCGCCCGGTTTTACATTGCGTTTTACGGCCCACATCGAACGCCTCGATCCCAACGGGGCCTCGACCACTGGCATCGTCGAACGTCTCGACCCCGCCCGGCCAGAATTGCCACCCGTGCCCTTGGCGCAAATCGAGTTGCTCTTCAGCCACATCGATCAAAACCGCGCCGGGCTGGCGTTCCCCGAACACAACTTCGTCTTCACCAGCCAGTTCATGGACCTGCTGCGCCAAAGCGGATTCTGACCCCGCCTCCAAGCTTGCCAAGGCGGATGACCGATATCGCACCCAATGAAGGGTTGTTGCGTAGAATCCCCATCGCGCTTGCTCCTTCACACCCGGAAACCCGCATGAATTATTCGCACTCGTTTTTCAACCGTGGCTCCCGCGCCATCGCGGCCTTGCTCGTCACACTCGCACTGGGATTCGTCGCCGCCGGGAGCACCCGCGCCGATGAGCCAGCCGTCGAAGCCCCGCCTTCCATTTCCCGCTTGGCGGAAACGGGGCAGTTCGACGAGGTCTTGGCCCGGCTCCAAGCCGAGCCAGCGCGTGAAACCGCCGACCCTAAAGTCAAGGCCCTCACCGCCGACATCAAGCGGCTCGAAGAGCACAACGCCGCCCACGAGGCCCAGCGCCAGACCGCTTACGACGCCGCGTTGGCCAAGGCCTTGGATCGCGCCAAGGCTGGCACGCTTGATGAGGCCATGCTCTCGCTGCTCGAAGCCGGCACGCTGACCGATGATCGCGAGGCACTGGTCAAAACCCCCGAAGTCGCCACACTGTTAGAAACCACGCGCGACGCCGCCACCCGTGCCGCCGAGCGCAACGATTGGCTCGAGGCCCTGACGCTCTACCGCGATCTGGAAAGCATTTTCGAAGACCGCAGCACCTACCGCGCCGCGGCCAAGGATGCTGAGCGGCAAGTCCGTCTGCTTCGTCTTTATGCCCCTGATGAACTCAAAAAACTTTACGCCCAGCAGGCCAAACGCATGGGCAAGGAAGATGTCGAGCCGCTGGCCCTGGGCAGCGAAACTTGGGAGCAGACCTTGGCGGGCATTGATGTGTCGCTGTTGCGGCAAGCGATGGCGCACGCCGCCCGACGCCACGTGACCAACACCGGCTACGGCCCGCTGGCGCTGGGTGCCA
Source organism: Phycisphaerales bacterium (assembly GCA_038241095.1). GTDB lineage: Bacteria > Planctomycetota > Phycisphaerae > Phycisphaerales > Phycisphaeraceae > JBBDMX01. The sequence continues at coordinate 11,675 of JBBRGB010000012.1, forward strand.
TCGACTCTATCGCCGCCATCACCCGCAACCCGGCCTTGCAAGCGACCTTCCCCACCCTGGCCGACAAGGAAAAGGTCGCGGCCTTTGAGAAGGGCCTGGCGGAGATCGCCAAGGATTTGAAGGATCGGCAGGAGAGCTTGAACTACCTTGATGCCGCCGGGGCTTTGGACAAGATCGCGGACTTGAACAACGCGACCCTGCAACTGCCGGCCCCGGTGCTGGTCTATGAGCTTGGCGATGGGGCCATGTCGCCCTTGGACGATTTTTCCAACATCATTTGGCCTCGTGAGCGCGAGGAGTTCGCCCGCAACACGCAAGGCAAGTTCTTCGGTGTGGGGATTCAGATTTCCCGCCGGGATAGTCGGCTGCTGGTGGTGAGTCCCTTGGAAGACACCCCGGCGCAGAAGGCGGGGATCAAAGCCGGGGACATCATCGCCACGGTCAACGGTGAATCGACGGCGGGCTGGTCGCTGGATCAGGCCGTGCGAAACATCACCGGCCCGGAAGGGACGCTGGTCACCCTGGGCGTCGAACGCACCGGTGAGCGCGACCTCTTGAAGTTCCCCATCAAACGCGCGGAGATCAAATACGAAAGCGTCAAGGGCTGGGAACACCTGCCCGGCGGGGGGTGGAACTACGCCATCGACCCCGAACTGCGCATCGGGTACATCCGCCTATCGCAATTCCTGCCCCAGTCGGCCGATGACATCGACGCGGCAGTCAACGCCATGCAGAAGACCGGCGGGATCAACGGCCTGATCCTCGACCTGCGCTACAACCCCGGCGGGCTGCTCTCCTCAGCCATCGAAGTCTGCGACCGCTTCATCTCCGCGGGCACCATCGTGGACACCGTCGGTGCCAACGGCGAACTCACCAGTGAGCCGGCCAAGGCCCACGCCCATAAAACCTACGCCCCCTTCCCCGTGGTGGTGCTGGTCAACGAAGGTTCCGCCAGCGCTTCGGAAATCGTCTCGGGCTGTCTTCAAGCCTACGACCGGGCCACCATCGTGGGCATGCGCAGCTTCGGCAAAGGCTCGGTGCAGAACCTCTACAAGCTCGACGGCGGACGGGCGGTGCTGAAGCTGACGACCGAGTATTACCGTCTGCCCAACGGGCGAATCATCCACCGCAAGCCCGATGCCGCGACATGGGGCATTGAGCCGGACATCAGGGTGAAGATGACGCCCAAGCAGATCGGCAGCCTGATGGAGTTTCGCCAGGATTTGGATGTGCTGCGTGATGAGACGGTGATCGAGAAGTTGGAGGATCCGAAGGTCGATCTGCCACCAGTGACCACACCAACCCCCGCCCCCGGAAGTGCCCCCGGCGACGCCGCGCCGCAAACGCCGGAAATCAAACTCCCAGCCACGGCCCAAGACATCCTTGAAAAGGGTCTGGACCCACAACTGGAAACCGCCCTGCTGGTGCTAAAAACCCGCTTGGTGGCCAAGGATGTCGTCCTGGCGCAAAAACCCGATGCGAAGTAACCCTCGCGGAGAAAAAGGGGACATCCGCAATTTTCTCGGCGCTGCGGTGATTTGAATGACCATGAAATAAAAATTGTGGATGTCCCCTTTTTCGGATCCGCCTTGGATGGCTTCCGTGGGATCGCTTTGGATGACGGCCCCGCCGTTTTAATCCTCAACCACCACCCGTGCCGCCGCGGTGCCGCGATCGCGCCGGCTTGGCCGGGCGTCCATCAGCAGGTGTACCCGCGCCCGTTGCTCCGGCGTCATGGCCTCATCGATCTGCCGCTTGGCGATGCCTAAGTGCGTCCGCCGCGACAGATGCGTCAGCACCACCGCCTCGGCCTGACTCACGCCCAGCAGCTTCACGATGTCGTCCAAGTGCAGGTGCTTGCCCACGCCCGCGCGGCTGCGGTGGTCCGGCTCCAAGAACGTGCATTCCGTGATGAGAATCTTCGCCCCCAGCACATCCGGCCGCTCAAAGTGCTCGCCCCACATGGTGTCGCCCGTGTAACAAATCAGCGGCACCTCACGCAAAACCGTGATCGTCTCACCCGCCTCCTTCATTTGCATCAAACGTTCCTGCGGCAAGCCCGCCAACTCCGGCTTGAGCTTCGTTCGCCGCTCCAGCACCACAAAACCCAGCGACGGAACCGTGTGCTGCGTGGCGAAGGCGCGCAAAAACATATTGTTCTTGATCTCAATCTCCGCGTCCGGCTCCAAGGCCACGACCTCATACGGCGTGCGCTGAGCCTCGATGTCGATCCAAGCCCGCATGAGGTTGTGGATCGGCTTTTCCAAGTGCGGATGCACGACGACCGTCCCCGTGCCCATGCCCTGAAAGTTGCGTTGGGAAAAGTAATACGCCAAGCCCGCGGCGTGATCCATGTGCCCGTGCGACAGGGCGACGTACTTGGCCGTCAGGGCCGTGCGCGGACAGCGGCCGATGTCAAAGGCGACATCAAGTTCGGGAATCTGCACCATCGATTCCTCGCCGGCGATCGACACCCCCTGCACGCGGTACGGTGGCAGATGCAGACAGCAGACCGAAGGCGAGCGCGGTGGTTCCTTGGCGTTCTGGGAGGGGTCCTGACTCATGGGCGGCTCCAATCCAACCGGCAAGGGCGAAGGGGGGCGGGTGACGAAAGAAGTCACCGAAAAGTCGCCGAAGCGACGGGCCGCCCTTGCCGAGGGTTTGAGCCGGGGGAACGGTGAGAGACTTCTTTCAACAGGCCGCGGTGGGATTCGAACCCACGAAGGTTGCCCAACGGATTTGCAATCCGCTCCATTTGTCCACTCTGGCACGCGGCCGTGACAGCCCCGTATTGTGGCCGCAGCCCCCCTTTGCGTCAAATCCGGCGGGGTGGCGTTTGGATCGTATTTCAGAGCCGACGGGCGTAAGCCCGCGGTGGAAGTCGCTTGTGCGCAATGGCACGCGAGGGGTGAATCGACCGGGTGCTTACGCACCTCGGCTCAGACAAGCGGTTTGCACCGCGGCCCAGACTTCTTCCAGCGTCACTTGGGCGATAAGGCTCTGATCGTCGCGCAGGTGGCGGTAGCGGCGGCCATCGACGCCAGCGGCGGCGGCGGGACGCAAGACGGTTTCAGCTCGGTCGTAAGGGCCAACCAAGGCGGGGTCTGTCGGGCCGAAGATGCTGACGATGCGGCGATCAAAACCCACGGCCATGTGCAGCGGGGCGGAGTCGTTGCAGACCACCAGCCCCGCACGACTCAACAACGCCATCATGGTCGCCACACTGGTCGTCGGCACCAGCAATCGTCCGGTGGGACTCAGCGCCTGGATCATCGGTTCAACTTGCGCCCGTTCATGCGGAGCCGCCAAGAGGACGATCTTTTTCACCAAGCCCGCCTCGAGAATGCGCCGGCCCAGCGCGGCGAAGCGTTCGATGGGCCAGCACTTGCAGAGCCACTGGGCGGTCGGTGCCAGCACTGCATAGTCGTCGCCAGCTAATTCACTTTCCGTTAACCATTGCGTCAGCCAGTCTTGTTGATCTTGATCGAGATAGAGGCGCATGTCGTGGGAAGGCTCGTATCCCGCCGCGGCCACCAGGGCGATCATGCGATCGACGGTGTGGAGTACCTCCGGCGCAATGGCGTGCCGCTCGTTGTACGCCAGCCAAGCGCCTTCGCGAGCGTTGGCGAATCCGATGCGTCGCGGGGCGCGGGTGGCCCAGGTGAAGAAGCCGGAGCGTGCCAAGCCTTGAAGATCGAACACCATGTCGTAGCGTTGGCGACGGAGTTGGGAACACCACTTCCAAGCGGCGCGGGCCACGGCGGGTTTGGTGAGCCACTTGGCCAAGGCCTTGCGTGGGAAGGGCACGACGTTGGACAGCGCCGGGTGGGCCGCGATGGCCGGGGCGTAAGTGTCCTGCACCAGCCAATCGATGCGGACTTCGGGCAACGCTTTTCGCAGGGCGACGAGACAAGGCACGGTGCGTGACACATCGCCCAGGGCACTGGTGCGGATGATGAGCACGGAGGAAGGCTTGGGGCTTCGCGCTTGAGGCTTGGGGGCCATGCGTCAAAGTGTAACCACCCCCAGAAGTTACCCCGGAAGTTACCCCGGAAGCTACCCCGGAAGCTAGACCGTGCGATCCACGGCGGCGGCGATGCGCGACAGTGATTGCATCAACTCACCCAAGGCTGCGGGGGTCAACGATTGCGCCCCATCGGTCATGGCGTGTTCGGGGTCTTGATGCACTTCGACAATCAGGCCATCGGCACCGGCGGCGACCGCGGCGCGGCTCATGGGCGACACCAAGCGGGCGTGACCCGTGCCCTGCGAGGGATCGATCACCACCGGCAAATGCGAGCGCAATTGCAACTCGGGCACGGCCGAGAGCGACAGTGTGTTGCGGGTGTGGTCTTCGAAGGTGCGGATGCCGCGCTCGCAGAGGATGACGTTGGGGTTCCCCGCCGCCAGGATGTATTCGGCGGCTTGGAGGTATTCGTCGATGGTCATGCTCATGCCGCGTTTGAGCAGCACGGGTTTGGGCTGGTGGCCGCAGGCGTCCAGGAGCTTGAAGTTCTGGCTGTTGCGGGTGCCGATTTGCAGGCAATCGGCGAAGCGGGCGACAAGTTCGACATCGTTTTCCGAGAGCACTTCGGTGACCACGGCCAGGCCGGTCTCGGCGCGGGCCTCGGCCAGGAGTTCGAGGCCTTGCTGACCCAGGCCTTGGAAGGCGTAAGGGCTGGTGCGGGGCTTGAACGCTCCGCCACGCAGGGCGTGTGCCCCGGCGGCCTTGACCTGTCGGGCCACTTCGAGAATCTGCCCGCGGTTCTCCACGCTGCACGGCCCGGCGATGATGGGCACATGCTTGCCACCGATGACGCAGGCGTCGCTGATGCGCACCTGCGTGCGTTGGGTGTGCGTTTCGCGGGCCGCCATCTTGTACGGCGCGAGGATGCGCATCACGCGATCGACGCCGGGGGCCTGTTCGAGGCGATCCTTGTCCTTCTTGCGGTCATCGCCCACCACCGCCACCACGGTCAATTCCGTGCCGTGGATGGGATGGTCCTTCAAGCCCATCTCGCGGATGAGCGCGATGACGTGTTGAATCTGCTCTTCACTGGCGCCGGCTCGCATGACGACGATCATGGGGTGTCTCCTGGGGGAAGTAAGTCTTGAGTCTTAAGTCTTGAGTCTTAAGTCTTGAGTCTTGAGGATAACAATACTTTTTCAAGCCCACGGATGAAACCGCGGCTCGGAGCGGTTTCTTCCGTGGGATGTGGAGACAAAGCGGTCATGTGGCACATCCCACGGAAGCCGTCGCGGCGACGGCATCCGTGGGCTTGCTATTCTCCGTCTTGATCTCAAGACTCAAGACTCACATCTCAAGACTCTCTTTTCAGGCGCGCGAGGCGTGGATGAACTTGCGGTACATCGAGGCGTACACGCCGCCGGTGGCCAGCAGTTGGCGGTGCGTGCCGCGTTCCACGATCCAGCCCTGATCCAGCACCAGAATCGTGTCGGCCTGCTGAATCGTCGAAAGACGGTGCGCCACGACGAAACTCGTGCGGCCCTTCAACAGCACGCTCAAGGCCTTCTGAATGCGGGCCTCGGTCATGGTGTCCACGCTGCTGGTGGCCTCGTCGAGAATCAGAATCCTGGGGTTGGCCAGCATGGCGCGGGCAAAGCAGACGATCTGTCGCTGCCCCAGCGACATGCTGCGACCACCTTCGCCGACCTGCGTGTTGAAGCCTTCGGGCAAGGCCGCGATCAAGTCCAGCACATCGAGCTTGCGGCAGGCTTCGACAACCTCTTCATCGGTCGCGCCGGGTTTGCCGGTGCGGATGTTGTCCATGATCGTGCCGGTGAAGAGGAAGTTGATTTGCAGCACGATGCCCATCTGCTTGTGGAGCGATTCGGTGCGGATGCTGGTGATGTCGTGGCCGTCGATGGTGATCCGACCGGCGGTGGGCAGGTAGAACTTGGCGATGAGGTTGATGATCGTCGTCTTGCCGCTGCCGGTGTGACCCACCAAGGCGATGGTCTTACCCGCCTCGACCTTGAAGTTGATGTCGTTGAGCACCTTGCGGTCGGGCTGATAGGAAAACTGCACGTTGTCGAAAGCGACCCGGCCTTGGATCGGCGGCAGTTCAATGGCATCGGGTGGATCAATGAAGTCGGGCTGGGTATCCAACAGGCTAAAGACCCGTTCAGCGCCAGCCATCGCCGTCAACGCAGCGTTGTACTGAGCCCCCAGCACGCGGAACGGCTCGAAGAACAAATTGCTCATGGCGAAGAAGAGAAACAGGTTGCCGTACTGCTCGAATTGGCTGGCGTGATCGCCGGCGGAACTGACGAGGATGAAGTAGCCACCGGTCGCCAAGAGGGCGGCTGTGAAAAGCTGGCTGTTCAAGTCCAGCAGGGAGAACAGCCCGCCGGTGTGTTTGGCGCGGATCATGTTGACCGCCGAGTGATCCTCGACGAGCCTGGCGAACATGCGGGCGTTGACTTCCTGACGGACGAAGCCTTGCGTCACGCGGATGCCACTGACGCTCTCGGCCAATGTGGAAGTGACACGGGAAAAACTTTCCTGGATGACGCGGTAGGCGTGGCCGAGGCGCTTGCGGTAGTAGGAACTGATGCCCCAGATGATCGGCGCCAGGCCCAGAAGCAGCAGGAACAGCCGCCAGTCGTAATAGAGCATGAAGCCCGCCGCCACCAGGCCTTGGCCGATCTGCACCATGCTGACGAAGAGCACATCCTGGACCCCGGCGCGGACGGCCTCGGTGTCGCTGGTCATGCGGCTGATGATGCGGCCGAGCTTGGTGCGGTTGTAGAAACTCATCGACAGCGCTTGCAAGTGCGTGAAGATGTCCCGCCGCATGTCATGCACCACCGCCTCGCCGAGTTCCTGGGCGAACCTCATGCGGAAGTGGAAGACGACTTGGGTGAACACCGCGAAGGCCAGGAATGTCAGCGCGCCGTAGAGGATGTCGGGAATGGGCTTGAAGTGGGCGATGGGGCCTTTGATGACCTCGGCCAAAAGCCATGCGAGCATGGGCAGTTGGACGGAACGCACCACCACAATCGCCAGCAGCGTGTTTCGTTTGCGGGCGTGTGGCCGGGTGTAGCGGAAGAGGCGGAGGATCAAGCGGAAATCCAGTGGCCGCTCTTCGACCTCGATTTCCTCGTTTTCGCTCTTGACGGTGAGGGTCTTGAGCTTGGTGTTCATGGAGGTTGGCGCGGAGAGGCGGCTCATGCGGCACCCCCTTCAAACGGCTGGGCAAGCGGCGTGGTCGAGGCGGGTGGATCGGCCGGGTCCATGCCCAAGAGACGGATGCTCTCGGCGTCGGCGAGTTGCAGCTTGGCGGCCTTGCCGTAATGCCCGCCGATGCGCATCAATTCATCGTGCGTGCCGGTCTGCACCACACGTCCGTTTTCCAGCACGATAACCCAGTCGCTGCGCCGCAGGGTCGAAAGCCGATGCGCCACGACGAAAGTGGTGCGGCCCCGCATGGCGTTGTCCATGGCGGTGAGGATTTCGTGTTCGGTCTGCGGGTCGATGGCGGCGGTGGCATCGTCGAGAATCAGCACGGCCGGGTCCAGCAGCAGCGCCCGCGCGATCGCCAACCGTTGCCGCTGCCCGCCCGACAGGTTCCCCGCTTTCTCTTCCAAGAGCGAGTCGTAACCCTTGGGCATGGCCATGATGAAGTCATGGGCCGCGGCGATCTTGGCCGCCTTTTCGATCTGTGCCCGCGTGGCGCTGGGATGGCCAAAGGCGATGTTGTTGGCGATGGTGTTGGAAAACAGGAAGTTCTCTTGGAACACCAGCCCGATGTTGCGCCGCAGGTCATCGAGATTCACATCGCGCAGATCGTGGCCGTCGATCAACACCCGCCCGGCATCGGGATCGTAAAACCGTGGCATCAGCGACAGAATCGTGCTCTTGCCCGCGCCGGTGGCACCGACAATCGCCACGCACTGGCCCGGCTGCACGTCGAAGCTCACTTCGTGCAGCACGCGATCCTCAGGCTTGTAACCGAAGCTTACGTTCTCCAAAGTCACCCGGCCCTGAGCGCGGGGCAAGGGCATGGCGTCGGGCTTGCTTTCGATTTCCACCGGGGCATCCAGCACGCCAAAGACGCGATCCGCGGCGGTGAGGCTCTGCTGCACGCTGTTGGTGATGTTGGCCAAGGCGGCGATCTGGCCGGAAAACTGTTGCAACAGCCCCGCGAAGACCCACAGCCCTTCGCCCAGCGAGATGCCCTCTTTGGGGTCCTGCTGATGCGCCAGCACGAGGTAACCGCCATAGAACAGCAGCACCGCCAGGTTGATCTGCGTCAAGAGGCCCGTAAACGGCGTGAAGAAACTGATGCACCAGAAGATGAACTGCTTCTGGTCTTTGACCGCGGAGTTGACCACGCTGAACTTTTCGATCTCCTGCTTCTGGCGGGCAAAACCCTTGACCACGTGGACACCCTGCACGTTTTCAGACAAGCGCAGAATCGCGGTGTCGAAGAGCTTGCGGTTGGTCCAGTAGGCGGGCTTGACCAGGCGGGAAAAAATCAAGGCCGAGGTGAAGAGAAACGGCGTCGTCGCCAGGCAGAACAGCGTCAGCGTCTTGTGGATGCTGAGCATGAAAACCAGAAAAAACGACAGCGAAAGCAGCAGGTTGGTGCCTTGGATGATGACGCCATCGACGAACATGCGCACGCCCTGCACGTCGCCGGTGACGCGGTTGATGATCGACCCGGATTCGTTAGCGTCGTAGAAACGAAACGACAATCGCTGAAGTTTGTCGTACACCGAGGCCCGCAGGTGGACGACGATGTCCTGCACCAGACGCTCTTGGAGCAGGGTGTTGATGTAGCCCAAGCCCACGCGCACCAAAGCGAAAAGCAGGATGCCCGTCACCAACGCCAGCACCTGTTGCATGGCCGTCCACTGCCCCGGCGGGGCGAAGCCAAAAGGCCAGCGTGGCGGTGGAGCATCGGGCGAAATGGCGTGGTGGATCACGTCGATGCCGATGCCCGAGAGCTTCAAGCCCGACAGCGCCAGGGTCAAGAGCAGCATCTGCGCCACCACCGCCCGCACGCAGCCCATGCGGAACTTCCACGTCAGCGCCAACATGCGGCGCACCAGTTCCCCCGTGGGCAACTGCGTGCCGGCGAGGGCTTGGCTGCGGGCGTCGGAACGCAAGGCTTCAACGGACTTGGGCGGGGGGGCAGGCAAGGCGGGAATCCGGGGATGAATCGCGCGACGGTCTCTCAACGACGTCGCGGACACAACCAGGGAACTTCCGGGGGCCGATGCGAGCGAACCAACGCCCACGAGACGACGACCCGAACCGATGCGTCAAGTCTAGCACCCTCGCGCCACGCCACAAGCGCCACCCCAGCCACAAAACGCTCTGGGTAAAGTCACCGTCACTTCACAACCCGCCGATGCGGGGTCACCACCAGATGTTCGAGTCCTTGTGCCGAGACGCGGACCGTCAACGTTTGCATCGTCGAAGCCGCGTCGAGCAAGCGTTGACGATTGGCGTGGGTGTCAACCCCGTAAGCCGCCAGCACCCGCCAAGTGCGGGGCAAGTTCTCTCCCGGCTCCACGACGAATAGCCAAACCCCCGGCGGACGGGCCGTGATGGCAACCGCCGACGGCGTCGCATGATCCGGGGCTTGCGGGGCTTGCGACGTTGTTGTGAAAATCGCCTCGAAATCACCCGCAAAACCCTTGCCCGGCCCGACACTCTCCGCGTCAGCGACACGGGTGATAAACCGGCCTTCCACAGGCGGCATGATCACCCGCACACCGCCCAAGTCATACCACCGGCCAAAGACGGTGTACCACTCCGGCACGGGGGTCATCACATCACCCGCTTGCGCATGGGCCGCCAGCGGTGCCAACGCCTGCGACACCGCCACCTTGGGCACGGTGTAAATCTCCCGCCAAGCCGGCCACCACAGCACCGTCAACGCCAGCAGTAGCGCCAGCACCAGACCGCGACCCGTCCATGTGGCCGCTGGATTCACGCGCCGTCGCCAACCCCAAGCCATTGCCGCCCCCAGCCCCGTCCAGAGCAACAGCGTGGCGGGCAGCAAATAGCGCGGGGTGAAGAAGTGCCGACTGACGATGGAGACGTACCCCGCCAGCGGCGTCAGGGCCAGCATCACCAGCAGCGTCACCAGCATGACCCGGCGACGGCGCTGTTCGGAGGTGTGCCCCAACGCCAGGGCCAAGACGATCAACCCCCCCACCGCCAGCAACCACACCGCAATCGCGGCCCACAGGGGCAGATAGCCGGTGAAGTAGGTGACGGTGTTTCGCAAGTGGCCGGGGAGTTGTTCCCAAGCCGCGGCGGGATCGGACGGCGAGGCCCCGAGCATAGTGAGCATCTTGCCCAAACCCGTCAGCGACCAGCTCATGAGAAATGCAAGTGACGCGATGGCCGCGCCGGCCAAGATGCGCAAAGACCCGCGCCAATCAGTGGCGAGTTCCACCATTGCCGCCAGGCCCAACCACAGGCCCACCGCCCCGACGGTGAGGATGGCGTGGGTGACACTGGCGTGCGCCAGCATCATGAGGAATCCCAGGCACCACCATCGCCAGTCGGCCGGGCCGATGCGGCCTTGCCGCACCAGGTTCACCGCCCACAGCGCCATGCCCGCAAGGGCGAGTGCGAAGAAGAGCCAGTGGCCGTACATGCGGGCGGCGCGGGTCCATTCCAAGGTGTAGGGGTTGGCCGCCAGCAGCAGGCCCGCGAAGAAAGCGGTGCGCCAGTCAGCGAAGCGGCCCACGACCAGAAACAGCAACCCCACCGCCAGCGTGCCGTAGAGGGCCGAGGGAGCGCGGAGGGATAAAGCCGTGTTGCCCAAAACCTTGCGGTAGAGTTTGAGTTCCAGCCAGGGCAAGGGTGAACTAGCCGGGTCGCCGGGCGTTTCCCAGCGCAAGAGCTTGCCGGTCAGGTCGGAGGAGACGACCTGGGTCCAGACTTCATCTTCCCAGAGGTCGAGTGAACCCAAGGTGGTAAAACGCATGGCACCGGCGAGCAGGAGCAACGCGAGGCCCGCCAGGATGATGCGGCGATTGTGACTTGAACATGCGGTTTGGAGCATGGGGGGCATGAAACCTCCTGATGGGGGATGATATCGGATGGATTGTGAATGCTGGCGCGATGATGCGCTCCCAAGCGCCGACTCCCAGCCCCGAAGGGGCTGGGCTTTCGGGGGTTGTTCTTTCAATTTGTTGATTTGCGGGGTGTATAATGCTTCCAAATTAGGGAATGTCACACTGATGAAGATTTTGCTTGCCAATCCACGCGGGTTTTGTGCCGGGGTCAACATGGCCATCGAGTGCGTCGAGGAGGCCCTGACGCTGGTGGGCACGCCGCTGTTTGTCTATCACGAGATCGTCCACAACCGCCACGTGGTGGATCGCTTCGTCAAACAGGGGGTCATCTTCGTCGATGACATTGACGAAGTGCCCGCCAAGGGGACGGTGATTTTCAGCGCCCACGGCATCAGCCCGCAGGTTCGCCAACGCGCCCGGGAGCGTGGCTGCACCATGATCGACGCCACCTGCCCGCTGGTGACTAAGGTGCACATGGAGGCCATCCGTTACGCACGGCAAGGTTACAAAATCCTCTTGGTGGGCCACGCGGGCCACGATGAAGTGGTGGGCACGGTGGGCGAGGCCCCGGACGCCATTGTGGTCGTCGAGTCGCCCCAGGATGTCGCCAAGCTGCCGTTTCAGGATGGCGACAAGCTGGTCTATCTGACGCAGACCACACTGTCGATGGACGATGCCAACCGCATCATCGACGCCATCAAGACCAAGTATCCGCACGTCAAGGCCCCGCCCAGCGAAGACATCTGCTACGCCACGACCAATCGCCAACAGGCGGTGCATGAGCTGCGCGACGAGGCTGACTTGGTGCTGGTGGTGGGGTCGAAAAACAGTTCCAATTCGGTGCGTCTGACGGAGATCGCCACCAACCGGGGCACGCGGGCGTTTCTCGTCGATGATGTGAGCGAGTTGGATTTCGGCTGGTTCAAGGCCAGCGATACGGTGCTGTTGACAGCCGGGGCCTCGGCACCGGAGGACTTGGTGCAGGGGATCATCAATGCGTTGATCAAGCGCTTCGACGCCACCGTGCAGCAGTGCAACGTCATTGATGAAGACATGCACTTCGAACTGCCCGTAAGCCTGCGGGTGATCCGCGCCAAGCAGGTGGGAGCGAAGGCTTGAGGCTTGAGTTCTGACTTATCGCCGCGGCCTCCCCGCCGCGCGTCTTTGCCACGTTCATCAAAACCCGCGTCAAGCTCACTCCGCATCCAGGTCGATGCGTTCCTTGGGCTTGTGCGCCTTGATGAGTTTTTCCAAGTCAAACGCCTTGTCGCGGATGCGGTCCGTGTCATCGGTCAGGTCGCTCAAGCGCAGTTTCACCGTGCCATCTTGGCCGACGTTTTGCAGTTCGATGCGTGTGGGAACCCAAGGTTGGGCTGCGGGGGCGAGGCCGGCGATGTTCATGCGTTGATGCTCGCTGAGGCGGGCGATGACCACGCTTTGGCCACGGGCGTTGAGCAGGTCGATGCGCCGGGGCAGGGCGGTGACGGGGTCGAGCGCTAAACGCAAGCTTGTATTGGGAGGTTCTATGACGTACAGGCCGTCAATGACTTCGACGGCCGGTTCGGACGGTACTGCCTCCGGGTCCAGATGCACAAAACCCATCAACGTGGGCCAGAGCAACGGATGCACCGGCACCGGCAGCGAACGGGTTGTGAGCTTCGACAAATTCTCATGCCGACCCACCATCACCACGCCATCGTCCTGCAAGTCAAAAAGCCAATACCGCTGGGCGTCATAGCCCACCCAGAAAACAGTGTTGCCCAATTTGCCCACGCTCAAGGCCAACTTGTCGGGCAAGACCATGATGAGGTTGCCCTCGCCCTGCTGGTGGTGCTTGCCCTTCTCATCGCGCCAGTTGAAATCGACGGTGGCCCGGCTCCAAAGCTTTTCCAGCCCGGCCGTGTTGACGTTGTAACGCAACGCCAACTCGCGGTAGGGCGGAATGGTCAGTGGCGGTTGCCGCACAACATCGGGCCGTTGCGGCGGACAACCTGTTAACAACAACGCCAACAACGTCAACACCACTGGCCACACGGATCGATTGCAAATGCCCATGAAGAAAGCATAGCGACCCCACTCCGTTTAGCCACGCAGCGCAGCGGAGTGGACGAATCCACGACAAGGTGACAAGGTGAGGGGGTGACACGGTGAATGGGTGACGCGGTGACGCCCGCCGACGATGGGTTTTTCCTTCCGCCTTCTCTTTCGCTAACATTGGGTTCCTTCAATCGCATCCTTTAATTCACAGCTTGCCCTCATGGACCACGACGTCAAAGAAAAGTGCGGGGTGTTCGGCATTTGGGGTCCTCCCGATGCCGCGTATCGCGCTTACGCGGCCCTTTACGCCCAACAGCACCGGGGCCAGGAATCCGCCGGCATCGCCGTTTCCGACGGCCAAAACCTTGCGGCCCATGTGGGCATGGGACTCGTGCCTCAGGTGTTCAACCCCGAAGTTCTAAACCGCCTGCCGGGCTGCGCTTCGATCGGCCACAACCGCTACTCCACCACAGGCTCCAGCCGCAACTGCAACGCCCAGCCCCTGCTGCGGGAATACATCGGCGGGCAGGTCGCCCTGGGCCACAACGGCAACCTCATCAACGCCGACCTGTTGCGCCGCGAGTATGAAAGCCGCGGCCACATGTTCCAGACCTCCACCGACACCGAGGTCATTCTCGTCCTCTTGGCCTCGCACCATCTTTCCCACAGTGACGCCATGACCGAGGCCTTGCAGCATTTGCAAGGCGCTTACAGTCTGGTCTTCCTTTTCCCGGATCGCATCGAGGCCGTGCGCGACCCGTGGGGTTGGCGGCCACTGGTGCTGGGACGCACCGCCGACGGCTACGACTGTGTCGCCAGCGAAACCGTGGCCTTGGATGTGCTCGGAGCCGAGCTGGTGCGTGAAATTGAACCGGGCGAAATCGTCACCCTGAGCGCCAAAGGCGTCGAGTCGCGCCGCTTCGCCGAGGATCAGACCCCCGCCCACTGCATTTTCGAGCACGTCTATTTCGCCAACCCCAGTTCCAACGTCTTTGGCGACACCGTGCAACTGGTGCGGGAAAAGCTGGGCGAAACCTTGGCGGTCGAAGCGCCCGTCGAAGCGGACTTGGTCATCCCCATGCCCGACTCTGGTCGTTCAGCCGCGCTGGGTTACGCCCGTGGCAGCAACTTGCCTTTCCGTGAAGGCATCGTGCCCAACCGCTACGTTGGCCGCACCTTCATTCAACCTTCGCAGGAGCAACGCGATCTTTCCGTGAAGCTCAAGTTGAACGTCGTGGCGGAGGTCATCAATGGCAAGCGGGTCGTGGTCGTGGACGATTCCATCGTCCGCGGCACGACCACCCGCGGCAAGATGAAGCAACTGCGCAACGCGGGGGCAAAAGAGATTCATCTCCGCATCAGCTGCCCGCCGATTCGTCACCCTTGTTACTTCGGCATCGACTTCCCAGACCGATCGCAACTCGTGGCCCACGAACGCACGGTGGAAGAAATCCGCCAGTTCCTCGAAGTGGACAGCCTGAGTTTCCTTTCGCTCCAAGGGATGCTCAACTGCGTCAGTCGCCCCGCAGGCAATTACTGCACCGCCTGTTTCAGCGGGCAGTACCGTTTGGAAGTCAACCGCCCAGTGACGAAGCTGAGCTTGGAACGGGCGCAGTTGAAGATGTTCACCTGAAGTCGGAATCTCACAGTGCCGCGTGGGCGGCTTGCACCGTTGCCGCGGCGGTTTGCGCATCGGAGGCCAGACAAGTCAGATGCCCCATCTTGCGGCCCTTGCGTGGTTGAGCCTTGCCGTAAAGATGCAGCTTCACCTCCGGCATCGCCAAGGCCCGCGTCCAATGCGGAGCCGACGCTTTCCCCGCTTCATCCCAATGCCAAACATCGCCCAATAGATTCGCCATCGCCGCGGGTTGAATCATCGCCGTTGAACCCAAGGGCAGTCCGCATACCGCGCGAAGCTGCTGCTCAAACTGGCTGGTGACACAGGCCTCGATGGTCAGGTGCCCGGAGTTGTGAACCCGCGGGGCAAGCTCGTTAATCAGCACATCGCCAGTCTGGGTGACAAAAAACTCCACGCACAGCAGGCCCACCATGTCCAGCGATTCGATGACCTGCCGGGCTACTGCCACGGCCTTGCCCTTGACCGCCTCATCCACCGGCGCGGGCATCAGCGACAGGTCGAGAATCTGGTTGGCGTGACGGTTCCACACCGGCTCGTAGGCGGCGATTTGCCCATCCAAACCGCGAGCCACCAGCACCGAGATTTCGCAGGCAAACGGCACCAGCACCTCGGCGATTGCCTCGGCCTGGATTTCCTCCCAAGCCTCGGCGAGTTGGTCGTGGCGTTGGATGCGAACCTGGCCTTTGCCATCGTAGCCCCAACTGGCGCGTTTGAGCATCATGGCCGGGCCGAGTTGGCCGGTGGCGGCTTGCAGGTCGGCAACGGAATGAACCGCGCAAAACGCTGGCACGGGCAGACCACGTTCCCGCAGCCAGCTTTTTTCCCGCAGGCGGTTTTGTTTCAAGCGCAAGACCGCCGGGCCGGGGCGGACGGGGGTGATGGCATCACAGAGTTCCGCGGCACTGGCCGGGACGTTTTCAAACTCCAGGGTGATGACATCGACGCGCTTGGCAAACTTCGTCAAGGCCGCGGCGTCATCGTAGTCGGCGACGATTTGCTCATCGGCGACCGCCCCCGCCGGCGAGTTGGCCTCGGGGCCGAAGACCACAAACCCGTAGCCCATCCGCCGGGCGGCGATGCCCAACATGCGACCAAGCTGGCCATCGCCCATCACGCCGATGACGCCCCCGCCCCCGGGCAACACGGTTCGAGCCGAGGGTAAAGCACTGCTCACGGCAGCACATCCCCCAACACTTTGTCAGTCTGCGCCTTTCTGAAGGCGGCGAGTTTTTCCCGCAACGCTGGCCTTGAGAGCGCCAAGATGCTTATCGCCAGCAGCCCCGCATTGCGTGCCCCGGCTTGGCCAATCGCCAGCGTCGCCACCGGCACCCCGGCGGGCATCTGCACGATAGACAAGAGCGAATCCAAACCGTTTAATGCTTTGCTCTGCACCGGCACGCCCAGCACCGGGAGGAGGGTTTGGGCCGCCACCATGCCCGGCAAGTGGGCTGCGCCACCCGCCCCGGCGATGATGACTTCCAAACCACGATCCTGCGCCTCGGTGGCGTATTGCGCAAGCAGGGCCGGGGTGCGATGGGCCGAGACCACCCGGCTTTCATGCGGCACGCCGAACTCGGTCAGCACCGCCACGGCCTGGCTCATGGTTTCCCAATCAGACCGGCTGCCCATGATGACGCCAACCAGCGGTTTGTCGTTCGTGTCGCGGCTCATGGCGGGGATTATAAGGCCGGTGGCTGGGCCTTGTCAGACATGATGCATCGGCCTGCCGGTTTCGCAGGCGTGGGTTGCCGTAAGCTTTTGGGGTTTGAGGCCGAGCCACTACCGAAAGGATGGATCGATACGACTGGATTCCATCACAACCGTCACTCACATCGGATTGGATGTTCACGCCCGCATCTCTCCCCGGGGGTGTGCCTTGGCGTTGGCCGGGCAAGCGGGCGACCGCGAGGTTGTCTGCCGGGCGGGATCACCAACACCGCCGACTCCAGCCTATTTTTTACTCAACCAATACCCCAACAGGAAAAGCCCTCTGATCTGGAACACCCGCCCCTAACTTGACAGGTCGAAGCATATCAGCCGATGGGCGTAAGCCCTCGGCCGGGCGTGCAAGGACGTACCCGCATCCGGGGATGTTCGACCGCAGGCTTACGCCTTGTGGCTGACAAGGCATCGCATTGCCGGCGACCGGTGTTACGGGGCCGGGGGCGTCGCGGGAGTTGTTTCGGGACTTCCGGGGGTTGCGGGAGTTCCGGTCGTGCTGGCGGTGGAGGGCGGAGCCTTGCGCAGGGCGTCGATGACGCCATCGGTGAGGTTGTTGCCCGCATCGCTCCAGAGGATGTTGTCCAGGGGGAGGATGACCACGCTGAAGCCGCGCTGGGTGGCGACTTGCCGCGCCGCCGGTTCGATGAGGTCGCGGTACTTCTTGACCGACGCCATCTGCACTTGCCGCAGCTCGTTTTGCATCACGTTCTGGGCCTCGCCCAAGCGACGGTTGAGTTCCATGCCCATCTGGTTGAGCTTGATTTTCTCTTCATCGGTGGGCTTCTCGCCGATCTTCTTTTGCTCGGCCTCGAAGGTGGCGCGCATGTCGTCACGCAGAGCCTTGAACTTGACGTCAAGCTCCTGACCCTTGGAGGTGACCTGGCGTTGGAGTTCATCGCTCCAGCCCATCGCCTGGGCCACGCGGTCGAGGTCCACCACGGCCACCCGGCCCTGCGCGTCGCCGCCGGGGGCGCTTCCGGAGCCGCTTCCGGGGGCGTTGCCGCAGCCGGTCAAGGCCACGCTCGCCAACAGTGTCAAACCCAGTGCCAAACCCGTCGTGAATCGTGTGAACATGCGAAAGATCCTCTAAATGGTTTTCAAGACTCGTCTGTTACTATGGCCAAGGATACGTCGCGGTTCGTTTGGCCGCAATGTTTTTCTCTTATTTAGGCGACCGATGGGGCGGGGGGGGGCGGAGAAAAAGGGGACAACCACAATTTCCACATCATTGTCGTTCGAATCATCCCAGGGCCCACGAAAATGTGGAAGTCCCCTTTTTCGGCTCCAACGAACCACGCAAGACCCGGATAATATCGGCCAAAGACCGGGGGCAGCATTATGTCCGCCCAACCCGCACAACTTCCGCTTTTTGACGCCCCGCCCCCGGAAGCCATCGGCCCGCGGGTGCCGGCGCATCGTCTGGCGTCGCCCCACGCCAAGGCCCCGGCCTTTCGCTTCTGCAACCTGGGCAGCGGCTCCGGGGGCAACTGCTCGGCCATCCAATTCGACGGCGACTGCCTGCTCATCGACGCCGGCTTCGGCCCCCGCACCATCACCGCCCGCCTCGCCCAAATCGACCTGACCCTCGACCACGTGCGCGGCATCATCCTTACCCACCTCGACCAAGACCACTTCCGCCCCCACTGGACGCGAACCCTGCTGGCCAAACGCATCCCCGTCTTCATCCACCGCTGGCATCTGCCCGATTTGAAGCGCAGTGCCGAGGGAATCGACCTGCAACTCGCGGGACTCATCAAGCCCTTTGACGGCGAGCCGTTTGCCCCGCTTGGCGAGGAGGCCGGCTTCATCGCCGACCCCGTGCGGCTGCCCCACGACACCAAAGGCACCGTCGGTTTCGTCCTGCACACCCGCGCTGGCCGCATCGGGTACGCCACCGACTTGGGCCACGTGCCCCAGGAGTTGATCGAGCGTTTCACCAGCGATGGCGGGGTGGACCTGCTGGCCATCGAGTGCAACTACGACCCGCCCATGCAGGAAGGCAGCGCTCGCCCGCGATTTTTGAAGCAACGCATCATGGGCGGGCACGGCCACCTTTCCAACGAGGAAGCCTTCACTGCCGTGCAACGCATCGCCCAAGGCAGCGCCCGCGGTTGCCCGCAACGCATCGTGCTGCTGCACCGCAGCGCCCAGTGCAACTGCCCC
>JBBRGB010000013.1:0-29234 GCA_038241095.1 Phycisphaerales bacterium
CGATGACCAGATATTTGAGGCCCAGCACGGTGCGTTGCGGGTCCCACTTCGTGTGGTTGCCCCGCGAGTTAGGGCGGACGTTTTTCTCCGAGGCGATGCGGGATCGCACCCGGCGACCAATGATTTTGCTTTTAAGTTCCGTAAGCCAGCGCATAAGCCCAATTATCGGCCATTGACCGTCGCGGGCGTCAAACTTCATTGACCGGCCATGACTGCCGATAAAAACGAGGTCATGGCAGCGCGGCGAAACCTTCTCATTCTCTTGGCGCACGGCCTGCGCTCCGATGCCTTGGGCGATGGGCGGACTTGGCCGTTGATGACGCCCAACCTGCGCAAGATCATCGCCCGCGCCGCCCGCATGGTCGCCATCTCCGCCTGCCCCGCCGACCCCGGAGGCATGACCTGCCTGCTGACCGGTCTTCACGCCCGCCAGCATGGCCAATTCGGCGGCCCGGCCCAACCCCTGCCCGATGGCAACTGGGTCCAAGGCCTCGCCGACAACGGCTACCACACCGTCGGCGTCGGCTGCGTCGCGGCCTTGACCGGCGACCTTGACGAAGCCACCGTCGTCGCCCCGGTCGATTCGGCCGATGTCGCCCGCTGCGCCTACCTCCGCGCCATGGCCGACAAAAATCAGCACGAGGCCATCCTGTCGCAACGTCGTCAGCGCCGCCGTACCGGGCCGTTCGACCCCGAGCGTCTCTTGCTGCATCCCGATGACGACATCGACGGCTTCATCATCGACCAAGCCCGCCTGCGTTTGGAAGCCATGCCCTCGGACCGCCCCTGGGCCTTGATCGTCATCTTCAGTGGCCCCGGCAACGACCTGCCGCCCCCGCTGATGTACGGCGACATCATCGACCCCCGCGAACTCGAAAGCGGTTTCACCCTGGCGGACTTGCGCGAAGTCGAAAGCTTGGCGGAGTTGGACTATCCGCTGGTGATGCTACAGCGGCTCGAACCGCGACAGATCGGCCGCATCCG
Source organism: Phycisphaerales bacterium (assembly GCA_038241095.1). Classification (GTDB taxonomy): domain Bacteria; phylum Planctomycetota; class Phycisphaerae; order Phycisphaerales; family Phycisphaeraceae; genus JBBDMX01. The sequence goes on from JBBRGB010000013.1 coordinate 985, forward strand.
CACCGACTACCTTGGCCGGGTGAGCCTCATGGACTTCGGCATCGGGCGCCTCTCCACCGCCTTGGCCGGTCGCGCCGACGCCGAGCGGACTTGGACGGTTCTGGCCAGTGACCACGGGCAGGTGTTGGGCGAGCATGGGCTGGTGGGGCATCGTTCGTTTTTGTGCGGCGCGGTGGAGGTGCCGGTGGTCATCGCCCCGCCGACGCCTTGCAAGCAGAATGTTTTTGACACCACCATGCTCAGCACGGTCGATGTGGCGGCAACCATCGCGGCCTTGGGTGGTTGCGACCCGCCGCCGGGTTGCCCGGGCCGGTCGCTGCTGCCGCTGTTGGGTGGCGAAAGTGTCAGCGACAATGCCGCGGGCCTGGCCGGCGGAGTCATCAGCGAACTAGGCCCGCGGATCATGCTTGAAACCCAACGCCACAAGGTCATCTTCCAAACCGACAGTCAGCAGGCCATCGGCCTCTTCGATCTGCTCGACGATCCCGATGAGCGTGATAACTTCGTCCACAAGCCGCGTGGCCGGGACATCCTTGACGCCCTGCGCTGGCGGCTGGCAAACGCCTTGATGCCCCTGCGCGCCACCTCGCCCGGCGCGGCCTTCACGGCGCGGGCGATTTGAGCACGCCTTTGCCACGCAGGAAATCGGCAATCTCCCGCCAATACGCCTCGAGGTTTTCGTGGCCGGGGAAATAGTTGTGCGAAGCGGGGTAGGTCACCCGCCGGCCATCCTTGGCGATTTGCAACAGCCACTGCGATTGAGCCGGGGGAATCTGTTGATCTTGCTCACCGTGGAAGAGCAACACGGGGCCATCGTAGGCCGCGACTACACTGGCGGTGTCGAAGGGGTTTCGCATGAGGAAGCCGGGCGTCAGGAAGCGGTGGGCCATGGCCGCGCCGCTGTAAAAGCTGGATTCGAGGATAAGGGCCTGGGGCTTGTGACGGGTGACGGCTTGGGCCGCCACCGCCCCGCCCAGTGATCGCCCGTGATAAACCAGGCACGCGGCATCGACATAAGACCGTTGCAGCGCCAGTTCGATGAAATGGGCCGCGTCATCGGTTATGGCCACCTGTCCCGGCCGTCCCGCGGAGCGGCCATAACCGCGATATTCCACCAGCAGCACGTTGCATCCCAGACGCTGATAGCCAGCGAGGATGAAGTCCTGATCGTCGATGGTCTCGGCGTTGCCGTGGAAGAAGACCACAAGCGGCGCGGGGCTTTGTTCCGTGGCTGATGGCGCGGGAATCAGCCAGGCCTCGACCTGTCCTCCGTCAATGGCGCGGGAGAGGATTTCGGTGTTCGCCGGAGGCTGGGGCGTCGCCACCCTTGGCGCCATGCCGGCGGGGAACATGATCTTTTCCTGCTGGAAATAGAGCAGTGTCCACCAGATGAGCAGGCAGGCCACCAGCACTTTGAGCACGATGAAGAACATGCGGCGCACCCACTTCCAACCCCCTCGCGGGGTCGGCGTATTGACTTGCGTTTCGGTCATGCCCGGATTCTAACCGCCGATGGCTGGCGCATTATCCGAGCCCAGGGACGTAAGCCCCCGGTCGAAAGTCCCTGTGTATGCCTACCCCTTTGCACCTCCGTCCGCAGGCTCACGCCTCGCGGCTCCGACAAGGCAACAAGGCAACCGCAGGCTCACGCCTCGCGGCTCCGACGGCACGCTTCGCGCAAGCCTCAAGCTCCAAGCCTTCTTACAATGCCGCGATGACGCGAATTGCGGTGGCGATTTTCGTGCGGGACGTTTCGCAGGCCCTGGCGGCGGCGGCCAAGGCGGCCGAGCATGGCGCGGACATGGTCGAGCTGCGCATCGACCCTTTCATCGATTCCCTCGACCCCGCCAAACTCGCGGCCTTGGACGACCTGCTTTCCCGTTGCCCACTGCCCAGCATCGTCACTTGCCGACCCACTTGGGAAGGCGGACACTTCGACGGTGATGAGCAAACCCGCATCAGCATTTTGGAACACGCGGGCTTGGTGTCGCGTCCCCCGGCCTACATCGACGTGGAACTCGCCGCCTATCAGCGTTCCGCCAACCTGCGGCAAAAGGTCAACCTCGTCGTCGATCACCCCGGCCAACTCAAGCCCACCACCACGGGCCTGATTCTTTCGAGCCACGATTTCGACACCCGCCCCGCCGACCTGCTCCAGCGGCTCGAAGCCATGGCGCAGGCCACGGCCGGACGGGTGAGCAAAATTGTCTGGCAGGCGCGAAGCCTGCGCGACAACCTCGAGGCCTTCGAGATTCTTTCGCAGCGGTTGAAGCCGACCATCGCCCTGTGCATGGGCGAAACGGGACTGCCCAGCCGGGTGCTGGCCAAAAAGTTCGGCGCGTTGTTGACGTTCGCCGCCCTGGAAAAAGGTGAAGGCACCGCGCCGGGTCAGCCGACGCTTGCGCAACTAAAAGGGCTGTATCGCTGGGACGCGCTGCGGCCCGACACGCGGGTGTATGGTGTCATCGGGCATCCCGTGGCGCATTCCATGAGTCCGGCCATTCACAACGCCGGCTTCGACGCCACGGAGTTCAACGGCGTGTACCTGCCCATGCCCATTCCACCGGAGTACGAGCACTTCAAGGCCACGGTGGGCAGTTGGCTCGACTTTGCGCCACTGGACTTCCGCGGCGCGAGCGTGACCCTGCCGCACAAGGAAAACCTGCTGCGTTTCGTGGGCGAACGAGGCGGCGAGATCGAACCGCTGGCGGCGCAGATCGGCGCGGCCAACACGCTGACGGTGCGTGACGACGGCTCGCTCTACGCCTCCAACACCGACTACGCCGCGGCCTTGGACGCCGTCTGCGACGGGCTGAGCATCGAGCGTGCCGGGCTGGCCGGGCGACGGGTGGCGGTCATCGGCGCGGGTGGCGCGGCCCGCGCCATCGTGGCGGGCTTCGCTCATCACGGCGCGGCGGTGACGGTTTACAACCGCACGCTGGAACGGGCGACGGAACTGGCGCGGAGCTTTGGCGATGGGCAGGCCGACTCTGCCGGAAAGGTCGTGGCCTCGCCGTTGGATTCGCTCCGCGATTCGGACTGCGAGGTGTTCATCAACTGCACGCCCATCGGCATGCACCCGAAGGTCGGTGCGAGTCCCGTGCCGGATGAAGTCGTCGAGCGCTGGAAGCCGGGCACGGTGGTTTTCGACACGATTTACAACCCCGTCGAAACGCGGCTCTTGAAGCGGGCCAAGGCCGCGGGCTGCGTGACCATCCCCGGCACGGAGATGTTCGTGCGGCAAGCGCAGGGGCAGTTTGAGTTGTGGACGGGGCAGCCCGCGCCGGTGGAGGTGTTTGCGCGGGTGCTGAAAGAAGGCTTGGGGTTATCGTGAGCACCTTGTCAGAGCCGTGGTGCGTCAGCCCCCGGTGCAGCCAACTTGCGCGCAATCGTTGGCACAGACTGGAATCGTCCGGGTGCTTACGCACCTCGGCTCTGACAACACGATCCACGGCTCTGATTAGACTTCTGCGCTTCCCGCCCACATGGTTTCCATCACCAGTCGCAGGCTGGTCAACCTTGAGCCGTTGTTGACCGAGCCGGCGGTAGCTTCCACCAAGCCGCGGGTTTCGCGGGCTTCGGCCATGTCACGTTGAACTTCCGCCACGATGCCCGCCTCATCGTTGTTCATGAAAGTGAACGGCGCCAGCGTGCCGTGAACCACCGCTTTGGGCATGGCGGCGCGGATTTGCGCGAAGCGCACGGTCGGCCCGAAGTTCACGCTGTTCATCCCCGTCGCCGCCAAGAGGGGCAACAGGTGGCCCATGTCCGAATCCGAATGTTGATAGCGCGTTTCGCCGGGCCGGGGGGCGAACTGGTCGTACACCGCTTGGAGAATGGGTTGGCCAAAGAAGGCGTACATCTCCGGCGTCAGCAGGGCGCAGTTGTCATCGGCGAAGTAAAAACATCCTTGCGTCGGCTTGCCGTCCGAGCCGTATTCAACTCCCGATATTTCATCGCGGAGGCGGAAGTATTCGAGAATGACGCGTTGGAGTGTGTCGCGGAATCGGGCGGCAAGCTCGGGTTCATCGAGGATGAGGTAGATGAGGTTTTCCGTGCCGTAAATGCTCGTCGCCAGCGTGACTGGCCCGCGCAGATGGCGGCCGTACTGCGGGCGCTTGCCGGTGCGTTGGGTGAAGGCCTGACATTCCCGCTCGAAGGCCTCAGTGCGCACAGCGGCGCGGACATCCAACCGCTCCATGCGATCCAGCAATTGCGACAGTTCCTGGGGCGTGGTGGCGACTTCGTGAACCCATTCGGACCATTGATCCTGGCTGGTGACGCAGCCGAAGAAGTCGGGGATGGAAGGCATCGCCGGCCCCCGCCGCACCGGGTCGTAAGCCTGTTCATCGAGCAGCCGGCGACCGACGATCTTCTCAGCCAAGTCGTTGTAAGCGCGGGCGGCATTGCGGGCGAAGTCGTAATCTTTTTCCAATCGCCGCATGTCAAAGGTGTGGCCCAGTTCATTAAAGATGGTTTCGTAGGACATGAAGATGCCCATCGCCGGCCGAGGCAGCGAGGATGCAAACGGATCGCGCAGGGCGACCTCGTTGTCGGCCCAGAAGCGTTGTGGATCAAAGGGAGGATTGGACATGGGAAACTCCGGGGAGGGCGCTCTCTTGTTGGAGCCGACGGGCGCAGGCCCGCGCTCGATGCGGCTTGCACGCCATGGTAACGCACAGACTGGAATCGTCCGGGTGCTTACGCACCGCGGCTCAGACAAGTCGCCGCCTCTCACCGCCCCGGTTCGCTACACTTCCTTCATCATGCGATTGCAGTGGCGTCCACAAGACCGCGTCAACCAGTTGCTCATCGGCATCGGGTTTCCCCGGGACTGGTTTCTCATTCCCCTGGCGGCGGTGGTCGGCACGCTGGCGGGGGTGGTGGCGGTGGCGTTTCACAGCTTGGTGCGCTTGAGCGAAAACTTTTTCTTCGGCCGCTTCGGCGAGTTCCAGGAATGGAAGCTGCTCCTGCTGGTCGCCCTGCCCGCGGCCGGTGGCTTGGCGGTGGGACTTTTCAACCACTACATCGCCCACTCCGAGCCGGGCCACGGCATTCCCGATGTCATCGAGGCCTTGGCGCGACGCAAAGGCGTACTGCCCCGACGCACCGGTTTCTACAAGGCCATCACCTCGGCCTTGACCATCGGTTCGGGCGGCAGCGCGGGACAGGAAGGCCCCATCGTGCAGATCGGCTCGGTGCTCGGCTCGGGCGTGGGGCAACTTCTCAAGGTCGAACGCGAGCACATGAACACCCTGGTCGGCGCGGGGGCCGCGGCGGGCTTGGCAGGGCTGTTTAACGCGCCAATCGCCGGGGTGATCTTCGTCCTGGAAGTCATGCTCCGTGACTTTTCGCTCAAGACCTTCGTGCCCATCGTGGTCGCCAGTGTATTGGGCGTGGCGACGGCCCAGGCGTTGCACAACATGGATTTGCCGGTGGTCAACATGCCTTCGGTGCATGTCAGTGAAGTGCAACAGACGCCGAGTTCCAGCATCAAAGACCATGCCGCCGACCTGCCCGTCGCCCCCCCGGTTCACGCCCCCGCCGTTGGAGCCGGGCGACATGCCGAGGAAGACGCGATTTTCGCCGTGCCCCGGGCACTGCATGACTATCCCTTTCAGATCAAGGAGATCATTCCCTACACGCTCTTGGGCCTGCTCTGCGGACTCATCGGCTACACCTTCACCCGCAGTCTTTATTGGACCGAGGGCCTCTGGCATCGGGCACACGCGCATCCCGCGCTCAAGCCCGCCTTGGGCGGCGCGATTCTGGGCTGCATGGGCGTGCTGTTTGTCCTCTCCTTTGGCATCGGTGTGGCGCACTACGAGTCGCCGGTCTTCTTCGCCAACGGTTACCCCGTGATCCAGTGGCTCTTTGACCCCGCGACGTATCTGCCCGTGGCGCGGGCCGTGGGCGGCGCGGCTTCCGGGGGAGCCGGAGGGGCAACGGCCGATGTCATGCGGGTGAGCATCCTCTTTCTCCTCGTCGCCACCGCCGCCAAAATCATCGGCACCAGCCTCACACTCGGTTCCGGTGGCTCCGGCGGCACGTTCGCTCCCAGCCTCTTCATGGGCGCGACCTTCGGCGGAGCGTTCGGCATCATGGCCCGCGCTCTGCCTGGCTTCGGCGACATCACGCCCGCCCACTATGCCTTGGTCGGCATGGCCGGCGTGCTGGCCGGGGCCGTCCACTGCCCGCTGACCGCCTTTCTCCTGGTCTTTGAAATCACCAACGACTACAAGATCATCCTCCCCGTCATGCTCGTGGCCGTGCTGGCCACCACCACCGCCCAAGTCCTAAACCGCGACAGCATTTACACCCTGGCCCTGCGCGAGCGCGGCATCCGCCTGGGTTCGCTCTCCGACCTCACCATCCTCCGCCGCATCGAAGTCGCCCGCGTGCCGCTGGCCCCGGCCGTCACCGTCCGTCCCGAAGACCCCGCCTCTCGCTTGCTGGAACTGGCGCAGACCTCTTCCGTTTCCGACTACGTGGTGGTCAGCGAGGCCGATCTGTATCAAGGCATGGTCGTCGGCGAGGACTTGCGTTTCGCCCTCTTGGAGCAGGAGGCCCTGCCGCTGATGATCGTCGCGGAGCTGATGCGCGAGGACTTGGCGACGGTGACGCCCGAAGAGACGCTCGAATCGGTGCTCAACAAGTTCTCCCGCTTTGAGGTCTCGAGCCTGGCGGTCATCGACGAAGGCAACCACGTCACCGGCGTCATCACCCGCGCCAGCCTGATGCGGCAATACCAGTTGACGCTGGAAGAAAGCTGAACATTCCAAAGCGCGTAACGCATTTGCACAACTTTTAGCTGCGACGTCCTCGTCGCAGTATCTGGCGAGGACTTTCACAAGCAAAGACGCGCGGCGGGGACGCCGCGGCTATGAGTCAGAATGATGCGCCATTCACCGTTCTGGGGATTCGCAAAGAACAACGCGCCGCCCAACGGTCGCTACAGTGTCGCGTTGTGAACCGTGGTGACGCCAACTTCGACGGCCACGTCGTCAGCGACGAGCAGCCACAACAGGACACGACCCCGGTGGGCGTGCTGGCTTCCCCGTTGACCACCATTCGTCGGGAATTGCCCGGCAGGCTCGCGGGGTTGTCGCTGCGACGGCAGGTGTTTGTGCTGGCGATGTGGCCCCTGATGGAACAAGTGCTCAACTTCGGGGTGAGCTTCGTGGACACCGCCTTGGCTGGTCGGCTAAGCGTCGAGGCGACCAACGCCATCGGCGTGGCGGCCTACTTCGGCTGGCTTATCGGGCTGGTGCAGGGCGCGGTGGGAACCGGGGCCACGGCCATCATCGCCCGCGCCATCGGGGGCAGCCATCGCCGCATCGCCAACGCCGCCCTGGGCAACGCCTTGGTGCTGGGCCTGATCGCCGGCATCGCCATCGGCGTCATCATCTTCGCCCTCTCCCCCTTCATCGCGGCTCAAGTCGGCTTGACCGGCGAAAGCGCACGGCTATGCGTGATCTACCTCCGCATCATGGGCTTGGCCGCGCCGTTCTCGGCCTTGCTCTTCGTCGGCGCTGCCGCCTTGCGCGGCGCGGGCGACACCCGAACGCCTTTCTGGGTGCTGGTCATCGTCAACATCATCAACACCGCCACGAGTTTGTTCCTCGTCGCTGGCCCCGCGCCGTGGGGAGGGCATGGCGTCACGGGCATCGCCGTGGGCACGCTCATTGCTTGGGTCATCGGCTCGGCGCTGATTCTCATCGTGCTGGCCGGGGGCTGGGGTGGCATCCGCCTGCGCTGGATTCGCTTGCGACCCCATCGCCACACCATGACCCGCTTGATCAACATCGGCACGCCCAACATGCTCGAGCGGCTGCTGGCGATGTGGATGGTCAACTTTTTCATCTTGAAAATCGTGGGCAAGCTGGGCAACGACGCCGCCTGGGGAGCGCACATCATCGCCATCCGCGTCGAAAGCATGAGTTTCATGCTCGGTTTCGCCTTCGGCATCGCCGCGGCGGCGCTGGCGGGACAGTACCTGGGACTGGGCGACACCCAGCGCGCTAAACAAGCGGTCGTGCTCTGTTGGAAACTCGCGTCCATGATGATGATCGGCTTGGGGCTGGTCTTCATCTTCCTGCCCGGGCCGCTCTGCTGGCTCTTGACCGATGAACCGCGCTTGCTGGAAATGGCCACGCCCTTGGTGCGGCTCTGCGGCTTCGTGCAGGTCTTCTTCGCCACCGCCATCGTGCTGGGCGAGGGCATGCGCGGCGCTGGCGACACCAAGGCCACGCTCTGGCTGACGGCCTTGTCCACCTACGCGGTGCGCCTGCCGCTGGTCTATCTCTTTGCCCTGACGCTGGGCTACGGGCTTTACGGCGTGTGGATGGGGCTGTGCGTGGAACTGATTTTCCGCGGGGCGATCTTCGCGGCACGCTTTGCCCAAGGGCGGTGGATGGAAATCAAAGTTTGAGAAAACTGAAAAACCACCAAGGCACTCAGGACACCAAGCGGATAAACGATTTCCGATCCAGCGATGTCTTGCTTGGTGATCTTGGTGTCTTGGTGGTCGAGTTTTTCAAAGGCCATCGCGGGCGATCCCACGAAAAGCCGTCACGGCGGCGGCATCCGTGGGCTTGAGGGGGTAAGATTCACCTAAATTGCCCACCTACGATGGGTTGAGAGGCGGTGTGAATGCTGACCCCCATGACGGATCAAGACAAACCCTTGGCGGTGGTGACCGGCGGCTCAAGCGGCATCGGCCTGTGCATCGCCGAGGAACTGGGCCGGCGCGGGCATCGGCTGGCGATCGTGTCGCGGGACACGCCCCGGCTGACCCAAGCCCTCAACCGCTTGCGAGAGCAAGGTTGCGCTGTAGCGCCGTACCCCTTGGACCTCAACCACCCCTCGGATCTCCCGGCGGAAATGAGAGGTTTGGTGAATCAACACGGCCACCCCGACGTGCTGGTCAATGCCGCGGGCGTCGGCATGTACCGCCCGTTTCTCGAACACGACACCGCGGATGAAAACCGGCTGATGCGGATCAACTACCACGCCCCGGCGGCGATCATCCGCGCCATCTTGCCGGGCATGATCCAGCGCGGGCGAGGCCACATCATCAACATCGGCTCGATGTCCACCAAGATGGGCCCTTGTGGCCATGCCACCTACGCTGCGGCCAAGAGCGCCTTGGTTTCGCTGACGCAAACCCTCGCCGCCGATTACGCCGCCACCGGCGTGCGCTTCAGCTATGTCAACCCCGGCATCGTGGACACGCCGTATTTCCGCTGTCCCGAAATGCTGCCGCTGTGGAACACGGTCAAGCGTTACGCCATCAGTCCCCAACGGGTGGCCAAGGAGACGGCGGGATTGCTGGACAACCCGCGTTTGGAGATCTGCGTGCCGCGCTCGTATCGGGTGATGGATTTGATCCGGGCCGTAAGCGTGGGCATGGCGCATCGCCTGGTGGCCCAGCAAAGCCGACCCGCCCCGCGCGGCCAAGGCCTGACATCGGCGGCATCGGTGTGACCGCCGCGGGCCCAAGAACTCCACGACGAATCGCCCACAGCTCCGCCATTTCAAGCATCGCCTGACCATGAAGCCTTGAACCGATCAAGCGGGCCGAAGGATGTTCAATGGCGGCCCGGCCAACGCGAAATACGCGTTTGCCACCGGCCCCCGTCGCCGGTATCCTTTGTGGCTCGATCCATCCGCGGGGCGTGTACCGAAGCGGCCAAACGGGGCAGACTGTAAATCTGCTGACTTACGTCTTCGTTGGTTCGAATCCAACCGCGCCCACTTTCACCATTTCAACTTTCAGGCCCCACCATGCTCAATTTGCTGCGTGTCGCCATTGATGACGCCATTGGGACGTTGGACCGCTTGCGGGCGTTGGAGTCCCAAGTCAACGCAGCGGCGGGGTTGATGCGTGACGCTTTGTGCGGGGGGCACAAGCTGCTGGCCTGCGGCAACGGGGGCAGTGCCGCCGACGCGGCGCATCTGACCACCGAGTTTGTCTGTCGCTTCACCACCGATCGCCGGCCATATCCGGCACTTTGCCTAAACGCCCACGGCGGGGACCTGACGGCCATCGGCAACGATTACGCCTTTGTGGATGTGTTCGCCCGTCAGGTTCACGCCTTTGCCCTATCCGGTGATGTGCTGCTGGTGTTCACCACCTCGGGCAAGAGCGCCAACATTGTCAACGCGTTGAAGATGGCGCGGCAACGCGACATTCGCAGCATCGCGTTTCTCGGGCGGGATGGTGGCGATTGCCTGGGGCTGGCGGATGTGGAGTTGCTGGTGCCCGGCGATCAGGCCGCCCGCATCCAAGAAGCGCACAAGCTGCTGCTGCACACGCTTTGCGCGATGGTGGAGTTGGATTTGCCACGCGCTTGAGGCGCGGGGGTTGACACCTGTTTCGAGTTGATTCACAAGGATTTTCAGAGCCGCAAGGCGCGGGCCTGCGGATGAATGTCCCTGTGCGTAACCGCGCTCTTGCACGTTGAACCGAAGGCTTACGCCCTTCGGCTCTGACAAAACGCCAAGGAAACCGGGGGCTTACGCCCCTCGGCTCTGACGAGGCGTCTTACGCCTTGCCTTCGAGGATCGTTTGCGCGATGTTGTTGGGCACCGGGCGGTAGGTCAGCGGTTCCATCGCATAACTTGCCCGGCCTTGGCTCATGCCGCGCAGGTTCGTGGAGTAGCCGAACATTTCCGACAGCGGGGCCTCGGCGGTCAACACGCGGGTGTTGGAACGCTGCTCGGTCTGGGTGATGATGGCCCGGCGACGGTTCAGGTCGCCCGTCACGTTGCCCAGGAACTCTTCGGGCGTGGTGACCACGACCTTCATGATCGGCTCGAGCAATTGCATCCCGGCCTTGCGGCAGGCTTCCTTGAAGGCCAGGGTGCCGGCGAGTTCAAAGGCGATCTGCGAGGAGTCCACATCGTGGTAGGAACCGTCAATGAGGGTGACCTTGACATTGAGCATGGGGAACCCGGCCAGCACGCCGCTCTTGGCGGTGTTGCGGCAGCCGACTTCCACGCTGGGGATGTATTCGCGGGGGATGCGGCCCTGCACCACGGCGTTTTCAAAGGCGAACTGATCGCTGAAGTCCAGTTCCGCCTCCTCGGCCTGGGCGGCGGTGATCGGCTCGATGGTGATGGTGCAGTCGCCGAATTGGCCGCGCCCGCCGGTCTGCTTCTTGTGCGTGCCGCGGGCCTCGGCCTTCTTGGTGATCGTCTCTTTGTAGGCCACGCGGGGCTTGCCCACGTTGACGCCGACCTTCATGTCACGGGTGAGCTTATGGGTAATGATTTCCAGGTGCAGTTCGCCCATGCCCTCAATGATGGTCTGGCCCGTTTCCTCGTCGTAGTGGCTGCGGAAAGAAGGGTCTTCGCGGCGAATGGTCACCAAGGCGTTGCCCAGTTTTTCCTTGTCGGCCGCGGTCGCCGGCTCGATGGACATGCTGATGACCGGCTCGGGGAACTCCATGCGCTCCAGCACGATGGGGTTGTCCTGATCGCAGAGCGTGTCACCGGTGATCGAGTCCTTCAACCCGATCAACGCCACGATGTCACCGGCGTCGGCGGCGTCGCGGGCGATGCGCTGGTTGGCGTGCATTTCATAGATGCGGCTGATGATCTCGCGCTTGCCGTTGTTGCTGTTGAGTACCCGATGGCCCTTTTCAACCCGGCCCGAGTAAACGCGGGCGTAGGTCAGGTCGCCGTGGGCGTCGGACACCACCTTGAACACCAAGGCCGAGAATGGCGCATCGGTGTCGTGGGGACGTTGGAGCTTCTTTTCCTTGTCCCTGGGGTCGATGCCAATGACCGGGGGCACTTCGAAAGGCGCGGGCAGGTAGTCGATGACGCCGTCGAGCACCTTCTGCACGCCAACGTACTTCAGGGCCGAACCACAGAACACGGGAATGATCGTCCGCGCCAAGGTGCCGCGACGCAGGGCGGCGCGGATTTCATCGCCGGTGATGCCGGCCTCGTCAGAGAGATACTTTTCTGCCAGAGCATCATCGATATCGGCGACCTTCTCCACCAGCATGTGGTGCCATTCCTTGGCCTTGGCGACCATCTCGGCGGGAATGTCGCGTTCCTCGATCTTGGAGCCGAGGTCTTCGGTGGTGTAGTAGTAGGCCCGCATGGTCAGCAGGTCGATCATGCCCTCGAAGCTGTTGCCGTTGCCGATGGGGTATTGCACGGCCACGGCGTTGGCGCCCAGCCGTTCGATGATGGAGCCGAAGGAGAACTCGAAGTCGGCGCCGAGCTTGTCCATCTTGTTGATGAAGCAGATGCGGGGCACTTCGTAGCGTTCGGCCTGGCGCCAGACGGTTTCGCTCTGGGCCTCGACGCCTTCCTTACCGTCAAAGACGACCACCGCGCCGTCCAAGACGCGCATGGAGCGTTCGACTTCGATGGTGAAATCGACGTGGCCGGGCGTGTCGATGAGGTTGCAGGTGTATTCGATGCCGTTGCGGGGCCAGAAGCAGGTGGTGGCGGCGGACTGGATGGTGATGCCGCGGTCCTGCTCCTCTTGGAGGAAGTCCATGGTGGCGGTGCCTTCGTGGACTTCGCCCATGCGGTGGATCTTGCCGGTGTAGTAAAGCACGCGCTCCGAGCAGGTGGTTTTGCCGGCGTCGATGTGGGCGCAAATGCCGAAGTTACGGGTTTTGTCGATCTGGGCCATGACTGGACTCCACGGGTAGGGTCGTTGGGGGAACCGGGGGAAACCGATTGATGCCTGGTTTGCCGGGCATCGGGGGGATTGGTTGTTGCGAAAAGTTTGGGGAGGGCGGGGGTTGAACGTCGGCTGCCGGGGCTGGCTTGGACGGGGCTGTCAAGCGCGGCGGCTAAGCGAGGGGGGCGGGGTGTTGTCGTCTTCGTCGTCATCCATAAGCCAGCGTCCATCCCGTGTCACGAAGCGCGGTAGCCACCCAAAAGCGGGCAAACCGTGGGAGCGCCTCTTCCAAACGGGAAAAGACCTACCAGAATAGCAACTCCCCCCGGACTTCGTCAAATGGTTATTTTCAAAAAAAAGAAAAATCGTTTTACTTGTCGCAAACAGTGGTTGCGGGAAAATAAAACTATTGGTGTGTCATCCGATAGGCGCGAGCGCGTTTGGATGGATTGGCAATCACCAGAAAACTTTCTTCCACCCACTTTCGAGCCAAGGCGCGAGCACCACGTGGGGAAAGATTAAACAGTCCGGCGATCTGATGGGTGGTGATCTCATCCCATTCATCAAACAGGGACAGGACCTTCCGCTGACGGGCGTCAAGTGAGCGAATCCAATCCGAACGATCACCGAACGGGACGGCTTGTTCCATCTTCTCGCGCACGGCCTCAAACGATGCCGCCATGCCGACGATGAAATAACCGACCCAACCACTGATGTCGGATTCGGCCCGGCCCATGTAGTAGTTGTGACTGTCCCCCACATCCAGAGCCGCGTAATAATCGCCAAGGTTGGCGGCGTAATACTCTTCCAGATTGTAGATGCCTCGCAGCCCATACCCATGCTGATGCAAAATGGTGTTGGTCAACAGGCGCGCCACACGCCCATTGCCATCGTAGTACGGGTGAATGGTGGCGAATTGGTAATGGGCGACGGCGGCGACAATCGGAATCGGCGTATCGGCGGTTCTCTGGTTAATCCAATCGACCATGTCTTTCATCAACGCCGCAACGTCAGCGGCCTCCGGGGGCATGTAAACAATCCCACCGCTTCCTGAATCACGAATGACGTTTTGCCCGTCACGATAAGACGTCGGCCGGCGGCGTGTCCTGCCGCCAGCCATCACCAAGGCGTGAAGTTTGCGAATGTAAGCCTCGGTGATCGCTTTGTGGTCGCTGGCGTAAGACTCAGCATGGTCAAGCGCTGCGTAGTAGCCTCTGACCTCCTTCTCATCCCGTTCCCTTTGACGAATCCGCTGGCCATGCACCAAAATCTGTTCAATCTGGGCTTGGGTGAGGCGATTGCCCTCAATTTGCGTCGAGTAATGTGTTGAAATCAGTCGAGCACTTTGACGCAGGCCCGACAACACCCGCGAATTCAAGGGCAGAGCGGCCACCGCCTGTCGGGCCGCTTCAATCCGCATTAAATCCCGCGCAATTTGGTTCGACAATGAATATCGAGGCCGCAAGCTCATGCCGTTATTATGCCGTTAATGTGCCGTTAACACAAGGCCATTTACCCTCCGTCAATGCAGGGAAAGTCGCGGAGAGCGGCGTCATGCACAATCGGCGCGGGCTTGGAGTTTGCGGAAAAGGTCGGCAAAGACGGCGTCGCGATGGATGGTGATGGCCTCGCGGATCAGGTGGCGGTGGGGCTTGCGCTCCCAAGTGAAACTCGGCGTGGGACGGGGGCTGGGAATGAGGGTGCTTTTGACCCAGTCGGCGTTAATCAGCCAGGCCAAGGGCGCCAAGTCCCAGATGACCCGCGAGTAGGCGAAGTGGTCGCGGTGGCACTCGGCGAAGGTTTGCGTGAGATAGTCGCCGATGGTTCCGCGACCCTTGACGTAACGCTCCACTTCCGCCAGCGTGGTGCGCAGATGCTCGGCCACGTTGACGCAGGGCAACAGCACCAAAGGCACACCGCTGTCGAAGACGACCTGGGCCGCGGGGACATCCTGCTTCAAGTTGAACTCGTTGGTCGTGTGCCAAGTGGTGGGATGGCCACCGAGCCAGAGCAGAACGATTTTGTCGGCGATGCGGGGTTCGAGCAGCAGGGCCGAGGCGATGTTGGTGATGGCTCCGATGGCCACGACGTAAAGCGGCTCATCGCCCCGCGCCATGGCGCGGCGAATCAGGTCGCGGGCCGCGGGACTGTCCACGGGCTGCTTGTCATCACCCAGCCAGCGGCGTGAACCCTCGAAGACGAAGTCCTTGGCGGGGTGATTGAGCCGGTCGAGCAGGCGGAGAATTTCGGCGTGGCTTTTGACCATGCCATCTTCCGGGCCGGTGGAGCGCTCGTTGTGGAATGGGGCGGCATGGATGGACTGCACATTGAACCGTTCGAGCGAGAGCATGGCCCAGACGACCGCGAACTGGTCGTCAATTTCGTTATAGGTGTCGGTGTCCATGACCAGGTCCACCTTCTTGCCCGCGGGCAGCGGATCGAGGCGGGCGAGGCGTTGGGCTTGGGTCAATTGAGGATCATTGGGCATGATGCGATGTCCGGGGCTGGGGGAGAAGACGGAGGGATTGGGGCGGCATCATAAGGCAAGGCGGAGGCGGAGCAAAGAAGACAAAACCGTACTGTATTAGATATTATAATATCTAATAATGCCTCTATTGACATAACGATGGCTAATGATAAGATGTGGGGCTGTGCGAACCATACGACTCCTATGCGAAGTGGCTGCGTGTCGCAGCTTCAGCCTGGCGGCGACCCGGCAAGGGGTGACGCAGTCGGCCGCCAGCCAGCGCATTGGTCGGCTCGAAGAGCGGCTAGGGGTGCAACTGCTGGATCGTAGCGTGCGTCCCTTGGCGCTGACGCCCGCCGGGGAGGCTTTCGTCAAGGGTTGCCGTGAACTGGTCGAACGCTACGACCAGCTTGAGCGGCAAGTCGCCGGCTTCCGCAACCAGACCGCCGACGGAACCGTCCGCGTCGATGCCATTTATTCCGCGGGCATCGACCTGCTCAACCAGATCAAGGAGGCCTTTGAGCGCGACCACCAAGGCGTGACGGTGAGCGTCAACTACCGTCGCCCACAGGAGGTTTACGAAGCGGTTCGGGATCAGACCTGCGACATGGGCATTCTGAGTTATCCCAAGCGTTGGCCCGAAGTGAGCGTGATTCCGCTGCGAAACGAACGGATGAGCGTGGTCTGCAATCCCCGGCACCCGTTGGCGCGGCGCGAAAGCGTCAAGGCCGGCGAACTGGGCCGGTGGAGCATGGTCGGGTTTGAAGCCGATTTGCCGGTGGGTCGGCGAATTCGCAAGTATCTCAAGGATCACGGCGCTCAACCGCAGGTGACCAACATGTTCGACAACATCGACACCATTAAGAGTGCGGTGGCGGTGACGGATGACATCGCCATTTTGCCCCGGCGGACGGTCTGGCGGGAGATGCTGGCCGGGACCTTGGCGGTGGTGGAGTTGCTGCCGGAATTGGTGCGGCCGCTGGGCATCATTCATCACCGCGCTCAGAGCAAGGCCGGGGCCTTCACGCCCGCGGCCCAAGCATTCGTCGATTACCTGCTCAAGCACGCCGGCCCCGATGTGGACTTGGTGCAAGACCTCAAGCACGCCGGTTCGGAAGTCCCCGCGACCAACACCAAATAAGCACCCCGTTAAACGCTTGCGGTTTAGCCGCGAAGCGCAAAGACTCAAGACTCAAGACTTTCCCGCTTCGGAGCGATTGAAATGAAACCAACCCAACCCCCGCAGCCCGTGCAACAAACGTCCTCCGCCCCCGGAACAACCCCCGGAGCAACCGGCCTCCCCGCCGCCAGCGGTCTCTACGACCCCGCTTACGAAAAGGACTCCTGCGGCGTCGGCTTCGTGGCCCATCTCAAGGGCCAGGCCAGCCACCAGATCGTTCTCGACGCCATCAAGGTGCTCGAAAACATGGAGCACCGCGGCGCTTGCGGCTGCGAGGCCAACACCGGCGACGGCGCGGGCATTCTCACCGGCCTGCCTTACGCCTTTCTGACCAAGGTCGCCAAGCGCGATCTGGGCGTGGACCTGCCCGGCAAGGGCAAGTTCGCCGCGGGCATCATCTATCTGCCTCCCAAGGGCGGCGATCGGCGAAGCTGCAAGGACGCCCTGGAAAACTTCGCCCGCGCCCAGCGATTGGAAGTGCTCGGCTGGCGTCGCGTGCCGACAGACAACAGCATGATCGGCAACACCGCCAAGGCCCGCGAACCCATCATGGAGCAGGTCTTCATCACCGCCCCGGCCGACATGGATCAACCGGCTTTCGAGCGTGCCCTCTACATCGCCCGCAAGCAGGCCTTCCACCAAGTGCAGAACTCCGACTTGGAACAGAAGGACCGTTACTACGTCTGCTCCCTGTCAAGCAAGGTGATGATCTACAAGGGCCAGCTCACCAGCGAGCAGGTGCTGCCCTATTTCCTCGACCTGCGCGATGAGGATTTCACCAGCCACCTGGCGATGGTTCACTCGCGTTTCAGCACCAACACCTTCCCCAGTTGGGAACGCGCCCAGCCCATGCGTTTCATGAGCCACAACGGCGAGATCAACACCCTGCGGGGCAACATCAACTGGATGCGGGCCCGCGAAGGCTTGTTTGCTTCCGAGACCTTCGGCGATGAATTGCCGAAGATTTATCCGCTCATCGACCTGACCACCAGCGACTCGGGCGTGTTCGACAACGTGCTGGAGTTTTTGCTGCTAAACGGCCGGAGCCTGCCCGAAGCGGTGATGATGATGATCCCCGAGGCTTGGGAAAATCACGAGTTCATGCCCTCCTACAAGCGGGCGTTTTACGAGTATCACTCCTGCCTGATGGAGCCTTGGGACGGCCCAGCCTCCATCGCGTTTACCGATGGCCATTACATCGGCGCGGTGCTGGATCGCAACGGTCTGCGTCCCAGCCGGTATTACGTCACGCACGATGACCGGGTCATCATGGCCAGCGAAGTGGGCGTGCTGGACATCGAACCCAAGAACGTCAAAGCCAAGGGCCGCTTGCAGCCCGGGCGCATGTTTTTGGTTGATTTCGAGCAGGGCCGCATCATTCCCGACGCGGAGTTGAAGAAGGACATCGCCACCCGCCGGTCTTACGGCGAGTGGCTGCAGCGGCAGCGCATCGAACTATCCGACCTCAAGCCCAACACGGAGCCACACGGTTTTTATCCCAAGACGCTGCTGCATCGGCTCCAAGCGTTCGGCTACACCATTGAACACTTGAACATGATTCTCTACCCCATGATCACCGGCGGGAAGGAACCGCTGGGGTCGATGGGCAACGACACCGCGTTGGCCTGTCTTTCCGATGAGCCGCGGATGGTCTATGACTATTTCAAGCAGCTTTTCGCCCAGGTGACCAACCCGCCGATCGACTCGACGCGGGAAGAGATCATCATGAGCCTGGAGTGCTTCATCGGGCCTGAGGGCAACCTGCTTTCCAGCAGTGAGAAGCAATGCCACCGCCTGCATGTGCCGCACCCGATTCTGACCAACGAACAGCTCGCGGCCATGAAGCACATGGATCACCGCGGCTGGCGCGCCAAGACCATCGACATCACCTTCGAGAAGCCCCCGGCCAGTGTCATCAACGGCGGCAATGGCGATGGAATAATGGGCCTCAGCGCCGGCGATGCGGTGGCGAAAAAGGCCATGATCGCCGCCTTGGATCGCATCTGCGCCGAGACCACCCAGGCCATCAAAGACGGCTACTCGCTCATCGTGCTTTCGGATCGCGCTCTCAGCGAAACCCGCGTGCCCTTGAGTTCGCTCTTGGCCGTGGGCGCGGTGCATCACCACTTGGTTCGCAGCGCCCAGCGCACGCGGCTGGGCATCATCGTCGAGTCCGGCGAAGCGCGGGAAGTCCACGACTTCTGCATGTTGGTCGGCTACGGGGCCGACGCCATCAACCCTTACTTGGCTTTTGAGGCCTGCTGGCAGATGGCGCGAGACGGCGTGATTCCCGCCGACAAGTTCGACGACGACAAGATCATCGCCCAGTTCGTCAAGAGCCTGGGCCAGGGCATGCGCAAGGTGATGGCCAAGATGGGCATCAGCACCCTGGCCAGTTACAAGGGCGCTCAGATTTTCGAGGCCGTGGGCTTGAACCGCGAAGTGATCGACAAGTGCTTCACCGGCACCGCCAGCCGCATCCAAGGCGTGGGCTTTGACGTGCTGGCGGCCGAGGCGGTTCGGAGGCATGAGATCGGCTACCCTTCGCGCGACAGCGTGCGCCTGCCCATGCTGCCCAACCCCGGCGAGTTCCACTGGCGCGCCGAGGGCTGGAGCCACATGTGGAACCCCACCACCATCGCCACCCTGCAAGTCGCCGCCCGCACCAACGGCCGGGACGCCTACTGGCAGTTCGCCAAGGCCGTCAACGAGGACGCGCACAAGCGTTGCACCCTGCGCGGGCTGTTGAAGTTCGCCAACGGTGACAAGAGTCGCGCCATCTCCATTGACGATGTCGAACCCGCTTCCGAGATCGTCAAGCGTTTCCGCACCGGGGCCATGAGCTACGGCTCGATCTCCAAGGAATCGCACGAAACCCTGGCCATCGCCATGAACCGCATGGGTGGCAAGAGCAACACCGGCGAAGGTGGCGAGGACATGGAACGCTGGACGCCCGAAGCCAACGGCGACAGCAAGAACAGCGCCATCAAGCAGGTGGCTTCGGGCCGGTTTGGCGTGACCATCAGCTACCTTGCGCAGGCCCAAGAGTTGCAGATCAAAATGGCACAGGGTGCCAAGCCCGGCGAAGGCGGCGAACTGCCGGGGCACAAGGTTTCCAAAGAGATCGCCCGCACCCGCCACACCACGCCTGGGGTGATGCTCATCAGCCCGCCTCCGCACCACGATATTTACTCCATCGAGGATTTGGCGCAGCTTATTTACGACCTGAAAAACTCCAACCCCCAGGCGGCGGTGAGCGTCAAGCTGGTGAGCGAAGTGGGCGTGGGCACCATTGCCGCCGGCGTGGCCAAGGCGCACGCGGATCACATTCTCATCAGCGGGCACGAAGGCGGCACGGGCGCATCGCCCTTGACAGGTTTGAAGCACGCGGGCCTGCCTTGGGAGCTTGGCATCGCCGAGACGCACCAGACGCTGGTGATGAACGATCTGCGCAGCCGAGTGAGTCTGGAAACCGACGGCCAGATCAAGACCGGGCGCGACGTGGTGATCGCCGCCATGCTCGGAGCCGAGCACTACGGCCTGTCCACCGCGCCGTTGATCGCCTTGGGCTGCATCATGATGCGCAAGTGCCACCTGAACACCTGCCCGGTGGGCATCGCCACGCAGGACCCCGAACTGCGAAAGAAGTTTGCCGGCAAGCCCGAGCACGTGGTCAACTATCTGTTCATGGTGGCCGAGGAAGCCCGGCAGATCATGGCGGAGCTTGGCATCGCCAAGTGGGACGATCTCGTGGGCCGGGTCGATCTGCTCAACGTCGATGACGCAGTTTCACACTGGAAGGCCAAGGGGCTGGACCTTAGCCCACTGCTGGCCCCGGCGATCAAGCCACGGCCCGATGTCATCGTCATCAAGCGAATCGAGCAGGATCACGGTCTTGAAGCCTCGCTGGACAATCGCTTGATCGAACTGGCCGGCGCTGCCTTGGAATCGGGCAAGCCCGTCCACCTCGAGCTGCCCATCCGCAACATCAACCGCACCGTGGGCACCACGCTCTCCAACAAGATCGCGCGAAAGTTCGGCCCGCAAGGACTGCCCGAAGACACCATCCGCTTCAAGTTCAACGGCTCGGCGGGTCAAAGCTTGGGCGCGTGGCTTGCCCCCGGCGTCACCATCGAACTCGAAGGCGATGCCAACGACTACGTCGGCAAGGGCCTCTGCGGTGGCAAGGTCATCATCTACCCGCCCAAGGACGCTTCGTTTGCCCCCGAAGAAAACATCATCATCGGCAACGTGGCGCTCTACGGCGCCACAGCTGGCCAAGCGTTTTTCCGCGGGGTCGCAGCCGAACGATTCTGCGTCCGCAACTCCGGGGCACAGGCCGTCATCGAAGGCGTCGGCGACCACGCCTGCGAATACATGACCGGCGGCAGGGCCGTCATCTTGGGCAAAACCGGGCGCAACTTCGCCGCAGGCATGTCCGGCGGCATCGCCTACGTCTGGGATGTCGAAGGCAACTTCCTGCAAAACTGCAACCTGGGCATGGTCGAACTCGAGCGCGTCGAGCAGCCCGCCGACGTTGCGGAACTCAAGGAACTCATCACGCAGCATCAGCGTTACACCGGTTCGACGGTGGCCGCGGATGTGCTGGCGCGTTGGGACGAAACCTTGCCGCGCTTCGTCAAGGTCATGCCCAGCGATTACAAACGAATCCTGGAACTCAAGCAAGAGGAAGAAGAGCTCGCCGCCGGGGCACACTCTTCCGTCGGCGTCACCTTCCCCGCTTAAATTACTAACACGAAGACACGAAAACACGAAGGATACAAAGACAAGGAAGATAGGAATAGTTGGGCCATCATGATTGATTGCCTTCCTTCGCGTCTTCGTGTCTTCGTGTTCATCCCCTTTGAATTAAGAGAGCACCAACCATGGGCAAGCCCACCGGATTCATGGAATATCAACGTCAGACCGTGCCTTACCAAGCACCCGAGACGCGCATCGGCAATTGGCTGGAGTTCCACGAGCATGTGGAACCGTCGCACCTACAACAGCAGGGCGCACGCTGCATGGACTGCGGCGTGCCCTTCTGCCAGAGCGACACCGGTTGCCCCATCGACAACCTCATCCCCGAGTGGAACGACTTGGTCTATCGCAACGAGTGGAAGGACGCCTTGGATCGCTTGCAAAAGACCAACAACTTCCCCGAGTTCACCGGCCGGGTCTGCCCCGCGCCTTGCGAAGGCGCTTGCGTGCTGGGCATCAACGAACCGCCCGTCACCATCAAGAACATCGAAGCCGCCATCATCGACCGCGGCTACGAAGAAGGCTGGGTCAAGCCCCAACCGCCCAAGACCCGTACCGGCAAAACCGTCGCGGTCATCGGCTCCGGCCCCGCCGGTCTCGCCGCAGCGGATCAACTCAACCGCGTGGGCCACAGCGTCACCGTGTACGAACGCGCCGACCGCATCGGCGGCCTGCTGATGTACGGCATCCCCAACATGAAGCTCGACAAGCGCGTTGTCCAACGCCGCGTGGACATCATGGCCGCCGAGGGCGTCAAGTTCATCACCAACGCCCACGTCAGCGGCGATCAACCCGCCCAATGGGGCACCGGCTTTGATCCCTCAACCGCCTCCGCTTCCAACGCTTCCCACGGCTCCAAAGATTCCAACGCCACCCACATCGACATCCGCCAACTCCACCGCGACTTCGACGCCGTGCTCATCGCCACCGGTGCCACCAAGCCCCGCGACCTGCCCATCCCCGGCCGCGACCTCCAAGGCATCCACCCCGCCATGGAGTTCCTCCACGGCAACACCCGCAACCTGCTCGACGCCAACCCCGACGCCCACGGCAGCGCCCACAACCCCGCCCTCTCGGCCAAGGACAAGCACGTCATCGTCATCGGCGGCGGTGACACCGGCTGCGACTGCATCGGCACCTCCCTCCGTCACGGCTGCAAGTCCCTGGTCAACTTCGAACTCCTCCCCCAACCGCCCCAAACCCGCGCCGAGGACAACCCCTGGCCCACCTGGCCTCGCGTCCTCCGCACCGACTACGGCCACCAGGAAGTCGCCGCCCTCTTCGGCTCCGACCCCCGCCAATACTGCATCCTCTCCAAAGAGTTCACCAGCGACGGCCAAGGCCACGTCAAAGCCATCAACACCGTCCGCGTCGAATGGGCCAAAGACCCCTCGGGCAAGTTCATCATGAAGGAAGTCCCCGGCAGCGAGGAAACCTTCCAAGCCGACCTGGTGCTATTGGCAATGGGCTTCCTCGGGCCGGAGGATACGCTTATCAAAGCCCTGGAACTCCAAGCCGACAACCGCGGCAACATCAAAGCCCAGTACGGCCAGTACCACACCAGCGTCGATGGAGTCTTCGCCGCCGGCGACTGCCGCCGAGGTCAAAGCCTCGTCGTCTGGGCCATCAACGAAGGCCGCGGCGCCGCCCGTGAAGTGGACCGCCACCTGATGGGGTCAACCGTGCTGGTTTGACGGGCAAAAGCATGTACCGACAACAACGCCACGTTGTGATCCGCGAGGGAAGGGAGCGGTGCCACAAGAGCCGCGCACGCAGTAAGCGGAGTTTGAGCAACGTTGGCCTGAAGTATAACCCACCCCTTACTTCGTGCGCAGCTCGTGGCTAGCATTCCCGCCCATTTGCCCCTTCCACCGCGATTGTTACTCTCTAGCGACTATGAAAGTCAGTCTGTCGTGGGTCAATGCGTATCTGGAGAAGCCCGTGGACGCCGAGGTGGTCCAAGGGCTGCTGACGCGCATCGGGTTCCCCATCGAATCATGTGAAACCGTCTCTTCGCAAACAGGCGATGCCAAGCAAGGTCAGGATGTGGTGCTGGATGTCGAGGTGACGAGCAACCGTGGCGATGTGCTTTCGCACCTGGGTGTGGCGCGAGAGATCGCCGCGGCCACCGGCATCGCGTTAAAGCCGCCCGCGCCGGCGACTTGCTCCGACCACCGCCCCGCCACCGCCAGTGACAATAGCGCCCGCGTCAGCGTCCAAGCCCCCGACCTCTGCCCGCTCTACACCGCCCGCATCATCCGCGGGGTCAAGGTCGGCCCAAGCCCGGCGTGGCTGCGGCAACGCCTCGAAAGCCTCGGCCTGCGCAGCGTCAACAACGTCGTGGATGTCACCAACTTCATCCTCCTGGAGTCGGGCCAACCGCTTCACGCCTTTGACCTGGCGAAACTCAAAGAGCAACGCATCGTCGTGCGGCAAGCGGCCAAGGACGAAACCTTCACCGCCATCGACGCCACCAAACACAAGCTGACCCCGGACATGCTGGTCATCGCCGACGCCGCCAAACCCGTCGCCATTGCGGGCATCATGGGAGGGCTGGAAAGCGAGGTCGGCAACACCACCACCGACCTGCTCTTGGAGTCGGCCATCTTCGCCCCCTTGAGCGTGCGGCAAACCAGCCGTGCGTTGAAACTCGCAAGCGATTCGAGCTACCGCTTTGAGCGCGGAATCGACCCGGTCAACGTCGAAACCGCCAGTCTGCGGGCGGCGAAACTCATCGTCGAAGTCGCGGGGGGAACGATTGATGATGCGGTGATTCGTGTGGGGCAACCCTCCGCTTCGCCACGCGAAATCACCATGCGGCTGTCACGTTGCCAGGCCATCTTGGGCATCGCCATTCCATCGGGACAGGTGCTGGCGTATCTGGCCGCGCTGGGGTTGGAGCCGCAATGCGACGAAGCGGCGAGCCAAGTGCGTTGCTCGGTGCCGAGTCATCGGTTGGACTTGTCGCGCGAGATCGATCTGATTGAGGAGGTCGGGCGGCTGCATGGTTACGACGATCTGCCGGTGGAGAAAAAGATTCACGTCGTGGCGCGGTCGTTGCAGTCGGATGTGGCCGGGGGTCGCAAGCTGCGCGAGGCGCTGGTGGGGCATGGGTATCTTGAAACGGTGAACTTCAGTTTCGTGCCTCCCGCGTTGGGCGAGGTGTTCGTGCCGGCCGACGCCAAGGCGGTTTTAATCGACGATGAGCGGCGAAAGAAGGAGCCGATGCTCCGGCCGTCCGTGCTGCCGAGTTTGCTGGTCTGTCGCAAGGCCAATCAGGACGCGGGCAACACCGCGGTGCGGCTCTTTGAGACGGCCGCCACTTGGACGCGAAGCGAAGACAAGGTCGTCGAAAAACGAGCGCTGGGCCTGCTGGCGGATGTGGAGGACTTGGGTAGCGCCGATGCGGCGCTGCGAGTCTTGCGAGGCACACTGGCGGAAGTGGTTGAACGCTTGACGGGCAAGGCCGCGGCTTTCGATCCCGTGGAGCATCCGGCGTTGACCGCCGCGGCTTCGGTGAAACTGGAAGGCGCGACCTTGGGCGTGGTGGGCATGGCCGCCCCGACGACGCAAAAACGCTTTGAGTTGCAAGCGCCGGTGATGCTCGCGGAACTGGCGCTGGAGCCGTTACTGGCGGCGTATCCACCCCTGCGCACCGCCCAACCCCTGGCGCGGTTCCCCGCCATCGAACGCGATCTTTCCATCGTGGTCGATGAGGAAATCACCTGGCGGCAAATCGAAAAGGAAGTGCTGGCCGCTTCGCCATCGTTGCTTGAAGAGCTGCGTTTCGTCACCACCTATCGCGGAAAACCCTTAGAAAAAGGGCAAAAGAGCGTCACTCTGCGACTCCTCTTCCGCGACCCGGCCGCGACGCTGCGGCACGAACAGGTGGACCCGCAGGTCACAGCCGTGGTCAAGCAACTCACCCAATCCCTCGGCGCCACGTTGCGGGCTTGATGGCAATCCAATGTTGAACACGAAGGCACGAAGGAAGACAGGAAAAGTTGCAATCCATTCTCTTTGCCTTCCTTCGTGTTTTCGTGTCTTCGTGTTCATAACCGTTTTTGAGAAACGAACTTTCAATGCCCAAAACCGCTCCTTACCGTGTTGTTGTCGTCGGCTGTGGTGGCATGGCCAATGCCTGGGTGCGCATCGCCCTGACGATCAAGGATGTGCAACTCGTGGGCTTGGTGGACATCGCCCGCCAGCAGGCGCTGAACATGGCCGCCAAACACAACCTGCCGGAGTCGCTGGTCTTCGACACGCTGGCGCAGGCCGTCAAAGCCACGGACGCCAATGTCGTCTTTGACGTGACCATTCCCGCGGTGCATGACAAGGTGACCATCGAGGCCTTGAACCTCGGCTGCCACGTGCTGGGCGAAAAACCCATGAGCGACACCCTGGCCAAGGCCCGGCGCATGGTCGCCACGGCCAGTAAAACCGGCAAGACCTACGGCGTCACCCAGACCCGTCGCCCCAACCCGAACCTGCTTTCGGCCGTCAAGTTCCTTCGCGGCGGCAAGCTCGGCACCATCGAGGAAATCCATAGCGACTTCTACATCGGTGCCCACTTCGGCGGCTTCCGCGACGCGATGGACTACCCCCTGATCCTGGACATGGCCATCCACACCTTCGACAACGCCCGGCAATTCACCGAGGCCGACCCGGTGAGCGTCTATTGCCAGTCGTGGAACCCGCCCCACTCCTGGTACAAGGGGGATGCCTCGGCCTGCTGCATTTTCGAGATGCGCGACAAGGCTGGCAATCCGATCATCTACACCTACCGCGGCTCGTGGTGCAATGAAGGTTTGCAAACCAGTTGGAACGGTGACTGGCGCGTGGTTTGTGCCAAGGGGACGCTGCGTTGGGATGGGGAAAAGAGCGTCACCGCCCAGCGGCTCAAACCCAAGAGCAAGCCGGCTTTTTACAGCGAGATGGAAAGCCTGACCGTGCCGCCGTTGACGGCCAAGTACGACGGCCACGAGTCCATGCTGCGCGATTTCATTGACGCCTTAAAGAAGGGTCGCAAGCCCATCTGCGATTGCCAGGACAACATCAAGAGTCTGGCGATGGTGCTGGCGGCGGTGCAAAGCGCCAAGAGCGGCAAGAAGGTGGCGGTCAAGTGGTGAAGACGTGAATCGCCGGTAAACTGACATGCCATGAACGCTCCCGCCCCCCCGGAATCCCCAACCCCGCCGGCCCCACTGGTCAACATTACCGCCCAGGTGCTCGTCGTCGATGACGAGGTCGATCACGCCGAGGTCATGGCCGAGGCCCTGCGCCGTTTGGGCCACGTCTGCACCGTCGTCCACGACCTGCCCTCGGCACGCGAGGAACTGACGCACGGCAGCTTCGACCTGATCGTCACCGACCTGGTGATGGAGGGCGAGCGCGACGGCCTGGAAGTGCTGGCCACCGCCCGCCAGAGCCAGCGCAACGCCGAGGCCATCCTCGTCACCGCCCACGGCGATGTCCCCACCGCCAAGGCGGCGCTCAAGGGTGGGGCTTACGACTTCATCGAAAAACCGCTGGACCTCGATGTCTTTCGCACCTTGTGCAATCACGCCATCCAGGCGGTCATGCTGCGGGAACAGAACACGCAGCTCCGCGAACAGCTCGACGAAAAATACGGCTTCGAGGGCATCATCGGCCAGAGCGGCCCGATTCGGCAACTGGTGGGCAAGTTGAAGCAGATCGCGCCATCGAACATTCCCGTGCTGATCACGGGCGAGAGCGGCACGGGCAAGGAGCTGGTGGCCGCGGCCTTGCACAACAACTCGCGGCGGGCCAAGCGCCAGTTCGTGCCGCTTAACTGTGCCGGGCTGAGCGAGTCGATTCTGGAGGATGAACTCTTTGGCCACGTCAAAGGCGCTTTCACCGGGGCAGATCGTGAACGCGAGGGCCGCTTTGAATACGCCGATGGAGGCACGCTGTTTCTCGATGAAATCGGCGACATGCCCTTGCTGATGCAGGCCAAGCTCTTGCGGGTCTTGGAAAGCGGCGAGGTGGTGCGATTGGGCAGTAACCAGACGCGGCACGTCGATGTGCGACTCGTCGCGGCGACGAATCGTGACATCGAGGCGCAGGTCAAGGATGGCCGCTTCCGCAGCGACCTCTACTTCCGCATCATGGGCGTGGGCCTGCATCTGCCGGCCTTGCGCGATCGGCCCGAGGACATCCCGCTCTTGGTGCGGCACTACCTGCAAAAGTTCGCCAAGGAAATGGAGATGCCCCTGCCCCAGGTCAGCGAGGACGCCATGCTCACGCTGATGCGCTTCGACTGGCCCGGCAACGTGCGGCAACTCATCAACGTGGTGCAGAACATGCTCATCATGGGCCAGGATGAACAACTCGAACCCCGCCACCTGCCCGAAGAAGTGCGGCAACAATCCGGGGGCGGGGGCGGTGAGGCCAACGTCGAAGTGCCCGCGGGCATGAGCTTGGATCAGATTGAAAAGCAGGCCATCCGCAACACCCTCCGCGCCAACAAGGGCAACCGCGAAGTGACCGCCAAGATGCTGGGCATCGGCGAGCGCACGCTCTATCGCAAGCTGGATAAATACGGCATCAAGTGAGGGTGCCGCTGTGGTTGTTCCAAGACGCGCGGCGGGGACGCCGCGGCTAATAAGGAAAAGACTTCGTTTTCACGATGCCTTGAACCTCAAGACTCATCCCTCAAGACTCAAGACTGACCCTCCCATGCCCATCATCCTCCCCTATCGCGTCGGCCACGGTTTTGACCTTCATCGCTTGGAGCCGGACTTGAAGTTGATTGTCGGTGGTGAGCGCTTGCCGCATGACGCGGGTTGTGCCGCGCACTCCGATGGCGATGTGGTTTATCACGCGGTGACCGACGCCATTCTGGGCGCGTTGGGTCAGGCCGACATCGGGCAGTTGTTTCCCGACAACGATCCGCAATGGCGCGGCGCGGATTCGACGATCTTCGTGGAAGAGGCGGTCAAGCGCATGGTGGCGGCGGGCTATGCCTTGGGCAACATCGACATCACCATCATCCTGCAGCGGCCCAAACTCAGCCCGCACAAAGAGGCCATCCGTGGCAACTTGGCTAGGCTGCTGCGCTGTGAAGCGGAGCAGGTGAATCTCAAGGGCAAGACGCACGAGAAGGTGGACGCCATCGGCGAAGGCCGGGCCATTGCCTGTCATGTGGTGGCGCTGCTGGTTCGCGGCGCGAA
>JBBRGB010000014.1:0-28131 GCA_038241095.1 Phycisphaerales bacterium
CAATGAGCCTGTCATGGGGCCGACGCTTGGGAAAGCCGTCCGCCCCACACGGCATCGTAATCGTACCCCACGCCCGCCAGAGCGCCGGGCAAAGCGCGGGGCCAGCGCCGATAAACCTGATCCGCCAGACTGACCGACATGCGAAAGCCACGACCCAAGGCGCGATTCCACAAGGTTTGCCGCAGACCGTGGGTGGCCCAGATGCGATGGATTTCCTCCTTGCCCAGATCGCCAAGTTGCTGACTGGTCTTGGAGTGCTCATGGACGCGAAACGCGCCGAGAAAACGGTTGACGCGCACAAATCGGCCCGCGGCCATGTAGCGGGCGAACAGCTCGAAATCCATGGCGAAACGAAATTGCGGATTCACATTGCCAGCCCGCTCCCACAACCTTCGTCGCCAGAAGCAGGTCTCTTGCGGGATCATGTCGCAGCGCAGCATTCGCCGATTGCCATGCGGCGGAAGAATCCAGTAGCCGGTGACCCGATTGGCCGCGTCGATGAGGCAGCGGTGGCTGTAGAGGGCGTCGATGTCGGGATGGCGGTTGAAGTAGTCGTTGACGAAGTGCAGCGTGCCCGGCGCCAGCAGGTCGTCACTGTTAAGCCAGGCCATGATCTGACCGGTAGAGCGTGAGAAGCCGCGGCTGATGGCATCGGCTTGGCCGGCGTCGGGTTGGCTTTCCCAATGCGCCAGCCGGGGGAGATAAGGCGTGACTTGCTCAACGGTGCCGTCGGTCGAACCGCCGTCGAAGACCAGGTACTCCAGGTCGGGGTAGTCCTGCCCCAGGACGCTGCGCAAGGTGTGGGGAATGAAGCGCGCCTGGTTGAAGGAGGGCGTGACGATGGAAATGCGGGAGATCAAGCTGGTGACTTCTTGCCTTAACGAGCCGCGCACGGAGTAAGCGGTGCCTTGTCTTAATGAGCCGCGCACGGAGTAAGCGGTTTTTTTAAGACCTTTGGCACCGGGTAATCGTCCGCTCCCTCACGGTCGCGGCTCGCAGGGCGGCGTTATTGGTGTTCATCCGTTTGCCTTGGCCAGTCGCTGCCGGGCGATGATAAGGCCCGCGGGGTGATGTTACAATCCGCCCCCGCAAACCAATGTGTCGAGAAGTCGGCAAAGTCACGCCAGCCATCGCAGAGAATCCGATTGCCCAACCCCTTTGCCTACATCAACGAAACCTGGCGGCATCGGCACATCATCCGACAGCTCACCCGCAGGCAGATCGAAAGCGTCCACCGCGGCTCCATCCTGGGCTGGTGCTGGTGGCTGCTCAATCCCCTGCTGATGCTGGCGATCTACACCTTTGTCTTTTCCGTCGTCTTTAAGCTCCGCTGGGGCAGCATGGGCCAAAGCCGCATGGACTTCGCCCTGCGACTCTTCGCGGGTCTGACCCTGCTCAACCTCCTAAGCGAGTGCATCATCCAGGCCCCGATGCTCATCGCCCGCAACACCACCTACGTCAAACGCATCGTCTTTCCCCTCCACGTCCTGCCCATCGTGCTGCTCTTTGCCGCCCTGTTTCGCTTTGCCGTGAGCATGGCGGTGCTGATGATCTTTTTCCTCATCGTCCACGGCCTGCCGCCTTGGACCCTCATCCAACTTCCCCTGGCGATCGCGCCTTTGTTGCTGCTGACCTTGGGCATCTGCTGGATCCTCGCCTCGCTGGGCGTTTTTCTCCAAGACCTGTCGCAGCTCATGACCGTCATCGTGCCCATTCTGACTTTCATCAGCCCCATTTTCTACCCCGTTGAGGCCATTCCCCAACCCTATCGCCTGGTGATTTATTTGAACCCGCTTTCCTCCATCATCCAATGCACCCGTGACAGCATGTTCGGCGGGCCGGGCATCACATCCTGGCCTTGGATCATCACCGCACTGCTTAGTCCGCTGATCGCCTGGGCGGGCTATTCGCTCTTCAATCGCATGCGCTCCAGCTTTGCCGACGTGTTATGATCGGCCTACGCAAAACATGGCCGAAATAACGCCCCCCACAACTCCGAAAGAGGCTGATTTACAGCCCCTTGACACCCCCCCGGCGGTCACCTCCCCGCCCCCGGGTTTGGCCCCGGCGCAGGTGTGCGTCGAGCATGTTTCCAAGAGCTACCGCATGTGGAGCAGCCCGGCGGCGAGAATCAAGGAACCGCTGCTCAAACGCCTGAGCACACCCGCAGGCGTCACCCCTTGGAACGGCTGGATTCAGCGTCGCCGGCAAGGGCTGTACCAAGACCATCTGGTGCTCAACGATGTGAGCTTCGAGGTCAAACGAGGCCAGGCTTTCGCCATCATCGGCCGCAACGGGTCGGGCAAAAGCACACTGTTGCAGATCATCGCCGGCACCCTCACGCCCACCGCCGGCAAGGTGGAATATCACGGTCGGCTCACGGCCTTGCTGGAACTTGGCTCCGGGTTCAATCCCGAGTTCACAGGGCGCGAAAACGTCTTTCTCAATGCCGCGGTGTTGGGCGTCGATCCCAAACACGCACGGGAACGCTTCGACGACATCGCGGGCTTCGCCGACATCGGCGACTACATCGAGCAGCCCGTCAAGACCTATTCCAGCGGCATGCAGATGCGACTGGCCTTTGCCGTGCAGATCATGCTCGACCCCGATGTGCTCATCGTCGATGAGGCGCTGGCGGTGGGTGACATTTTCTTTCAGCAGAAGTGTTACGCCCATCTGCGGGCCATGCTCGATCGCGGCGTGACGGTCATCTTCGTCAGCCACGATCTCATCACCGTGCAAGAGTTTTGCAGCCAGGCCCTGGTGCTCAATCGCGGCAACCCCGTGTTCCTCGGCCCGGCGACCGAAGCGGTGATGAAGTTCAATCAGTTGGTGCGGCAACCGGGCCGGGCTTCGCTCTCGCTTTCCAGACCGGCCGGGCGGGCAAAGACCACCGAGCGGGAATCGTTTCCCTTGCCGGAGGATGGGTGGAGCGACACCAGCGATCGCACGCCCACGGTGACCTCCGGCCACGTGCGGGTGGAGCGGGTGTTGATCTGCGATGAATCTCTGCAACCGCGCAACATCTTTGAGCAGGGTGAAACGGCCGTCATCTTCATTGAGTATCGCACCAATGAAACACTCGAAAACCCCAGCAGCGGTTTCACCGTTCGCAACGGCAAGAACCTAGCGGTTCACGCCAAGCACGCCTGCCAGACCGGGGCCACGCTGCCTTCAACCGTTCCCGCCGGCGCTACCGTGATCTTTCGCCACGAGTTGGTCGTGGGGTTGGCCTGCGGACAATACACCATCGACTGTGGCCTCATCTCCATCCCCGCGGATTGTTACAGCGGCGACCGCATCATCGCCGACAAGTTCGATCAGTTTCACATTCGGGAAGTCCAATATGAAGGCCTGCTCGAACTGCTGATCGTGCCCCGCCATCACTATCAAGGCCATCCCATGACCCATTTTGGTTATGTTGATCTGCCCGGCAGCGTCAAAATCATGTTGCGTCAGGAGAATGAACCGTGAATGTCGCCTCCACCAACTACGCTTGGACCTCCGTGCCCGCGACGGACAGGCTCATCGTTAACGAGTACCCCAAGTCCGGCGGGACGTGGCTGGTCAATGTCCTGGGTGATGCCTTGGGTCGCCGCAAGCTCGGCGTCGAGGCGTCGCGGGGACAGTTCATTCCCGCCCTGCAAAACCATCCTTGGTATCGCGGCCTGACCGATGTGGGCATGGGCAAGCCCTGCGTGATGCGGGGCCACGAACCGCCCACTTCCCCGCTGTTGGACTTCCCCTGCACCATGATCCACCTCGTGCGCGACGCCCGCGACGTGGCGGTTTCCCGATTCCACTTTGAGCACCTGTGCAGCGACCTCTCGTTGCAAAAACCGCTCAGTGAAACCTTCGCCGAGTATGCCCTGAAGCTCGCCAGCGATTGGGTTACCTTCGTCACCGCATGGCAAGAAGCTGGCGCGAGTCAGAAGGTCGTGCTGGTTCGCTATGAAGACATGCTCTTGGATACGCCGGGGGTCGTGAAGCGGACGTTTGAGGATTGCGGGTATGCCGTCGATGATGCCGCCATTGGGCAAGCGGTGATGAAAAACACCAAGCAGAACATGCGCAAGGAGCTTGCCGATTCGCTGGGTGAACAGCTTGGCCGGTTTGTGCGCAAGGGCGTGGCGGGGGATTGGGTCAATCATTTTGATGACAAGACGCACCGCGCGTTTCTGGCCATCGCCAAGCCCACCATGATCTCCTTGGGGTATGAAGTCCAGTGACGCCGCGGCATCACGCCTGATGATGAACCCGCGATGACGATGAATCAGTAAATGGGAGTCTCCGAACACCATGCCGACGTTCAAATGGTTGAAATCACATTTTTCCTACGGTTATGACAGCGGGGATGTGCTGTCGCAAGAGACCGACAAACGCCGGGCCAACGAGGAGTCCTCGGCGGGCGGGTCGTACCGTGAGTTGTTCCAGCAAACCGCCGGGCGATGGGTCAAGCCCGATGCCCAAGTGCTGGAACTCGGCCCCGGTCGCGGCTCGTGGACCCGCGCCTTGTTGCAACAAGCCCCGCAAGGCTGCGTTCACACGCTGGACTTCCAGGATGTCAGCGAATGGCTCAAACCCGATGACCACCGCGGCCACCTGTTCTGCCACCACATCCACGACAATCGCTTTAAGGAAGTCCCCGATTCGCAGTTCGATTTTTTCTTTTCCTTCGGCGTGCTGTGCCACAACAACCGCCAGCAGATTCAGGAAGTGCTCGAATCCTCGCTGGCGAAAATGAAGCCCGGCGGCTTGGCCGTGCATGAATATGGCGAGTGGGACAAGCTCCAAGCCTACGGCTGGCAAAAGGGCGGGGTGCCCGCCGAGTTCGCCAAGCTGCCCGATGACCAAATCTGGTGGCCGCGCAACACCGCAGGGCAAATGGCCGCGCTGGCGCAACAGGCCGGCTGGGAAGTGCTCAGCCCCGATCTGGGTCTGCTTCAACGCGACGGGGTCATCGCCCTGCAACGGCCCGATGAAATCACGGCCCAACTGCGGGAAGGCGTCGCCTTGATGCACCAGCGGAAAATGCTTGCGTCCATCAAGACCCTCACCGCCGCCGTCGAAGCCGACCCGCAACGCCTCGGCTCACGCCGTCATCTGGCCACCGCGCTGAATCAGGCCGGTCGGCATGAAGAAGCCCTGGCCGCTTACCGCGAGGAAGCCCAGTTCGCCCCGCACGATCCTTTCATCCAACAACGCATCGCGGACCTCTCAGCCTCAATCGTTCACAAAACGCCTACCGCCCTGTCCACCGCCAAGCGTGGCTATGCCACCAGCATCCCGCGCGATTTCCTTTTGACCCTGCAAAACGTCCTGCACAACTTCACCTATGCCGGGGTGCCCACGCTCAAGAACCCTTTTGATCTGGCCATCTATCCCCGCGTTTTCCATGACCTCAAACCCGCGACGATCATCGAGATCGGCTCCAAGGCCGGGGGCAGCGCCCTGTGGATGGGCGACCAAGTCGTGAGCCTGCAACTGCCTACGCGCATCCACTCCGTCGATCTGGTGAAGGTCACTTCCGTGAGCCATCCCCGCGTCACGTTTCATGAAGGCGATGCCCATCAATTGGAACTGGTGTTGACCGATGCCATGCTGGCGGAATTGCCGCGGCCTTGGCTGGTCATTGATGATGCCGACCATGTGTACGACACCTGCAAGGCGATTTCCATCTTCTTTGATCGGCATCTAAAACCCGGTGACATGCTGGTGGTCGAGGATGGCATCATCTCCGACTTGGTACCCAATGATTATCCCGATTGCACCAGCGGCCCGCACCGCGCCATCAAGGAACTTCTGGCGGCCCACCCCGGCCGATATGAAATCGCCGGCGAATACTGTGACATGTTCGGATACAACGCAACTTGGTGCACCAATGGCTTTCTTCGACGTGTTCAATAGACTGCGGGGAAGGCCAGCGCCCCAAAGCATTGCCGATCCGCTGGAGCGGGCCGCGGCCCATTTGCAATGCCGCCAACCGCGCGAGACGTTGGCTGTGCTGGCGGAAGTCAAGGCCCTGCGCAAGCCTCGGTGTGGGGTCGATCTGCTCCGCGCCAAGGCGTTTAACCAATTGGGCAATCGCTACGATGCGGCCGAGTCCCTGCGCGAAGAATTGCGCTGGTTTCCCGACAATACCGAAGCCCGTTCTCTACTGACGCAGTGGGCACCGCCGTTGCCGCCCCTGCCCGATGAAATTGATCCCAATCTGCGCCAAGTGCTCCAAGGCATCGGCCCCAACACCATGCTTTCCTGGCAACGCTTGGGCAATTTGTGGGAACTGGCCCGGCGGGTGACGCAAGAGAACATTCCGGGCCTCATCGTCGATTGCGGTGTCGCTGGCGGTGGATCGACCACCGTACTCGGGGCGTCGCTGGCGCAGCATGGCGGGAAGGATCGGGAGATTTACGGCTTCGATTCTTTTGAGGGCATGCCCGCGCCGGGGGAGGCGGATCGCTATGAGAATGTGACCGCCCAAGAAGCGGGCTGGGGCGCGGGCACATGCGCCGCCCCGATGACGGCGGTGCGCGACTTATATCAACGGCTCGATATACAGACCCCGCTACATCTTGTGCCAGGATACTTTCAAGATACTTTACCTGTTTGGCGCGCCGAGCGGAATCCACAAATCGCGTTGCTCCACGCCGATGGCGATTGGTATGATTCGACCCGAACCATCTTTGAGCAGTTGTACGATTGCGTGACACCGGGCGGGTTTGTGCAGATTGATGATTACGGCCACTGGGAGGGATGCCGCCGGGCCGTGGACGAGTTCGCCGCGTCGAAGGGTGAGACCTTGGCGCTTCATACCATCGACTATACCGGCCGGTGGTTTGAGAAAGGCAAGGGTGGCAATGCCCATGCGTGATTGGCTAAAGAAGAAACTGGGCGGCGGACTTTCGGGAGCCTCCACCGTCGGCAACGGAGGGGCCAGCGGCCGGCCCGTGATGGTCAACCTTGGTTGTGGGCCGCGGGTTCACCCCCGCTGGGTCAACATGGACCTCGTGCCCTTGCACGAACTGGTCAAGCCGGTCAATCTCTCGGAGCCGTTGCCCTTTGCCGATCGCAGCGTGGATGTCATCTATCATTCGCACGTTCTGGAACATCTCAGCCGCGTGCAGGGTAACCAATTCATCCGTGAATGTCATCGCATCCTTCGCCCGGATGGCATCCTTCGTGTGGTGGTTCCCGATTTGGCGATTCTGGCCCGCAATTACGTTGATAATCTCAACTTGGCACTTGCTGGGGATGCGCAGGCCGTTGAGCAACATGAATGGACAGTCCTGCACCTTATCGATCAGTTGGTGCGTGGCGAGTCGGGCGGGGAGATACTTAAGTATTGGCACCGCGAGCCGATCAGGGCTGAGGACTATGTGCGCAAGCAAGTCGGTTATGAATTGGATGACTATCTGAATTGGTATCGCGGGCAAAAGAGTCAAGGGACGCTCCCCGCCCCCGCCGTGGCTCCCCGCAATGCCAAGGAAGCGGCCAAACGGGAAGCCGCCTTCCGCGCCGGTGGCGAGGTGCATCGTTGGATGTATGACCGTCTCTCCCTGCGGGGTCTATTAAACGAGCACGGCTTCCACGACATTACTTTTCCCTTGGCCGACGCCTCGGCCATCCCGGACTGGGACAGTTACCAATTTGACGCCGACGCCACGGGCAAGCCCCGCAAGCCCGACTCTCTTTTCTGCGAGGCCAGGGCGTGAAAGTTGTTTCCCTAAGCACCTTTGACATTTCCGGTGGCGCTGCCCGGGCCGCGCATCGCCAGCACCAGGCCTTGCGCCAAGCGGGCGTCGATCATTGGATGCTGGTGGGAAACAAGCGAAGCGAGGATGCCCATGTCATCGCGGCTGCGGTTAATCCCGATTCGCCACAGGCAACCCACGTGGCTCTGACGCAACGCTTTGCCATTGATCAGAACCGCACGCCGGTCAGCAACACTTGGTTTTCATTCCCCCTCTTTGACGCCGAGGTGGCGAAACACGAACTGCTCCGCGACGCTGACATCATTCACCTGCATTGGACTTCGGGATTCATCTCCCTGGATGGCATTGCCAACTTGATGGCCTTGGGCAAGCCTGTGGTCTTCACGCTTCACGATCAATGGGCGCTCACCGGCGGGTGTCATTACACCAGCGGCTGCGAAAAGTTTTTGACCGGCTGCCAAGCCTGCCCGCAATTGGCGCTGGACCCCGTGGGTGTGCCGGCGGTGGTGTGGAATCAACGCCTCAAGTTGGGACAAGCAACCAAGGCCACCGTCATCTCGCCGAGCCACTGGCTGCATCAACTGGCTTCCGCTTCGCCGACACTCTCAAACTGGCGGCATGAGGTGATTCCCAACGCGGTCGATGGGCGCGTGTTTCAACCCCGCGATCAGCGTGAAGCGCGGGAGGCCTTGGGGCTGCGGCAAGACGCCTGGCAGGTGATGCTCATCGCCGAGCAGATCGGCGAGCATCGCAAGGGTTTGGCCGATCTGACGCCGACCATTCTGAATCTTCACAGCGTTGCGGATCGACCCGTGGCCTATTTCAGTGTCGGTCACGGCCAGCCGCACCCGCAGTGGGAAGGGAAGGTCGTCTCGCTGGGATCGATTGCCGAGGAAGCCCGCTTGGCGACCATCTACGCCGCGGCCGATGTGCTGCTGCTGCCGTCCCACGAAGACAATCTGCCCAACACCATGGTCGAAGCCTTGGCCTGCGGCACGCCGGTGGTGGGCTATCGCATCGGTGGCCTGCCCGATTGCATTGTGCCCGGTCGCACCGGCGAACTTGCGACCCGAGGCGATGCCGAGGGCTTGACGGCCGCGGTGAAAACCCTGCTTCAATCACCGCTGGAAACCATCCGTCGCAATTGCCGCGAACTGTCCGAACAAACCACGGCTTATCCCATGCACGCCCAACGCTGCATCGACCTGTTTGAGCGCTTGCTTCGAGAGGCCGTCAGCACGAATTCTTCCAACGTTGACAAGCACGTGCCGAGGTCGATTCCCGCCGCCGACCCGGTGGTTCAACAAGCTGCGCTGGAATTGCTGATCTCGCGCATTGCCGTCCTCCAATTCAAGGTCGATGAAATGACCGCCCGCTCCGACACCCACATGGCCCAACGTGATGAAGCCCTGCGTCGGGAAGCGGTGCTGCGGGCCGGGTGGTTCGGCGCCTCGCGCAAGGCCGCGGCGTGGGTTCACGACCGACTGCGTTGAGCTCTTGGCCCCATTCGTCACTCCACTTATGGAGGGTTGTATAATCGCATCATGTCTAGGATTCGCAACCTCATTCGACGCGCGGGGGGCAAGCTGAGCGATGCCGCCGGTGGCATCACCGTCGCCGATCTCCGCCAGCGCCTTTACGAGACTCAGGATCGTCTGCGTCTGCGCAAGCAGGACAGCGTGGAGCTGGAGAATCTCTACCGTCAGACGATGCTGCCCAGTATTCCGCCGCGCGATGGCCGCGCTGATGACCTCTTTGAGCTGGTGGGCACCACGATCGGCGAGGCGCTTTACATCGTCGATTGCCTGCACAAGGCGATGTCGCAGTCGGGCGATATCTGCGAGTTCGGCGTGGCGCAGGGAGCCACCTCGCAACTGCTGGCCAAAGAGATCATGAACACCGATCGCCACCTCTGGCTTTATGATTCCTTCGAGGGTCTGCCCAAGCCGCATGAGAAGGATGAGTTGATCGATGACATCTTTGGCTTGGGAAGCATGGAAGCCTATCACGGGCAGATGAAGTGTCCCGAAGAGTTGGTGCTCCAACGCCTGGAGCGCATCAAGTTTCCCGCCAAGCGCACGCACATTCGCAAGGGGTGGGTGGATCAAACGCTCGCCACGGACCCTCGGCCTGACAAAGTATGTTTCGCCTATGTGGACTTTGACTTTTACAAACCGATCAAGGACGCGCTGGAATATCTTGACGCCCACATGACGCCCGGCTGCTGGATCGTGGTGGATGACTACGGCTACTTCTCATCGGGTGTCAAGACCGCCATTGACGAGTTTCTCAGCGAAGGGCCGCGAGCCTATGAAGTGACGCTACCGACCCCGGCGGCTGGCCATTTTTGCATGTTGCGGAAGTTGCCGACGCAGGCATGACATGATCCATCGCGGGTGGGCGGATTTCCCTATCGGCTCGATGCCGTGAATATGAAAGGTAATGCCGGTGCGAGAGTTGATAGCCAAAATCCTGCGCAACACCGCCCAGCGGTTGTCGCCCGTCCTTAACGCCCCCAGCGCGGCCAACGGCGGCATCGACGACCGCGCCGCGGAACGCATGGTGTTCGAGGCCGCTTCCACCGCGCGGGCCTTGCGCGGCTTGGCGGCGCGGGGCCATCAAATCCAAACCGTCATCGACGTCGGAGCCTCCAACGGCATGTGGTCCGACATCGCCCGGACGGTCTATCCGCAGGCGCATTACCTATTGATTGAAGCTCAAACGCTGCATGAAAAGGCCCTGCGCGACTATTGCGCCCGCCACGCCAACACCGCCTACAAGATCGCCGCCGCCGGTGCCAAGGCCGAGGGTTCAGTCTATTTTGAAGACGGCGGCCCGTGGGGCGGCGCGGCCAGCGAAAGTCCAACCGACCAAGCCACGCTGAAGATTCCCGTCACCAGCATCGACCACGAAGTCCTCCAACGAAAACTGCCCGCACCCTATTTGATCAAACTTGATACCCACGGTTTTGAAGTTCCCATTCTGCAAGGGGCCGAACGTACCCTCAAGCAAGCGGAGTTGGTGGTCATCGAGACCTACACTTTCCGCCTCAACGACAAAGCCTTGCGCTGGTATGAAATGTGCGATTTCATGCGTCAGCGCGGCTTCGCCCCGGTGGACTTTTCTGAACCCCTCTGGCGATCCCACGACCACGCCTTCTGGCAGATGGATTTGTTCTTCATCCCCGTGGCAAGCGAAGAGTTTCAACACAACGCCTACGCATGAGCGAGCCATCCCCCGCATCACCTTCCCTCGCCATTGTCACGCCGTCCTACAACAACGGCCGCTTTCTCGACGCTACCATTCAATCCGTACTCGGCCATGATATTCCCAATCTGAGCTATGCCATTATTGATGGCGGTTCCACCGACGGCACGGCCGAGGTACTCCAACGCTGGTCATCGCGCCTGACCTACCACATCAGCGAATCCGACACCGGCATGTACGACGCCATCAACAAAGGTTTCGCCCGCATTGATGGCGAAATCATGGGCTGGATCAACAGCGATGATATGTATCTGCCCGGCGCGTTGAAACTGGTAGGCCACCTGTTTTCGCTATTTCCCGACATGCGCTGGCTCACCACGCTTTATCCCTGCGCCATTGATGAAAGTGGTGCCATCATCAAACTCAATCCGCTGCCTGTGGTGAGCAAAAAGAGTTTCGCCCGCGGCGATCATTTCCTTCACGCCGGCTGGCAGGGCACCGGGTTCCTGCAACAGGAGGCCACGTTCTGGCGTCGCTCGCTGTGGGACGAAGCCGGGGGACGGGTGGACGCCTCGTTGCGATCAGCGGGCGACTTTGAACTTTGGTGCCGATTCTTGGCGCTGGCCGAACCGTGGTCGGTGGATGTGCCCCTGGCGGCCTTTCGCTACCACCAGACGCAAAAAACTTCCGTGGACATGGGCGGCTATGTGCAAGAGGCCCAAGCCGCGTTTGCCAAGCACGGGTATCGCAAGCCCAATCGCTGGCTGCAAAATCGCCGCATGAGGTTGATCCGCTGCATGGGGCCTTCCGTGCGAACCTTGGCGCAACGCCTGAAATTGATGACCTCGGGAAACGAACTCACTTACGATTGGGGCACGCGCTTATGGCAGAAGCGGTGACCCAAGTTCAAGGCCCACCCCGGCCCGTTGACGCGCCCTTCGCTTCCCTGCGCGATGCCTTGAACGCGGGAAGGCCCTTGCGCATCATGGTTCTCAACGATGTCGGTTTCATCGGCGGCGCGGGCGTGGCCACCCGGCGACAAGTCCAATCCTTCCTCCACGGTGGCCATCGCGTGAAGTTGCTGTGCTGTCTCGACAACCCCGAACCCCGCGCGCCGGAGTTGGCACGCAGAACATATTGCGGGCAATGGGAAGGCATCGAGTCACTGCCGCAACTCAACCGCTCGGAGAACCTGACGCTCTCGGAACAACAGGTTGTCGCCGAAGTGGCATCCATCGTCGCCCGCTGGCAGCCCGATGTGGTCATCGCCGGCAACCTGCACTGGACGGGCTGGCCCCTGGCTTTGCTCTCGCGGATTCACAACCACATCGCGCCGGTCATCGCCTATCTCCACGACTGTCATTGGCTGACGGGTCGCTGCGTCTATTTTGGTGGGTGCGAAAAATATCGCGCCGGCTGTGACGCCCAGTGCCCCACGCCCACGGAATATCCCGCGCTGCCACCCGATCTCGTCAAGCCAGCCTGGCAACACCGACGAGATGTTTTCACGCGTTCCGGTGGCATTCCCCTGGCGGCCAACTCCACGTGGATGAGCCGCGTGGCCACCGATGCCTTCGCCGACCAAGCGCGGGTCGAGACGCTGCATCTTGGCTTGGACCACCAGCTCTTTTCCCCGGTCAATCGCCGCTTGGCGCGAAGGCTGTTAAAGATTCCCGATAACGCGAGGGTGGTGCTTTTCGCCGCGGTCAATGCCGCCGAGGAACGCAAAGGTGGGCCGCTGCTCGCCCCTCTCTGCCGAGCGTTGCTGGCCCAGCCCAATCTCATCGCCATGGGCTTTGGCCACAACACCCAATACATTCCGAATCTGCATGGCCTGGGCCACATTCCCGATGATCGCCTGCTGCCTGTCATCTACAGTGCCGTGGACATCATGGTCTGCCTGTCCAAGGAAGAGGCCTTTGGTCAAACCCTCATGGAGGCGGCCGCGTGCGGCATCCCGTTAATCGCCCATGACACCGGAGGCGTGGGCGACATCGCCCGCCAAAACGAAAACGCGGTGATTGTCAACGACTGGTCGGTCGATGCCTTCGCCACCAGATGCGTTGACACTTTGCGCGATTCGCCAAAGCTTGCCGACATGTCGCGCCACGGCATCGCGTTAGTCGAGTCGCACTACACCATCGAGCATCAATACGATCGTTGGCATCAGTATTTTTCCCAGCTTGCCAGCGAGCCACCCGCACTGACCGGCCAAGGCGGCAAAGGGGGGGTCGCATGAAAAGCCTCATCTCATCATGGCGCAACGGCCCGGTTTTTCCGCGATTGCAAGACCAACCCCAGCCCGTCGCGTTGCAACGCTTGGCACGACCCGATGCGCCGTTGGCCCATCGGGACGACGGCTCACGCATGCCGCTGTTTTCCATCGTCACCGTTTGTTTCAACGCCGCCGCCACGCTGGAGCGCGCCATCGAAAGCGTGCGCCAACAGTCCTACCCAGCCATCGAATACATCATCATCGACGGCGGTTCCACCGACAACACCAAGCAGATCATCGAGCACAACGCCGATGCGATCACCTGGTTTTCCAGCGAGCCGGACGACGGCATCTATAACGCCATGAACAAGGCCATCGCGTCAACCAGCGGCGACATCATCCAATCCTTGAACGCCGATGACCGACTGGGCGACGAGCAAGTGCGGCACGCGGTGGATGCCCTCTGCGAAACTGGCGCGGACTTTGTCTTTGGCGACATCACCATTCACGGTTATCGCGGAAGTGACATCACCCTCGGCGGCGATCCGAACTACGCCCAATCCATCGCCCGCACCATGCCCAGCCTGCCCCATCCCACCTTCTCCTGCTGGCGGCAGCTCTATCAGGATTTGGGCCTCTACCGCACCGATTTGAAGGTGGCCTCCGATTACGATTTTTTCCTGCGCTGCCATCGCGCCGGGCGCTGGGGACAATACGACTCACGCTTGCACGCCCACATGAACGCGGGTGGCGTTTCCACCAAGCGGCAACGACGGGCGCTGTCGGAAGGAATGATCATCGCGCTCAACCACGGCTGCCGGCCGCGCAGCGCCTTGGCGCATTGGGGGCCACGCATCGTCACCTCGGATCATCCGCAAATCGTCCGGGCGGTGTTTGTCTCGCGTCAGAAGGTTCACAAGCTCAAGGATGCCGTGAAAACATTGGGGCAGCGGGCCTTGCGCCGCCTTGGACGAATGATCGGGCCCAAGGCCAAGGCGAGTCTTGGCGCGGCTCGATTAAAACCGAGTCTGGGACTGACGCCACCGGTTTTCGATGACACCCTCGTCGCCGTGGCCCACCTGCGTTTCATGCCCGGCGGCATCAGCGACGACGGCCTGTTCTGGCTGCGACAGCACGCACTGGCGAACAATACGCGGCTCCATCTGGCGGGTTCCGGCGACTGCATCGACCAAGCCATCAAGTCCCTTGACTTTGCTTCAAACCGAGCGACGAGCGACGATGCGCAAGTCGGGTGCGAAGTGACCCACGCCCAACATCTCCATGCCTGTGATGCCCTGGCCTTGTTGCGGCAAGGCGTCACCTTGCTGACGGATCAACCTCTGCTCAACACGGAAAACAAAACCGTCGCGCCGGACTTGCGCTTCGGCTCTCTGCATGTGTATCGGCCACTGCCGCAAACGCTGCGACTGCTGGATTCGCCACCGTCACCGCAATGACCCGCGCACGAAAACCAAGAGCCGCGCACAAAGTAAGCGGAGTTTTTGCCCCGCACAATCCCACACCAGGGGGAGCGCTCCCTCACGGTCGCAGAGAAAAAGGGGACATCCACAATTTCCTTGGCGCTATGGTCACTCAAACGAAAAAGAAGTGGAAATTGTGGATGTCCCTTTTTCGGATCCGGTCATGAGGGGGGGGCGGGCAGAAAACCCCCTTACTTCGTGCGCGGCTCTTTTGAAATCCACATGCGTTTGCTCTGTCAGGGCGCTGGTTTTTTCACTTTCATCAAGTCCGCAATAAACCATCAGGATAATCGACATATCTTGCCTTCATGGCTCCATGCCGTTGCCGGAAACGGGTCACAATGGGTATAAATATATAATAATTACGGTATAGATTGACATGGGTGTCGGGTGGAGGGGGGTAGGGGGTGGGTGGGGGCATGGCAAGTGGGGGGGTGGGGTGGGGGTGCGAGGGGGCTTTTGGGTCTGAAAATGGTCAAAATCACCCCTTTTTCACACTTATACCGGGTGAAATCGGTCCTCAACACGCCCTCAGCCGGTGCAAAACCGGTGGATAACAAACATCCGTTTGACAACGCGATTGGTTTATGGTAAAATACCTTTTAACTAGGAGGTGGGTTCACGCCTGCGTGACACTGCCCGGCAACTTGAACGCGGCAACGCCATGAACCAAGTCACGCCACCCCGCGAGCCGAGTGCGCGGGCAAGTCCTCGATCTGACAACCCCCATCCACAATAGAATTGCCCCATGCCTCCACAGGACTTTCAGCTTGTCAGCGACCACCGCCCCACCGGCGATCAGCCTGCCGCCATTGATGCTCTTACCATCGCCATCGACCGCGACGAAAAGTATCAAACCCTCATGGGCGTCACCGGCTCGGGCAAGACTTTCACCATGGCCAACGTGATTGCCCGCGTCAAAAAACCGACGCTGGTCATTAGCCACAACAAGACTCTCGCTGCCCAACTCTACGAAGAGTTTAAGGAGCTTTTCCCCCACAATGCGGTGCAATACTTCGTCTCCTATTACGATTACTATCAACCCGAAGCCTACATCCCGCAGCGGGATATTTACATTGAGAAAGATTCCTCGCGCAATGATGATCTCGACCGTCTGCGATTGGCGGCGACCTCGGCGTTGGTGAGTCGCCGCGATGTCATCGTCGTGGCCAGCGTGTCGTGCATCTTCGGTTTGGGTTCGCCCGACGCGTATCGCAAGAGTGTCATCA
Organism: Phycisphaerales bacterium; assembly: GCA_038241095.1. Lineage (GTDB taxonomy): Bacteria > Planctomycetota > Phycisphaerae > Phycisphaerales > Phycisphaeraceae > JBBDMX01. The sequence goes on from JBBRGB010000014.1 coordinate 15,845, forward strand.
GCCTCGCACGGGGTCAGACACTGGATCGGCGAGAGTTTTTGCTGGGGTTAAACAGCCTGCAATACACGCGGGGCGACATTGATTTTAAGCGTGGCAACTATCGTCTGCGTGGCGATGTGATCGAGGTGCATCCAGCCGGTGAGGAGGTCGCCTATCGCATCGAAATGTTTGGCGATGAGATCGAAAGCCTGGCATTGGTGAATCCGCTGACGGGCGAGTTGGTGCGTGAGGAGCCGCAGTTGTTCATCTATCCAGCGGTGCATTATGTGTTGCCGGAAAGTCAGGTGGATCGGGCCGTGGCTTCGATCAGTGAGGAGCTTGAGCATCGTGTGTTGCAACTGCGACATGAAGGCAAATTGCTCGAAGCCCAGCGGCTCCAGGCACGCACCAAGTACGACCTGGAAATGATTCAGGAAGTCGGCTTCTGCTCGGGCATTGAAAACTACTCACGCCACCTTGATGGCCGACCACCCGGCGCTAAGCCTTACACCTTGATGGACTATTTCCCCGACGCCACCAGTGGCGAATACCAAGGTGAATATTTGCATCGCACACCGGAGCATCCCGAGCATCTTTCAGCCCAGGAAATGGCGGCCCTGCCCCCGGCCCTGCCACCCGTCCCACGCAACGACGGCCTGCGCGATTGGTTACTGGTCATCGACGAAAGCCACGTCACCATCCCGCAGCTTCGCGGCATGTTTTTCGGCGACCGCTCACGCAAACAAACGCTCGTGGACCACGGCTTCCGCCTGCCCAGCGCCATGGACAATCGCCCGCTGCGCTTCGAGGAAATCGAGCGTATTTGGCCTCAAGTAGTCTTCGTCAGCGCCACACCCGGGCCGTATGAATTGGAGAAGACCGCCGGTGCCATCGTCGAGCAGGTCATCCGTCCCACGGGGCTGGTCGATCCGAACATCGAAGTGCGGCCGGCCACCAACCAGGTGCCCGATTTAATGGAGGCAATCAAGGCCCGCACCGCCACGGGCGAGCGCACGTTGGTAACGACCTTGACCAAGCGTTTGGCGGAAGATTTGGCCGCGTATTTAGCCGACCACGGCCTTCGTTGTCGCTACATGCACAGCGAGATTCAGACTCTCGACCGCATCGAGATTCTGCGTGATCTGCGCTTGGGAGAGTATGACGTGCTGGTGGGCGTGAACCTTTTGCGCGAAGGGTTGGACCTGCCGGAGGTGTCGTTGGTGGCGATCATGGACGCTGACAAAACTGGCTTTTTGCGCAGCGCTTCGAGCCTCATTCAGACCATCGGCCGGGCGGCGCGAAACGTCAACGCCACGGTGTTGCTCTATGGCGACAGCATTTCCCCGGCGATGAAGCAGGCGATGGATGAGACCGCCCGTCGCCGCACCATTCAGTTGGCCTACAACGTCGAACACAACATCACGCCCGAGACGATTAAGAAGGCGATTCGCCGGTCGATCGAGTTGGAGATCAAGGCTCGGCAAACGGTGCGGGAAGCGGTGGACGCCGCTGATGATTTGGTGCTGGATCGCTCGGAATTGATCGCCGAGATGGAGCGCTTGATGCTGGAAGCGGCGCAGAACTTGGAGTTTGAAAAAGCCGCGGCCTTGCGCGATCGCGTGAAACAGTTGCGCGACGCCCCGGAGATGGGCAAGATGACCGCCCAAGAGTTAAAAGACGTGAAGAAACCGCGGGAAGCGCCCGGCGCTCCGGGCAGTCGGGCGCGAAGACCACGCAAAAAAAACAGGGGCGAACCGACATGATTCACAGCACATGCGTAACCTTGGTTATCCTTGTCACATTCACTCAGGGAGCATTCATGTCACAAATTGATTGGCTAATACTCACCGCCGCCAACGTCACGCAGGCCCGCGGGTACGAAGAGCAACTGCGTTGGCGCGAAGAACAAGGCCTGTTGCCAGCCGGGGCGCAGTGGCGCGTGGTGGCGGATCCGGGAGACCGCCGCGTAGGATCGGGCGGGTCAACCCTGTGGGTACTTTTCCAGATCGCCCAAGCCATGCGCCAAGCGCGGCCAGAGGCCAAAACACTGGCGCAGCTTTTCGCCGATCAGAACGTGCTGGTGATCCACTCCGGCGGGGACAGTCGCCGCCTTTGCGCCTATGCCGCCCAAGGCAAAATCTTCACCCCCCTGCCTTGCGATGGCAGCGGCGGTCAACCCGCGACGTTGTTTGATCTGCTGGCCGACGATCTTGCCGCTCTACCGCGACCGGCGCGAGGTGGTGTGCTGTTGGCGGCGGGCGATGTGCTGCTGACTTTCGATCATGACGAGGTGAACTTCGACCGCCCCGGTGTGGTCGGCGTGGCCTATCCGGGGCCGGTGGATCGCGGGGCAAAGCATGGCGTGTACGTCGCCGACGCCCAGGGGCGTGTCACCGACTTTCTGCAAAAACCCAGTGAGGACAAGGCCCGGCAGCGCGGCGCGATCGATGCCGTGGGCCGCGTGCTGGTGGACACCGGGCTGATCAGCCTCGATGCCGAGACGGTGCAACGCTGGCTCAAGACGGCGGGAGTTTCGCTGGGGCGTGATACGGTGCGATTGGGAAGCGGGCTGCTTTCCGGCATCGTCAAGGGGCGGGTGCCGAGTTTGGATTTGTATGAACAGATGTTGATGACGTTGCCGTCGGGGGTGGATGAGGAAGGGTATTTGCGCAATGTGGGGGGAGATATTCAGAGGACGGGGGAGGCGCTAAACCGCAAGCGTGGCGGGGGCGACGCGGTGCTTACGGCGCTTTATCGGGGGTTGCATGGGAGCGACTTCACCGTCAATGTGCTGCCCTATTGCGACTTCTTTCACATCGGCACCAGTCGTGAACTGCTGACCAACGTCGGCTCGCTGTCGCGCACGGCCAAGCAGTTTTCCTTTGCCAACTTCGACCGCTCGGTGGTGGGCGATCGCGCCGCTTTGGAAGGGGCGTTTGTTTACAACAGCGTGCTGCAAACCTCGGCTGTACGCAGCGGGGGCGGGGTGCTGCTCGAAGCGGTACACACCGATGCCCAAGTGGAATTGCCCGGTCGCAACATCGTGGTCGGTTGGCCTCTTGAGGCCAAGCTGCCGATTCGTTTGCCGGAGGGTTGGGGCATCGTGACCCTGCCGGTGGCGGGCGGCAAATGGGCGGCGGTGCTGTTCGGCGTCGATGATGATTTCAAGACTTCACGCCCGCGCGGCGGCACTCTGGGCAATCAACCCTTGGACACCGTGCTGACGCGGCACGGCTTGACGCCCGGCGACATCTGGCGCGAAAAAGAGCCTGAATCACAGTCACTATGGAACGCCCGCCTCTGGCGCATCGGCACCGCCAAGCAGGCGATTTCCGACATTCTCTGGATTACGAAAAATGAGGCCAAAGCCAAGCCGCCGACGTCGTGGCGCAAGGGCACGCGTGTGAGCATGGCTGAGTTACTTTCGCGCGTCGATCACCGCCGGCTCATCGCCCATCGCCGCGAGATTCAACGGCTCGGCGACCTCTTCAACCTCGAAACACGCTTGGTGGATGATGGCGATCTGCCCGCCCAGCGCGTCGTGGAATCCTTGACCAACCGCCAGGAAGCCGCCGTCGCCTTGCGGCAAGTCGAGGCCGTGATTCAACGCTCGCGTGATCCGCTGGCGCAGGCGCGATTGCATTGGCTGGCGCGGGAAGTTGAACAACGCTTCCCTGCGGGCAAGGCGAAAACTCAGGATTCCAACGCGCGCGAACGTCACGCTTTTTCCGCCATCGCCCAGGCCGTGGCCCGGCAGATCCAACTGCCCGACAAGCCCCGCCAAGCGGCGATCCTTCACGACCAAGTCGTCTGGGCCACGACACCCGTCCGGCTGGATTTCGCCGGTGGCTGGAGCGACACCCCGCCGATCTGCACCGCCCTGGGGGGCACCGTGGTCAATGCCGCCATCACGCTCAACCAGCAATATCCCGTGCAGGTCATCGCCAAGCTTTCGGAGCGGCCGATCATCACGCTCACCAGCCTCGACCTCGGCCAGCGACTCGAACTCTCGACCACTTCGCAAATCCTCGACCACAAAGACCCCTCCCAATGGGCGGCCTTGCCCAAGGCGGCACTGGTGCTCTCAGGCCTCTGCCCACGCGATCCGCAACGCAAGCTCGACGCCTGGCTGGGCAAGCTCGGCGGCGGGCTGGACCTCACGCTCTTTTCCGCATTGCCCAAAGGTTCGGGCCTAGGCACCAGTTCCATCCTCGGCGCGGCCATGCTCGCCTGTCTGGCGCGAGTGGTCGGTGAGAACGTCAGCGAGGAGCAACTCTTTAGTCGCACCAGTGTCTTGGAGCAGATGATGACCACCGCTGGGGGCTGGCAGGACCAAGTCGGCGGGATCACGCCGGGCATCAAGCTGATTCGCACGCAACCCGGCGCGGATCAGACGCCGAGCATGCACTGGACATCGTTTGGCCCGCGCTCCGATGCCGACAAGCGCATGATGCTGTATTTCACGGGTCAGAAGCGCATGGCGCGGAACATTTTGCAGCGTGTGGTGGGCCGATACTTGGCGCGTGACCCGCAGGCCATCGCCGTCATCGAGCGGCTCAAAGCCGGGGCCGAACGCATGAAGCAGGACTTGGACACCGGCGATCTCGACGCCTTTGCCCGCGGGGTCGAGGAGTACTGGACGCTCAAGAAAACGCTCGACCCCGGCTCGACCAATCCGGCCATCGAGAACCTGCTTTCACGAGTGGATCGCTACGTGAGCGGCAAGGTGCTGCCCGGCGCGGGTGGCGGCGGGTTTGTGTTCATGGTGGCCCGCGATGCGGAAGCCGCGGGAAAGATACGCCAGACGCTCAACGCCAACCGGCCCAATGTTCACGCGAGATTCTTTGACCTGGCGGTGGATCAGCAGGGGTTGAAGGTGACGGTGCTGTGAGGGTAGGCCCGCGTCATCCCACGGAAGCCGCTTCTAAGCAAGCGGCATCCGTGGGCTTGGGAGGCCGTGATTTATCAAGTGATTCAAAGATGCCGGTGGCTTGTTGCTAAACTGGCGGGTCTATGGCAGTCAAGAGCAAAATCGTGGATCGGCACGCCAAGTCACGCAAGGCGGCGGAGCGGGCGCGGGGGCTGATGCCCGGCGGGGTCAGTTCACCGGTGAGGGCCTACAAAGCCGTGGGACGCGATCCCATCGTCATAAAGCAGGGCAAGGGCTGCCAAGTCACCGACATCGATGGCAATGACTATCTCGATTATGTGATGAGCTACGGCCCGTTGATTCTTGGCCATGTCCCGGAAACGGTGACTGCCGCGATCACGAAGGCGGCGCGGCGGGGCACGAGCTTTGGCATGCCCACCGAAGCCGAGAGCGATCTTGCGGAAATGGTCGTTCACGCGGTGCAGTCCATCGACTTGGTGCGTTTCGTCAACAGCGGCACCGAAGCAGTGATGAGCGCCCTGCGTCTGGCGCGGGCGGCGACCGGTCGCAACCGCATCATCAAGTGCCGGGGCTGCTACCACGGCCACAGCGACGGCCTTTTGGTAGAAGCCGGCAGCGGGGCGACGACGCTGGGGCAACCCTCTTCGCCGGGTGTGACGCCTTCGACGGCGCATGACACTGTGCTGGTTCACTTCAACGACCTGGGGAGCGTGGAAGAGGCTTTTGCCCAACATCCCGGCCAGATTGCCGCCATGATCGTCGAACCGATTGCCGGCAACATGGGCGTGGTGCCTCCGCAGGAAGGCTATCTCGCGGGCCTGCGCAAGCTCTGCGATCAACACGGCACGCTGCTGATTTTCGATGAAGTGATGACCGGTTTCCGCGTGGCCTACGGCGGAGCGCAAGGCATCTTCAACGTCAAGCCCGATCTGACGTGCCTGGGCAAGGTCATCGGCGGCGGGCTGCCTTGCGCCGCGTACGGCGGTCGTGAAGACCTCATGCGACAAGTGGCACCGGATGGCCCCGTCTATCAGGCTGGCACGCTCAGCGGCAATCCGCTGGCGATGGCCGCGGGCTTGGCGACGCTGGAGGTGCTCAAGGACGGCACGCCGTATCAGCAGTTGGAAGCCTCCGCCGGGGCGCTGGCCACGGGCCTGCGCGACTCCGCCCAAGCCGCGGGGGTGGCCGTGCAGGTGCAACGCGCCGGCTCCATGCTCACGCCCTTCTTCACCGAGCAGCCCGTGACCAATTACACCCAAGCCACCGCCTGCGACACCGCCGCCTTCGCCGTCTTCTTCAACGCCATGCTGGATCAGGGCGTGGTCTTGCCACCCTCGCAGTACGAAGCTTGGTTCGTCAGCACCGCCCACGATGACGACTGCATCGCGCAGACCATCACCGCCGCGAGAGAAGCCATGCAAGCCGTGGCCCGGTCGCGGTGACCTGTTCTCGATGAATGAACACCAAGACACGAAGACACGAAGAAAGGCAGAAGACATTACTCAGGAGTCTGTGCAAGCGTTGCAACAACTATTAGCTGCGACGTCCTCGTCGCAGTATCTGGCGCGGATGATTTTTCAAAGACGCGCGGCGAGGAAGCCGCGGCTAATAAAGACTTTGATTTGTAATTCATGTCATCTTTTTCTTTCTTCCTTCGTGTCTTCGTGCCTTCGTGTTCAAATCTCTTAAAATAGCCCCAGAGCTACATCAACCAACCCACCCGAAAGGTGCCCCGTGTCTGACAAGCTTCGCATACTCGTGCCCGACAAACTGGCCCAGGAAGGGCTGGATTACATCAGCTCCCAAGCGGATGTGGAACTGACCAGCAAGCCGGGGATCAAGGAGGCCGAGCTGGCGACCATCGCCGGGGATTACGACGGCATGATCGTTCGCAGCGGCATCAAGGTGACCGCCGAGGTCATGGCCAAGCCCGGCCGTTTGCGTGCCATTGCCCGCGCCGGGGTGGGCGTGGACAATATCGACCTCGATGCCGCCACCGCGCAAGGCATATTGGTGATGAACTCCGCCGAGGCCTCGACCATCTCCACCGCCGAGCACGCCTTCACGCTGCTCATGGCGCTGGCCCGACAGATCGGCCCGGCCTACAAGACCATGAGCAACGGCGGGTGGGATCGCAACAAGTTCATGGGTCGCCAACTCTCGGGCAAGACCTTGGGCGTGGTGGGCTTTGGCCGCATCGGCCGCACCGTCGCCGAGCGCGCCTTGGCCTTCGGCATGACCGTCGTGGCCTACGACCCCTTCATCAACGCCGGCGTGCAGATGGACGGCAAGGTGCGCCTCTACGCCTCCTTCGAGGAACTGCTGCCCCTGGCGGATGTGCTGACCTTCCACGTGCCGTTGAACGAACAGACCCAGGGCATGTTGGGCGCGGCGACCTTCCCCAAGTGCCGCAAGGGCGTGCTGGTGGTCAACGCGGCCCGCGGCGGCGTGGTGGATGAAGCGGCGCTCTTGGCGGCCTTGGAATCGGGCCAATGCGGTGGCGCGGCCTTGGACGTGTTTGTCGAGGAACCGCCCGCCGCCGACAGCCCTTTGCGCAAGCATCCCAACCTCCTAGTCACGCCGCACCTTGGCGCTAGCACGCACGAGGCCCAGCAGGCGGTGAGCATTTCCGCCGCCGAGCAACTGCTGGAATATCTGCGGGGCGAGGGCGTGCGCGGCGCGGTCAATGCCGGTGGCCTGCGCGTCGATCTGACGCCCCTGCAAACCAAGTTCGTGGACTTGGCGCAACGCATGGCGGCGCTGATAAGCGCCATGATCACCCGCGGCATCGCCAGCGTCACCTTCGAGCTTTCGGGCAAGGAACTGGCCTCTGCCGCAGGCACCATCGAGCGGCTGGGCTTGGTCGGCCTGCTCAAGGGCAACCTCGACCTGCCGGTCAACCCCATCAACGTCCGCCACATCGCCGAGCAGCGCGGCATCAAGATTCGCAGCGTCATCAGCGAAGAGAACAAGACGACCGCTTCGGGTGGCGGCGCAGAACTGGCCATCGAGATCAAAGGCCCCGCCGGCGCGGTGGACAGCCAGACACCCGCCGGGGATGAAACCCGCCGCATCGTGGGGCATGTTTATGAGGACATGCGGCCACGCATCACGGAGATCAACCATTACGGCATGGACATGGTTCCCGCCGGCCACATGGTGCTGATCCAGAATCAGGACAAGCCGGGCATGATCGGCCTGGTGGGCACGGAGTTCGGCGAGGCGGGGGTCAACATCGCCGACATGGCCATCAGTCGCCGCGAAGTGGGCGGGGTAGTCACGGCCTTGATGGTGCTGAAGGTCGATGCCCAAGTTCCTGATTCGCTATCCAATCGTATTAAAGCCCGGCCGGGCATTTTGAAGGTCGCCTGCGTGAAGCTGCCGCCCGAAGCGTGATCGACGTGGTGGAAGTCACATAAAAAAACCGGCCCGCGTCGTTGCTGTCCCATTACGACGCGGGCCTGGACCGGAACGTCCGGTCACTGCGGTTTTGCCGTCGCTGGTTTAACACCGGCGACGGCTTTTTTCTACGTGTTGTCCTGTCCGTACCCCATGATCCACCCGCCCAGTAAGTTGACTCTTTTGATTCTTCCCGCCAGACCGGCAAAGTCAAGGCGTGAGCAAAAAATCTTTCCAACTCTGGTCGAAACCCCTCCCGCGCGGTATTCTCCTCTTTCACCCCATCACCCCCCACCTTGTCACCTTGTCACATCCCCCCTCACCGCACGGAACCATCCATGAGCAAACGCATCGACCTGGCGGACCTGTTTCATCGGCTGCGTGTCAATCACCGGCTGGAGCATCACCAGCGCGGCATCAACATCCTGCGCAAGGCCGCGTTGCCCGGAGCCGCGCCGGACACCGCCGAGGATCGCCGCATCGCCGCACTCGAATTGCAACTGGCACTGTTGACCCAAGTGCTCGTGGCCCGTGGGGTGGTTAGCCAGACGGAGATGGACAAACTCACGCAACAGTTGGAGGAGACGCTCGAAGCGGCCGCCAACGCTCCGGTGCCGACGCCCCAAGCCACCCAAGGTTCGCGTCGCCCCTCCACTCCTTCCGCAACCGCTGCCTCCGCAGTGGAAGACGAACCGGAACTCAACGCCCTGGCCGACGCCGTTCAACACGCGATCACCATTCGCCGCCGGCATTGATTTGTTCGACGTTGAACGTAGCTCTGACTCACAGCCGCAACGTCCCCGTTGCGCGTCGGAGTAGGGCGCTTGGCGCGAACGCCACGCACCACCCTTGCGTACCATTGACAACGCATCGCCCGCGCAACCACCCCCCCCCCGCCCCACCACAAGGATGGCTGATGACCCGATTCTGGACACTGTTATTCGTGGGCTGCCTGGCTTGGCCCGCGCCCTTGGCACTAGCCGAGGAAACCCCCGCGCCCACGACGCCGGAAGCGCCCGCCACCCCGGAAGCCCCGGAAACCCCGGAAGCGTCGCAAGTCGAAACCCCGCCATCGCCCGAAGTCCTCGACATCCTCCAGCGCCTCGAAGCCCGTTCCGCAGAGCTTAAAACCCTCCAAGCCTCCCTGCGTTACGACCGCATCCAAGGCCTCACCGGCGACAAGCAGCGCCGCTTTGGAACCCTCTATTTCGTCAGCGGCCCGCCCGCCCGTTTCGCCGCCCACTTTGACCGTCGCCTGGCGGATCGGCGGATCGACAAGCAGGACCGCTGGTACATCTTCGATGGCACTTGGCTGGTGGAAAAACTCGCCGACCAGGAACCCAAACAGTTCTTCAAACGCCAGATCGTTCCCCCCGATGCCAAGCCCGAGGACGCCAACCCCCTGGCCTTGGGCGGCGGGCCGTTCGTCATGCCCATCAACATGAAAAAAGACCTCGTGCTGGCGCGGTTCCATGTGGAACTCGTCGCCCCCGACGCCGAGAAAGACCCGCCCAAGGCCGATGAAAAGGACAACGCCAAACTCGTCCATCTCCACCTGACCCCCAAGGGTCAGCAACGCGGCGAAGTCAGCGAAATCGACCTTTGGTACGACGGCGACCAACTCCTGCCCCGCCGGGTGCGCACCTACGATGAGGACTCGGAAAACGAATCCGTCATCGACCTGACGGAGCACCAGGTCAACAAGGAAATCGACGCCAAGGTCATCGACACCACCGAACCCAAGGGCAAGGGTTGGGATGTGGTCATCACGCCTTGGGAAGATCGCTGAGATTCACTTTGCGGGAACCGGAACCGTCGCCGCTCACGCCAGCCACCACCGCGCCAGGCCGATGCCCGCCAGCACCATCACCAAACCCAAGGCGTTTTGCCCCACGATGTTGAGCATCGCCAAGGGCCACTCGCCGCGTTGCAACAGTCGCGTGCTTTCAAAGGCGAAAGTGGAAAAGGTGGTGAAGGCTCCGAGGAAGCCCACCAACATCGCGGCCCGCAGCAGTGGTGAAAACCCGCTGCGACTCTCGGCGATATAAAACAACAGACCAAACAACAGGCAGCCCAAGGCGTTGCACGCGGCCGTGCCCCAGGCGCTGCCCACCGGGTGGCCGAAGTAACGGGCCTCGACGCGCTGCACCGCCGCCGACAGCCCGAAGCGGCACAACGCCCCGGCCGCCCCCGCGATGGCGATCACCAGCATCTTTTGCAGCATCGGCAAACCTCACGCTTCGTTGAAATCACCAGTCTAACCATGTGGCGCATGACTTGAAGTGAGCCTCGAAGTTTCTAACTTTCAGCCGCAACGTCCCCGTTGCGCGTCTTTGAACAACGCGCAACTCCCCGACGCGCAGCGAGGATGTTGCGGCTATGAGTCGGACAAGACTCAAGACCTAACACTCTCACTTCTGTTACACTACCTCCGCGTCGCCCCGGAAGCCCGGCCCCCCTAAATCCCCGACGCTCCTGAATCAATCCCCCCAAAACCCCAATTTACGAAGGAACCCACGATGAGCTTTGAGATCGAACTGGTACACGCACGTCAAGTCCTCGACAGCCGCGGCAACCCCACCGTTGAAGTCGAAGTCCACCTCTTCGACGGAACCGTCGGCAGCGCCATTGTGCCCTCCGGTGCCAGCACCGGCGAACACGAGGCCGTCGAACTCCGCGACGGTGACAACAAGCGCTTCCTGGGCAAGGCCGTGACCAAGGCCGTGGCCAATGTCAACGAAAAAATCGCCCCTGAATTGATCGGCATCGACGCCCGCTCGCAGGAAGAGATCGACGCCCTGATGATCGAACTCGACGGCACGGAAAACAAGGGCAAACTCGGTGCCAACGGCATCCTTGGTGTCTCGATGGCGGTGGCCAAGGCCGCGGCCCAAGCCACCGGCCTGCCCCTCTACCGCTACCTCGGTGGCACCGCCGCCAAGGTCCTGCCCGTGCCCATGATGAACATCCTCAACGGCGGCAAGCACGCCGACAACAACGTCGATTTCCAGGAGTTCATGATTCAGCCTTGGGGCTTTGACAACTTCGAGGAAGCACTCCGTTGCGGCGTCGAGATTTACCACAGCTTGAAGAAGGTCTTGAGCAAGGCCGGCCTCTCCACCGCCGTGGGCGATGAAGGCGGTTTTGCTCCCAGCTTGAAGGATAACGAAGACGCTCTGAAGGTCATCGCCGACGCCGTCGATGCTGCGGGCTACACCTTCGGCAAGCAGGTCTTCGTCGCCCTGGACCCCGCCACCAGCGAAATGTGGGACAAGAAGAAAAAGGGCTATGTGTTCTTCAAGAGCAATCCCAAGAAGGTCTGGTCCTCGGGCGAAATGGTTGATTACTGGGCCGAGTGGTGCAAGAAGTACCCCATCTGCTCCATCGAAGACGGTCTGGCGGAAAACGACTGGGCCGGCTGGAAGCTGATGACCGACAAGCTCGGCGCGAAGGTGCAGCTCGTGGGCGATGACCTCTTTGTCACCAACCCCAAGTTCTTGCAGAAGGGCATCGACACCGCGACGGCCAACTCGATTCTGGTGAAGGTCAACCAGATCGGCACCTTGAGCGAGACGTTTGAGGCCGTGGGCCTGGCGATGCGCAACGGTTACAGTGCCGTGCTGAGCCACCGCAGCGGCGAGAGCGAGGATGCGACCATCGCCGACATCGCCGTGGCGACCAACTGTGGCCAAATCAAGACCGGCGCTCCCTGCCGCAGCGACCGCAACGCCAAGTACAACCAGCTTCTCCGCATCGCCGAGGAACTCGGTGACGACGCGGTGTACGGCGGCAAGTTCTGGAAGAAGGGTTAAACCTTCATCAAGTGCCACACGGCATCCGTCGGGGTGCCGCGTGCGAATCACTGATAAACGCGAAAAACAAACCAGCCGACCTCGCAAGGGGTCGGCTGGTTTCGTTATCAACCTGTGATCCAAGTCGGCGGGCGGCGCCCTTGACCTTGCTTATCCCCAACGCCGATTTTGGGTTTGTTCCACCTTCAAATCACTCTATACTGACC
>JBBRGB010000015.1:0-25932 GCA_038241095.1 Phycisphaerales bacterium
AAATGGATGGGGCTTGAGGATGCTGTGTGATATTCGACCGCCCCCGGCGTTGCATGACCCGCTCGGGGGCGACTTCGATGATGTGACAGTCCAGAATGAAACAGCTTCGGATCAGCCCTGTGGCGGGGGGTCGGAGTTGTCACTTTCGACCGGAAAGCATTCCCTCCGTAGCACTTGGTTGAAAAGGGTAAGCAGCCTAACAGGTCGCCGGGGCGAAGTACGACGATGAGCCAAGGCCGGGGGTCAATCCCGCGTCAGGGTCAGCACCGCCGCTCGCTTGGCGGGGGTCATGGCGGCAAGTGCCTTGACGTGGGCGACGATGCCGGGCGGGTTGGCGGAAATTCATCGTGTCTCCTTGCCGGCCAGCATCCGCCGCACCACCGTGGCTTTCTCGGCGTCGGTCAGCGGCAGGGCCAGCACCAGCCGCACTTGGTCGGCGAAGTCGTCGCCGGAGGGCTTTGGTGAGTCAACTGCGCCGGATTCCGCGCCGCCTTGTTGAGAAAACGCCGTTTTCCCCGCAGAATTAAAGGGATGTTCGCACCCCCTAGGGTATTACTTTGGTATGCACATTGTCGCACTCGCTTGCAACGCCCTGCAAAATGGGTCTTTCGCGTGTCCCCTCTGTAACGGCCCGCAACGCCAAACCAGCCTTTGCCGCCCCTGCCGCACCGCTTTCCGCAGCGCGCCACTGGGCATTACCGCCAGCTCAAAGTGATCGTCCGTGACTTGAAGGCAATGCTTTGCCGCCAAGGTTTGGCTGTGGTTCACCACACGTCACGGAGGATTTGTTATATTCGTGCCGTCGATTGCCAACCCGTCAAGGAGTCTTGCCATGCCTGAGCAGGTCTATGAACTGCGGATCACGCTGCTTCGATCCAAGCCGCCGATTTGGCGCAAGGTCGCGGTGACCGATGACATGACGTTGGGAGGGCTGCACAGGTTGATTCAGATCGTCATGGGCTGGGAAGACGATCATCTGCATCATTTCGTCACCAAGGGAAAGCCTGTCAAACTTACGGATGAGGAAGCGATGCAATTGATTTTGCAAGGACGAATGAACGATCTCAGGGCCCAACGCGGCGAGCGCTGTTACACGGGCTGTGCGCCCGACGGCAGCGATACGGACATGGAAGGCGAGGATGAGAACGGCGTGACCCTGGCGGACATCTTCTCCACCCCCGACACGAAGCTGACCTACGAATACGACTTCGGCGACAGTTGGCAACACAGCATCGAACTCAAAAAGACCTACCCGCCCAAGGAGGGGGTCGCGTATCCGGTCTGTCTGGAGGGCAAAATGGCCTGCCCGCCGGAGGATTGCGGCGGCGTCTGGGGCTACTACGAGAAACTCGCCAGCCTGGCCGACCCGACGGATGAATATCACGAGGACGCCAAGGAATGGTTCGGCGAAGACTTCGATCCCGAGGCGTTGGACCTCGACCGAATCAACGCCGCATTGACGTACTGGCGCAAGGCGCAAAGCAAGTCCAAACGTCGGCGATGACTGACGCGCAAACGGATATCAAGACGCGGCGGCGCGCGCAAGGCTAACGCGCCGCGGCAAGTCGGCTGTGGCAGATGTGGCCCAGGGCGTCGCAGGCGTATTTCACGTCCTGCTTGGTGAGGAATGGCCCAAAGGAAAAGCGGGTGGTGCCGCCGCGGGTGACGGTGCCAATGGTTTGATGCGCCAAGGGAGCGCAGTGGATGCCCGAACGGGTGAGGATGCCGAAGTCGTTTTCGAGCAGGTCGGAGAGGGCTTGGGGCTGATCGAGGTCCCATTCGGTGATGCCGGGCGGCGGGCTGATGCGGACGGAGAAGACGCCGCAGCGGTGCTTGACGCCTTGCGGGCCGAAGTATTGCAGGCCGGGCATTTCGCCGGTGTCCGACAGGCCGTCGATCATGACGCGGACGAGGTTTTGCTCGTGTTCCCAGAGCTTGGCGACGGTCTGGTCGAGCACCCATTGCACGCCTTCGGACAGGCCGATGATGCCGATGGCGTTGTGGCTGCCGGGTTCGAAGCGGTCGGGCATGAAGTCGGGCTGGGTGTCCTTTTCGCTCACCGAGCCGGTGCCGCCTTGGCGGATGGTGGCTAGGCGTTTCTCGACGCCGGGGCGGATGTAAAGCCCGCCGGTGCCCAGCGGTCCCAGCAGTCCCTTGTGACCGGGGAAGGCCAGGAGGTCGATGCAGTCGGCCTCGACATCGACAGGCACGTGACCCAGCGTTTGGGCCGCATCGACGCAGAAGAGCACATCGCGCTCGCGGGCGATTTTGCCAATCTCGCGGATGGGGTGCAGCGTGCCGGTGACGTTGGAACCGTGCAACAGCGCGATCAAGCTCGTATCGGGCCTGATGGCTTTGCGGATGGCATCGGGATCGACCAAGCCGGTTTGCGGGTCGCATTCCACTCTTGTCACCGCCACGTCCAGATCGTCGATGAGTTGATTGAACGGCCGCAGGATGGAGTTGTGATCCAGCCACGTGGTGATGACGTGGGGCTTCTTGTCGTGCGGCATCTTTGGCATGGCCGCGACGACCGCGCCGCGGATGGCGAGGTTCAGGGCATCGGTGGTGTTCAAGGTGAAGATGACATGCTCGGGCCGCGTGCCGTTGAAAAGTTGGCACAGGCGGTCGCGGCACTGGTTCATCAGCCGCCCCGATTCACGGGCCTCGGCGTAAGCTCCCCGGCCCGGGCTGGCGCCGAGTTGGGTGGCGTAATGGGTCATGGCCTGATGCACCGCCGGTGGCTTGGGAAAGCTGGTGGCAGCATTGTCCATGTAAAGGCGTCGAGGGGCGGTCACGGCGAGCTCCAAGGCATGGGAAAAAGGGAAGCCCCTCAATTATGGCGATTTTGTCGGGCCACGGGCGGAGCCGGGCGGGACGCTCCCCGCGCAAGAAAACGTGCCCGCGCCTTGGAGCGGAGACTTGCGTTCCCCGGCCACGGCTCGAATGAAAACCATCCCACGCCAAGCCGTCGCGGCGACGGCTTCCGTGGGCGCGCGAAATGGAAAGGCGCGACTTCTTCTCAATACCGCAGGCGCATGGCGGTGGCGGTGGAGGGTTCGGCGGGCAGGACGGTCAGGGTGTTGCACATCTGGAACGTCCCGCCGGGCGGGCAATCGACGCGCCGGGTGGCGGTGAGGCGGGAGGATGAACTGGTGTTGCCGTTGAAGGTGTTGGCGTTGTTCGACGAGCAGCCGGTCAGGGCCAAGCCGGCCAAGGCGAGGGACAACAGTGCAATTTTGCTCATGGATGAAACTCCAGAAACGGGGTGGGGCGGGACGCTCCAAAAACATCGGCACAGCGGCGGCAGGGACTGCAAGAAAACCACCTTGGCCAAGCGAAACGGCAAGTTCCCACCACGCGTCATCGTCGCAGATGGCGCAAAGCTCAAAGTCCGATCAAACCGACGCCTCCCCGCCGGTCATGTAGAATCGCACAATGCGATTGGCTTTGATCGGCGACATCCATTTTTTTCAACTGCGGGTGCCGCCCCTGCGCTTGCTGGGCAAGCGGCTGCTGGGCCAATTCAACCTCTTGGTCAGTCGCCGCCGGGCCTTCAAGCAGAGCCTGCTTTCGCCCGTGTTGACGCGGGTGGCGAATCTCCAGCCCGACATGGCGCTCTTTTCCGGCGACGCCACCACCACTTCCCTGGAAGACGAGTTTGAGCGGGTGCGGGGGTTCATCGCCCCGTTGGCGCAACGGGTGCCGGTGCTGATGGTGCCGGGCAATCACGACCGCTATACGATCCGCTCAGCCAAGCACAAGCGGGTGGAGACCGCGTTTGCAGGGCTGTTGCCGCCGGTGTTTCCGCACTTTCAGAAGCTTGCAACCCACTGGCAACTGCTGGCCTTGGACGCCGCCCAACCCCGGCTCTTCTCGGCCATCGGCGTGCTGGGGCCAGCTCAGCTTGACAAAATCGCCCGCCACATGGCGACGCTCACCGCCGACGACGGCCTGGTGATCCTCTGCCACTACCCCTTCGCCGTGCCAGCCACTGTTCGCCAGCGCCCGGGCCACGCTCTGGAAGACCGTCAGGCTCTGCGCGACCTCATGGCCAAGTGCCCGGCCCGCATCGTTTTTCTCCACGGCCACATTCACCAACCCTGGCACTGGCGACCCGACAGCGATCTGCACCACGTCACCGACATCAACGCCGGCTCACCCACCATGACCAGCGGTACCTATCCTTTTGGCCAAGGGTTCTGGCAGATCGACCTGCCCGATGATCCCCGGCAACCATTGAGCCTTTGTCAGCATGTGCCCAACGCCCGGCTGCACGTGCCGGATGTCACCAGCGTCGCCGACCTTGCCGCCCTGGCCACCGACAAGCCCGCGACGGTCGGCGAAACCGTGCCGGCCCACGACCAAGCCGAGGGCTGGGACGTGATCAAGGTCTTATAATTTGCGGCTTGACCGTTTGTTGCCACCCCCCGATTCGGCCGATACTGGCGGATAAGGGCGCGATTGATCCTTTCGGGGGCGGGCCGCGTATCACCAAGGATGCGGAGTGGTGGAACACGAAGACACGAAGACACGAAGGAAGCAAGAAAAGAGAAAACCGGTGATGGGCTGTGGAATTTTCTTTTCCACTTCGCGCATCTTCGCCTCTTGGCGTTGAAAAACGAATTATCCCAGTCTCAAAAATCAGGAACCAGCGCATGTGTGGAATCGTCGCTTACGTGGGCAATAGAAACGTCGGCCCTTTGCTTATCGAGGGCTTAAAACGCTTGGAGTATCGCGGTTACGACTCCGCCGGGGTCGCCATCGTCACCGATCAAGGCGTCGTCGTGGTCCGCGAGGTCGGACGGGTCAGCGTGCTGGAAGCGGCCTTGGAGGAGAACCCCGAGTGCCAGGGCACGCTGGGCATCGCGCATACCCGTTGGGCCACGCACGGCCAACCCAGCAAGGAAAACGCCCACCCTCACACCGGCAAAACCAAGGACGGCCACACCATCGCCCTGGTTCACAACGGCATCATCGAAAACTATGCCTCCCTGCGAACCTACCTCACTGACAAGGGCCACGTTTTCACCAGCCAGACCGACACCGAAGTATTGGCCAAGCTCATCGCCGAGCTTTACGTCAAGGACTTGGAAAAGGCGGTGCAGGCGGCCCTGCGGCAAGTGACGGGGGCCTACGCCATCGCGGTGATTTGCGATGCCGAGCCGCACACTCTAATCTGCGCCCGCAAGGGTTCGCCACTGATCATCGGCATCTGCGATGACAGCTACGTCGCGGCCTCCGACGCCTCGGCCATCATCGCCCACACCACGCAGGTCATTACGCTCGACGACTACCACGTCGCCAAACTCTGCGCCGGCCCACAGGATGTCATCAACGGCACGGGGCAGCCTTGGAGCGTGGCGTTCAAGACCACCACCATCGACAACCAACCCGTGGCCCGCGAGGTCAGCGAACTGGAACTCGACCTGCAACAGATCGAACTGGGCGGCTACGACCACTTCATGCTCAAGGAGATCATGGAGCAGCCCGAGGCCATCCGCAACTGCTTCCGCGGACGCATCGACCAACGTGAAGGCCGCGTGGTGCTCGGCGGCCTGCGGCAAGTGACGCGGGAACTCATCCGCGCCAAGCGCTACATGCTCACCGGCCAGGGCACGGCCTACCACGCGGCCCGCATCGGCGAGTATCTGATGGAAGACCTGGCCAAGATTCCCGCCCGCGCCGAATACGCCAGCGAGTTCCGCTATCGCAACCCCATCATCGAGGATGGCACCGTGGTCGTGGCCGTGAGCCAGTCGGGCGAGACGGCCGACACTTTGGCGGCCCTGCGCGAAGCCAAGGAACGCGGAGCCTTGGCGATGGGCGTGGTCAATGCCGTGGGATCATCCATCGCCCGCGAGACCGACTGCGGCGTGTACCTCCACGTCGGGCCGGAAATCGGCGTGGCCTCCACCAAAGCCTTCGTGGGCCAGGTGGCGGTGCTGTCGCTCTTGGCGCTCTTTGTCGGCAAGCGGCGATTCCTCTCCGAAGAAGTGGTGCGGAATTACCTGGCCAATCTTGACCGCATGCCCGAGCTTTGCGCCCGCGTGCTGGAACAGACTGACCACATCCGCACCTGCACCGAGCGCTTCGTCGAACGCAACAACTGGCTTTTCTTGGGTCGCGGTTACAACTATCCCGTGGCCTTGGAAGGAGCGTTGAAACTCAAGGAAATCAGTTACATCCATGCCGAGGGGATGCCCGCTGCGGAGATGAAGCACGGCCCCATCGCGCTGATCGACAAGGGCATGCCGGTGGTCTTCGTCGCCACCCAAGGCAGCCAGTACGAAAAGGTGATGAGCAACATCCAGGAGGTTCGCGCCCGTGGCGGCGCGGTGATCGCCGTGGCCACGGAAGGCGACACGAACATCGAGAAGTACGCCGAGGCTGTG
The DNA here is from genome assembly GCA_038241095.1 of Phycisphaerales bacterium. Lineage (GTDB taxonomy): Bacteria > Planctomycetota > Phycisphaerae > Phycisphaerales > Phycisphaeraceae > JBBDMX01. Next base: position 6,396 of record JBBRGB010000015.1, read on the forward strand.
TTCCACGTGCCGGATGTGCCCGAGCCGTTGCAACCGCTGTTGACGGTGGTTCCGTTGCAGTTACTGGCCTATCACGCCGCGGTCCTGCGCGGGCAGGACGTGGACAAGCCACGCAACTTGGCGAAAAGCGTGACGGTGGAATGATGTTTGTGGTTTCCCAATATGCAAACACCGTGGCGATAGAATAGGCCCATGAAGTTTGGCGCGCCGGCTGATCCCGATCAAGTGCAGATGTCGTTCGGCGATCATCTCGATGACCTGCGCCGACGACTCATCTATTGCCTTTACGGTGTGGCCATCGCCTCAGCGCTGACGTTTTACTATGGCATGAGCATCACGGCCTGGCTTTACACGCCGCTGGCGCACGCCCAGCGAAACGCCGGCATCCCGGTTCAGACCTACACCCTCACCGCCATGGCCGGCTTCACCACCTACATGAAGGTGGCCATCATCGCCGCCATCGTGCTGGCCGCGCCTTGGCTGCTGTATCAAATCTGGCAGTTCATCGCCTTGGGGCTTTATCAGTCCGAACGCCGGGTCATCTATGTGCTGGCCCCTTTCAGCGCCGTGATGACCGGGCTGGGGGTGCTCTTTTCGTATCACATTCTCCTGCCGCTGATGCTGACGTTTTTGCTCGGCTTCGCCACCTATTTCCCCGAGGTGCCGGCTTCGGAACCGACGTTCGTGGATCGCTTCGCCGCTTGGACGACGGAGATCAGCGCCTGGGGCGCGGGGGCCACGCCGCGACCGCAACAGCAAGCGCCGGCCCCAAAGCCGGGCAATGGTGGTGACGCTTCGCAAACGCCAGTGCCGTTGACGCCGGTTCTCATTGACCCCGCGGATCAGACCAGCGGCGCGGCCACCCCCCCGCCGCCGCTGGCGATGCCGACGATGGAGCGCGTGCCCATTCTCGAAGCCGACCCGTCCACACCGACCGAGGGCGAGTGGTGGGTCAATCGCAAACAGCAGGAGTTGCGGGTGTCGCTGGACGGGCGGGTGTTTCGCGTGGCCTTGTCGATCCCATCGCAGAATCAGCCGCTCATTGATCTGTCGGATTTCGTTGACTTCGCGTTGTACATGATCGTGGCGGTGGTCATCGCGTTTCAGTTGCCGGTGGTGATGCTTATCGCGGGCTGGTCGGGGCTGATCGACCCGGCCTGGATCGCCGCTTGGCGGAAGTACATGGTCTTCGCCTGCTTCGCCGCCGGGGCGGTCATCTCCCCCACGGGCGACCCGTTTAACATGACAGTCATGGCCCTGCCGCTCTATCTACTTTTTGAGCTGGGCCTGTTGTTGATGCGCGTGGTCTATCGCCGTCGCGGCGAGGATGCCGAAGAGCAGGCGTGATGATTTTGAAATGGTTCAATATTTAGCCCCCACCCCCGGAAGCTCCGCGCCGCCGGGGGCCAATATTTTTCGCACTTCACTTTCTCAACGCACGGGCTTGGCTTCCACGACGGTTCGCTTGGTCGCCGGGGTACGGTTGGTCAAGGCGTGGCCCATCAGCAGAATCGGCGAGGCGATGGCGATGGAACTGTACGTTCCGACCACCGTGCCCACCAAGAGCAGGAAGGCGAAGTTGTGTACCGCCGGGCCACCCAGCACGTAGAGCAACAGCACCACGATGAAGAACGTGCCCGTCGTCAGCACGGTGCGGCTGATGGTCTGGTTGATCGAATCGTTAATGATCTGTGGGGTGGCGAAGGCCAGCTTGCCGCGGTTCTCACGGATGCGGTCAAAGACCACGATGGTGTCGTTGACCGAGAAGCCGATGAGCGTCAGGGTGGCGGCGACGAGGGAGAGATTGACGCGGAAGGGTTCGAGCATGAGCCAGTGGCCCAGGAAAGAATCGGCCGCGTAGGCCGCCAGGGCGGTCAGGCCCACGGCAATGACCACGTCATGCACCAGGGCGACAATCGCGCCCAAGCCGAATCGCAAGTCACCAAAGCGGAACCAGACGTAAGCCAGAATCGCCAGCCACGACAGCGCCATGGCCACGAGGGCCTGACGGGTCATGGTGGCGGAAACCTGCGGGGAGAAGTTGGAGATCGACCCCAGGCTGGTGTCGCGCAACAGCGCGTCGCGCACCACCATCCACTCCGTCGAAGCCAGGCCTTCAGGGTTGTCAAAGGCGTCGGGAGCATCGAGATAGTTGGTCGCCTGATCGCGGCTGACGACGACCATTTCCTTGTAAAGCGGGCGACCCTCGGCATCGCGGCCAAACTCCGTGCCGGGCAGGCCGAAGACCTCGAAGTCACGGTAGCCCAGAGGCTCGTAAGTCGGTTGCTGCCTCATGCGGGTGATGCGTTGGGTCACATCCGCCACCGTGGCGGTCGGCTCGATGTTCTCCAGACGAATCGCCACCCCGCCGACGTAGCTGCCCACATCCGCTGTGAGTTGCGGCAGGCCGATGTTAGCGCCCAGTTTGTTGCTGCGCACGATGCTCACCCGCCCGCGGGGCAGGCTCGACATCGGCGGCGGCTCGGCGTTCAGATCACCCATGTCCGTGAAGTGCAAGGGCAGCGTCGTGTCCAACACATCGGCGAAGGCGGTCTTGATGGTGTCGCTGACGATCTGCGGCTTGTCGTTGAGCGTGGCGATGGAAAACGCCTTGGCGTAAATGCCTTTTTTGCGCTCGGCGGTGTCCTTGGTGACGATCTCGGTGTCGCCCAGGGTGACAACCACGGCATTGTCGCCGGTCATGTTGGGCAGGTTGTTTTCCAAGGCGACCTTGGTGAGACGTTCACGGGCGTCTTGGAGTCGCAGAGCGTTGCCTTGCGCCAGTTGGAAGGTGACCTGCGTGCCGCCGCGGAACTCGATGTCGTAGAAGTCATCGCCACGGGAAAAGACGCCGACGATGCCGGCGATGGCCAAGATGGTGCTAAAGCCGATGAAGATCCACTTCTTGCCCAGCCAGTCGATGTTGGGTGAAAGCAGAGCGCGGGCCGGGCTGAACACCAGCGCCAGCATGGGCAGCTTCTTGGGCTTCATCAAGGCCATGTAGATTTCAATGACCACGCGGGTGCAGAAGACGCCGGTGAAGATGTTGATGATCACACCGATGCCCAGAGTCACGGCGAAGCCCTTGATGTCGGCGGGGGTCTTGAACACGTCGATAACGCGGTCAAACGGCGCCAGGCCGTAAAGCACCCAACAGGTGATCATGGTGGTGAGGTTGGCGTCCACGATGGTGGAAAGCGCCTTGCCGAAGCCCAGACGAATCGCGGTGCGCAGGTCGGCGTGACGCTCCAATTCCTCGCGGATGCGCTCGTAAATCAGCACGTTGGCGTCCACCGCCATGCCGATGGTCAGCACCAGACCCGCAATGCCCGGCAAGGTGAAGGTCGCTTGGAAAAGTGACATCACGCCGATGACAAACAGGAGGTTGAGGACCAGCGAGACGTTGGCGACCATGCCCCAGAAGAAGTAGTACACCAGCATGAACCCACCGACGAGGATCAGCGACCAGATGAGGGTTTTCAAACCCGCCATGAGGTTGTCCTGGCCGAAGGTGGCACCGATGGTCTGCTGGCTGATGGGTTCATCCGAGAGGCTGGCTTGCAGCGAGCCGGCGTTTAAGGTGCTGATGAGGTAGTTGAGTTCCGCGGGGTCAAAGCCGTCGTTACCGCCGGTGATCTGCCCGCTGCCGGAGATCTTGCTGTTGATCGACGGGGCCGAGATGACTCGGCCGTCGAGCACGATGGCCATGGGGTCGTTGACGTGGGCGGCGGTCATGGCGCCCATTTCCTGAGCGCCCACGGTGTTCAAGTTGAAGCCCACTGCGGGCAGGCCCGAACGGTTGTCGGGAATCTGACTCGCCGAGGCCAACTGCCAATCCGGCGCGGTCTTTTTGGTCAACGCCGAGCCTTTGGTGTCCGACAGCAGCATGTAAATCTGCCCGCCGCTGGCTTGAGCGATCATGCCACCGCCGGGCACCGCGCCCAAGTTGGCAAAGAACCCTTCGGGGTCGCCGTGCATGCCCTCCACCCGCTTCTGCGTTTCCTTAACAGTTCGGCCTTGGGCGAAGTTCTCCGGCTTGTCGATCAGAAACCACTGGTAGGGCTTGCCCGCTCCGGCGTTGGGACCCTTGGTCGCCAACTGCTCACGGTACTGCTCCACATCCGAAAGATCATTGGGCGACGGCGCAATGCGGAACTCCAGCACGCCCGAACCACGCAACAGCGCGATCAAATCGCTGGGGTCGTCCAAGGGGCCTTTCTTCTCTTCGTAACGCTCATGGGCCGCGACCACTTCCTTGATTTCCCCGGCCTTGTCGGTGTGGCGGGCAGTGAAACTTTCCAAAGCCGTGGCACGGGGGTTGAACTCGCGGTCTTTGGGGTTGTCCGGGTTGACGCCCCGCGTGGGCATGGCGAGGATTCGCTCAAACTCGGCGGGCTGCACGTTGATGGCCGTCACTGCCGCAAAAGCGTCGTTGTAAGCCTTGTCTGCTTCGACGACTTTGCCCGCCGCGTCGATGCTCTGATCCGTCAACGCTTCGATCTGCTTATCCAGTGCCTCGCGCTGTTCCTTGGGAGCGGCTTGATCGAGCTTGGACAGAGCCTCTTGGGCCTGGGCGATGTCCTTTTGCAGTTCCGCGTAGGGCTTGCCGGCGGTTTCCTTGGCGTCGAACGCCAGCGCCAGCGCCTTAAGCGAGGCGTGGAGTTTGGCGTCTTGGCCGGCGGTGGACGCGAGCTTTTCCTCGCGGGCCGGGCCATCGAGCAGCAGGGCCGTCTCGATGGTGTGCCGCTTCAAGTTGTGGCTGTAAAGCTGATCCTTGAGCTTGAGATATTCACTGCGGCGCTGCGCGGTGGCTTCCGGGGCGGCGGGCATCTGGATTTCCAGACGGTTGGCACCCTGCCGACGCCAGACCAAGTTGCGCACGCCCGAAGGATCGACGCGCTCTTGAAGCACTTGGATGGTCTGATCGATGGCGGTGTTGACGCTCTGGCCCTCGGGGACATTGACCTCGTAAACGAGGGTCGTGCCGCCGCGAAGGTCCAGGCCCAGCTTGAGCCGATCCTTGGGAGGCACGATGGCCCAGACGGCCAGCAGTGCCAAGGCCGCGATGAGGGAAAACTTCCAGGTCAGATTCTTTTGCATGAATGACTCGTTGACATCAATAGAATGAAGCGCCGTAGCGCCGTGCGAAACCCCGTCTTTCCCCTCGGCGCGACGTAACGCCGCCGCGCGCCCCAAAATCACCCCTTCACCCCCTCACCTTGTCACCCCCTCACGCCTCCCCCCCACCCGCTCACTTCTTGTCTTCAACTCGCTCCTCGGCCAGCCCCTGAATCGCCGAGCGGGCGAACTTCAGCCGCGTGTTGTCATCGACCTTGAGCACCACTTCGTGGTCGCGCAGCTCGGCCACGGTGCCGATCATGCCGCCGATGGTCTGCACGCGGTCGCCCTTCTTGACGGCGTCGAGCAGGGCCTGGCGTTTTTTCTTTTCCTTGCGCTGGCTCCAGGTGCTCATGAAGATGAACAGGCCCATGATGACCAGCAGCATGATCATGAAGGTGGGGTCGAATCCACCCCCGCCACTGGGCGCGGGTGTTGCGGGCGCTCCGGGGGTGCCGGTCGCGCCGGGTTGCGTCGTGGTGGTGCCATCACCAGCGACGGTGGTCGTGGCCGGGGTGGCACCAACCGTTTGACCAGTTGCCGGGGGCGGCGGCGCGGTGCCGGCTTCTTGGGCCAGGAACAGAGGCAGAGCAAAAGTCACATCGAACATCGAAACTCCTTGCCGCTTGCGGGCGGCTAAATTGGTCAAAGCCCCGCCACAGGCCAGCGGGTGCTGAATAAAGACCAGTCATTGTCCCGAATTGCCGCCCGAATGTCCAACATGAGTCGCTGGAAGTGCCGCAGGTTGTGCAGACTCACCAAAATCGGCCCCAACATTTCACCCGCCATGAACAAATGTCGCAGATAAGACCGCGAAAAACCACCCCCGGAAGTCCCCCCGGAAGTGCCCCCGACAACGCCCCCCGCACAAGCCACGCAGTCGCAACCCTCTTCAATGGGCAGCGGATCATCGGCGAACTTGGCGTTGCGCAAACGCATCTGCCCCCGCTTTGTAAAAGCGTTGGCGTTGCGGCCATTCCGCGTCGGCAGCACGCAATCAAACATGTCCACCCCCGCCCGCACCGCCATCACAATGTCACGCTCATAACCGACGCCCATCAAATACCGCGGTTTCTCCAGCGGCAACAGCGGCGCGGTCGCTTCCACCACGCTGCGCATCTCGTCGTAACCCTCCCCCACCGCCACGCCTCCGATGGCGTAACCGGGCAAGTCATGTTGCGTCACCCGCTCCGCGCAGGCCGCCCGCAATTCCAAGTCCGTCCCACCTTGCACAATCCCAAACAGCGCCTGCTCATCGGGCCGCCCGTGCGCCTTGACGCACCGCTCCAACCACCGCAGCGTCCGCTCCACCGCCTGCGCCACCCGCCGCGAATTGATTTCATCAAGATTCACCGCACCCGAAAGCCCACCCGCTCCGGCGGGTGGGACGCCCACCATAACCCCCGGCGCACGTCCCCCCTTCCCCAGCGGCGGGCAATCATCAAACGCCATAATCACATCCGCCCCCAATTCGTTCTGCACCTTCATCGAGCGCTCGGGCGTCAACTCAATCCGCGAGCCATCCAAATGACTCTTGAAAACCACCCCTTCTTCATCAATGCGGTTGATGTGCCCCAGGGAAAAAACCTGAAACCCGCCGCTGTCGGTGAGCATGGGCCGGCCCCAGCGCGACCACTTCTGCAACCCGCCCATCTTGGCCACCAACTCCGACCCTGGCCGCAGCAACAGGTGATAGGTGTTGCCCAAGGCGATTTGCGCTCCCGTGCCCGCCACCAACTCCGGCAACAATCCTTTGATCGTCCCCTGCGTCCCCACGGGCATGAAGGCCGGGGTGTCAAACGCACCATGCGGCGTGACCACCCGCCCCACCCTGGCGGCAGTGGTCAAATCACGATGCGAGATTTCAAAGCGCAAAGCGGACATAGGCCCGCATGATACCGGCCCTCGGTTGAACTTCACTTGGGTTGAAACACCCGCTCAACTGGCGCGGCGATGAAGTGGACGAGTGATGCGGGCCGCGGGCGCGGGCGGGGCGTCCACTTCCGCTTCTTGCACTTCATCCGCTTCGGCGACGACCGTGGCCGACACCAACTGCGTGAGCAGCGGTTGAGGCTTGGGGCCGCGACGGGGTCGGAGGTGATAATCGTGCTCGGAGGAAAAAGGGTTGCCGCTGGTGATGCGTTCGTTGAGCCGCTGAAGCGACTGGATTTCGATCTGTCGCACCCGTTCGCGGGTCAGGCCGATGCGTGCCCCGACCTCCTTGAGGGTCATGGGTTCCTCGCCATCGAGGCCAAAACGCATGCGCAAGATCGTCGCCTCACGCACATCAATGACATCCAGCAGGCGACGGATTGTTTCCACCTCGTCGCGGTCGAGTGATTGGCTTTCGGGTGAAGGGGTGCGCGGGTCCGCCAGGAGTTGCATCAAGTCCGCGCCATCCTCGGCACTGGTCGCCTGCCCGGGTCGTTGAAACGCGCGAACAGCCTTGCGAATGATGCGAACCTTCCGGGCCGGCACATCCATCGCCTTGGCCAGTTCCTGATTCGACGGCGCCCGGCCAAGGTCATCAGTCAAATCCTGACTGGCTTTCTTCCACCGCGCGATGAGTTCCACCATGTAGGCGGGAATATGCACCGGCTGCACGGCGTTGATCAACGCCCGCTTGATCGCCTGCTTGATCCACCAGGTGGCATAGGTGCTGAACCGCGCGCCTTGATCGGGATCAAAGGCCTCCACCGCCCGCATGAGGCCGAGGTTGCCTTCTTCGATGAGGTCGACCAAAGGCAGGCCGCGGTTGGAAAAACGCTTGGCGATGTTGACCACCAGCCGCAGGTTGGAGCGCACCATGGTGTCGCGTGCCTGGGGGCAGTTTTCGTGCATGATGCGCCAGCAAAGCTCGCGCTCCTGTCGTGCGTCGAGCAGGGGCGAGGCGTCGATCTGTCGCAGATAGAGTTCCAGCGACTGTTTGACGGAAGTAGTGGCCATGCCCCTCTCGTTGCAAAAGCGTTGGGAAGCGTTTTCCCATGCCACGCCGCACCGGAGATTCCGGGAACGGCGCGGGTTTCACTAAGAGATATCGTCGGCGCTTTGAAGGGGTGGCTTAACCGGCGCTGGGCGGGACGTGCGGCGTGGAGGACGCGGCATCGGCAAGCACGAAGGGTGGCGATTGCAGGGCAATGGCGCGGAACTCGTCCAAGGCATCGACGATTCGCACCCAGCGCCCGGGCGTGGCCATGATTCGCGCCAGCCTGTTTTCCGCCTTGGCCAGGCCGGTGTAAGTCCGCAGCTTGCCCGTGCGGGAGAGCGGCATCCGCGGCATGGCGGGATCGAACTCCCAAGGGTGGAAGTAAAGCACCGCCGGGCGATTTTGCCGCGTGGCCTGCGCCAAGCCGCGACGCATGAACCACAGGGGCAGCAGGCGGAAATAGCCTCCCCCAGCCACGGGCAGGTTTCGCCCCGCGATGCGCCAAGTCAACGGTGGTATCTCCAGAATCGTCGCCCCGCCCGGCCGACCTTGCGCCATGAAGGGCCGATCCGGCGCGGAAGGCACACCATAGAGCGGATGCCGCACGGGAAAGATCGAAGCGTCATACGCAAAGCCGCTTTCGACCAACACATCCACGGCCCAAGCGGTTTGAGGCGTGACGCTGAAGGTCGGAGCGCGGTAGCCGATGACCGGCCGCTGACACTGGTCTTCGAGCAGATGTTTGCTGGCCAGCAGATCATCGCGGAAGGTGGCCGGGGTCAGGCGGTGGAGGCGGTCGTGCATGGAGCCGTGGCTGGCGATTTCGTGGCCGGCTTCGGCGATGCGGCGAATGACTTGCGGATGCTTTTGGGCGACATAACCCAGGCAAAAGAAAGTGCCCCGCCGCTTGAACCGATGAAAAAGCGAGAGCAGCAATTCGACATTGCGCTCCACCCGCGGCTCCCAGGCGTGCCAGTTATCCCTGCCAATGGCGGCAAACGCCGACTCGATCTGGAAGTAATCCTCCACATCGATCGACAGCACCCGCGGCGGAGATGATGTTGGTGCGACTGCCTGGGACATGGGGTTAGTTTATCCTGCCGCTTCCGGGGGGGATATAGTCTTGAGTCTTGAGGGGTGAGTCTTGAGGTTAAAGCAAAAATGCCCAGAACCGCAGGCTCAAGACTCAAGACTCAAGACTCAGGACTTTCAATGTTGCCGATTGTCAAAGAAGTCATCGACTACAAAGAACTGCTGCTGGCGCTGACGTATCGGGATATCCGCGTCAAGTACAAGCAGGCGGTCATGGGCATGCTCTGGGCGTTTTTTCTGCCCGTCATGGGCATCCTGGCCGGCGTGGTGGTGCAGGTGGGCCTAGCCTACATGAAGCAGGAACCGCTGGCCCTGGCCAACGTGGTCTCGGTTATGGTGCGCATGGCACCCTACGCCCTGTTCATCACCATCCTCTCCCAAACCGCCAACGGCCTCCTAGCGGGCATGGGCCTGGCCTCCAAAATCTACTTTCCCCGCCAGATCATCCCCCTTTCCACAACCCTCTCAGCCTTGTTCGACTTCCTCATCAGCGGTTGCGTCTTGGCACTGCTGCTGATCGCCATTCCCCAAACGCCGCTGGTCTGGTCGTGGAATCTGCTCTTGATTCCCGTGCTTCTTCTGTTGCTTGCAACACAAGGCCTGGGCCTGGGCCTGCTCTTCGGCTCGGCCAACCTCTTCCTGCGCGACATGAAATACATCCTGGCGGTGCTGGTGCAGTTCGGCATCTTCTTCACCCCCGTATTGCTCTTTGTCGATCAGTTGGGCAAGCTGGGCCAAGTCATGCTCTGGAACCCATTGGCCCCTCTGCTCGAAGCCATCGCCAGCATCGTGCTCCAAGGCCAAATCGCACCCGCACTCTGGCCTTGGCTGGCCTACAGCACCACCGTCGCAATCCTGCTGATGCTCACCGGCTTGATCGTCTTTCGCAAAACCGAACACCTCTTCGCCGAGGTGATGTGACCAAGACCGCCACGCTGTCTTGAACCTCAAGACTCAAGACTCAAGACTAATGACAGACAAGGCCATCGAAGTTGACGGGGTGTGGAAACGCTTTCGCAAAGGCGAGTTGGAAGACTCCCTGCGCGAGCTGCTGCCCAACCTGCTTAAGCGTTGCGTGGGCCTGACGCCCAAACGCCGCATCACCGAGTTCTGGGCCTTGCAGGATGTCTCCTTCAGCGTCGAACGCGGGCAATCGCTGGGCATCATCGGCCCCAACGGCGCGGGCAAGAGCACCATGCTCAAACTCCTCTCCCGCATCATCCGCCCCAACCGCGGCTCCTACCGCATCAACGGCCGCCTCTCCGCCTTGATCGAAGTCGGCGCGGGCTTCCACCAGGACCTCACCGGCCGGGAAAACATCTACCTAAACGGCGCCATCCTGGGCATGACCCGCCGCGACATCAAGGCCCGTGAAGAAGCCATCATCGACTTCGCTGACGTCGAGGAGTTCATCGAAACCCCCGTCAAACGCTACAGCTCAGGCATGAGGGCACGCTTGGGTTTCGCCGTCGCGGCCCACATGAACCCCGAAATCCTGCTCGTCGATGAAGTCCTCTCCGTCGGCGACGCACGCTTCCGCGACAAGTGCGTCCGCCACATGCGCCAACTCCTGCACTCGGGCATCACCGTGGTCTTCATCTCCCACATCCTCGACCAAGTGCGCAGCCTCTGCCCGCAAACGATGGTGCTCAACCACGGCCAAAATGTTTTCCTTGGCAAAACCGATGACGCCATTCGCAAGTACCTCGAAGTGCTCGACACCGCCGAGGCGGCGCACCAAGCGGCGCATGGGGTCGGCACAAGCGACGGGAAAGCCGCCGAGCTTCCTCCAGCCGACCTGCGCAACTTCACCTTCCGCGATGCGGCCGGCAACGCAGCGCTCGAATGGCGCGGCGGGGAGCCGGGCGTCATCGAATGCGATCTGACCCTGCGCCAGCCGGTCATCAACCCCTCGGTGCAGATCAATTTTTTCACCATCAGCGGCCTGTACCTGACCACCGCCGACGCACGCAACATGGGGGGCCGCATCGAAAACCGCCTGGGTACGCAGCGGGTGCGCTTCACCTTCGACCCCATGCCCCTGCCAGCAGGGGATTATTCGTTGGAGTTCCGCGTGTACGGCGGGGATGGCTATGAGTGTGTATGGGCCTCGCCGCAACCGCGACTGCTCTCCGTCCGGGGCTGTGATGAAAGCGGCGTCATCCTCTGCCGCGGCAAGTGGGAAGTGATCCAAAAGACTGATAATTAACCCAAAGGGCCAACGCCCAAGCCCCCGAGTCAGGCAACGCCACCTCATTTATCAATCACTTCCGCCCGCGAACTGTCAGTGCCAAACAGCCGCCCTGCCTTCTCACTCGCCAACCGCTTGACCTCCGGCGTGATGTGATGCGCCACCGCCGCCAGCGAGGCGATGAGCACGCCCAAGTCATCCGTGAACCCCAAAACGGGAATGAAGTCGGGAATCACATCAATGGGCATGATGAAGTAACCCAAAGCCCCGTAAATAATGATCTTGTCCCGCCAGGGCAGCGAAGAGGAACGCAAGGCGTACCAAAAGCGCAAGGCCCGCTCAATAACCCCCCGCCCCGCCACCCTGGCCACCCCCGCCACCTTGCGACGAAACCGCGACTGCTCGTATTGCCGCGCGTACCGCGCGGCATCGGCGTCGCCATCGGCATCAGCGTCGGCTTGCCGTCCACTCTCATCGTTAACATCACTGCGCGTCATGCTCATGGCCACTCCCTGTGCGTTGCATCACTATAGCGCGGCAAGGTAATGCCAATTTTTGAAACAGGGAATGTCCCCGTGTATCTTCCTTGCCAACCTTCAAAGCCGCCAGCGCCACCATCCGTGATGACTTGCCACTGGCGCTCATAATGGCAAGGATAAACGCGGTACATTGGCAGATTCAAAGCCAAGAGACGGGTTTCCACAGAGCAGGAGCGTCACCGTTTCCCCCCCCCCAACCATGCCCATCATGCGTCAAACTGCTCCGCAGTCGCCAGTGACGGTCACTGGCTGGAAGCCAACCAAGAAATCCCGGGTTAGAGGGGAAAAGTCACTTTTCACCCTGCCGTTTCAATGCGTTCGCCGACGGCGTAGTGTCAGCACCAGCGTGCCCAAGCCCAGCAGCGTGAGGCTGGCTGGTTCAGGCACGGAGACATTGGAGATCGCCACCCAGGCCCCGCCGGAGGGATCGGAGACGTCATAGTCGATGGTGTAACCCGTTGGCAGGTTGATGTTGGTGAAGTTTCCCGCGAGCGTACCGCTGTAATGCAGGATGTAAAACGTGTCGCTCAAGTTGGGGGTAAAGCCGGGGATGACGTTGAGCGTGTTGCCTTCCTGGAGGTCCACATTGCCTGCCACCAGGAGCTGACTGTAAGCCGTGCCCGGTGCGGTGCCATCCAGCGTGATATCGAGAATACCACTGGCGGTCTGGGTGTAATCGCCGCTGATGGTCAGAACGCCTGGCGAGTGGCCGGGGTGGACCGTGCCGGAGTTGAAGACGCCAGCGGTGATGATGCCCACACCACCGAGCCAGCCGGAGTTACTAAGTTCGGCGCCGGTGAGTTGAGAGGTTGGGTCCTTCAGGTCCACGGTGCCCAAGAGACCGATGGTGATGGTTTGCTGCGCGACCATCTCAGCATGTTCACCGATGTTGATCGTGGCATATCCCGCGGAGCCTACCGTGAGGGTGGTGCCAACGGAAATAACCGAGTTCCCGGGGAAGTAGACAGGCGAGCCATTGCTGATTTCCACCACACTGCCTTGGTCAACGGTCATGCCGCCGGTGACCGTCACCTTGGAACCAGCCCACACAGACAGCCAACCTTCGTAGCTCTCACCCAAAGTCAAATCACCATTGACGTTCCAGGAACTTCCAGCGCTCAAGGACACATCCGCAGAGTGATTTTTCGCAATCACAGCGGAGCCGGTTTGCATTTGGCCATATTCGAACAAACCAATATGGGCGTTGCCCTCGTTACCTACGGTTAGCGTGCCGTTGACTTGGAGGGTGGAGTAGTAGCCCGAGGAGCCGGGATCCGCAAACTTGATTTCGACATCGCCGTTGCTGCCATCCTGATTGCCGACAATCATGTTACCCGCCACCGTGACGAGGCCACCGCCAGCGTAAAGCAGGCCACCATTGGTGATAAGCGCGTCATCGGTGCCGATGTTGAGGGTACCTGTGCCACCATCACCGACAATAAGATCGTCATTTGTAAGCAAAGTGGCGCGCAGTCCCGAGGTCGCCTCGACGCCCCAGACATTAATCGTACCGGTGGAACCACCATTCGTTGCCAGGTGAATGCCACCATCCACATTAACCTCCCCACCGCGTGGCGTGGGATTGGGATCCGTGGGCACACTGCCGATATTCAATTCACCCGCGCCGTCATGGCCGACATGCAGCATGCCACCGATATTCCATTGCGAAGGTGTGGGCGTGCCCGACACGTCGGCATAATCTTCGACCCACACCATGCCCGCGCCAGTGGCGTTGTAGCCCAGAAAGGCACTGCCATCGGTCGTGACCAAGCCTGCGCCGGTGCCATCGTGGTTGTGATTAAAGACATGCAGCCAAGCTTCGGCATTTTCGCCGACGATCACGTCGCCGCCGGAATGCACGGTGGCAATGTCGTTGTTGCCATCCGCAAACACGTTGAGCAGGCCGAATGAACCGCCACCCACACGCATGTTCCCGCCGACATCCAGCCCCGCCCCACCGGAGATGTCCACGCTGCCATAGACACCCGAATCATTGGCGAGCGTCAGGTCGTTAGTGATATTCCAAGCACTGCCCACGCCATTCACAAACACGTATCCGTTGTTACCGTTCAGATGCCCCACACTGGCTGAATTGGAGTTCAAAATCGTATTGGAATTGACATTTACCACGCACTGATAACCGGAGGAGGTTGTATCACTATTGGCCCCGACATATACATCATTGAGGTTAACTTCGTTTCCGGTCTGGATATTCAGCGTGCCGGATTTAAGCAGTAAATCCCCGATAATTTTCGGGGAAATTTCGTTGCCCCCAAAATCCATAACGGCCTGGCCAATCATGGCGCCATCGTGGAAGTTCACCACACCCAAAGAGGTATCGCCATCACTCGGATCATTCGCATCCACAATGATCGTCGCCGCATTGATCGCGCCATGGACATCCGTTGTGGAACTGCCCAGATAATGTTGGAAACCGACCGTGCCAGCGCTGTTCACCACGGAGTTGGCATCCAAGGTGGTGGTAATGGCGCCGGCGTCGCTCCATCTTTTGACGTAGTCAGAGAAGTTCAGAATCGTTCCGTCCGCCACGTTATAAACACCATTACTCGTGCCGCCCCCGGCAAGCCAGAGTGTGCCCGTGTTGATATTGACGGTGCCATCGTTGTTGAAAATCGGGTCGATGCGGGTTTCGCCATCGCTAAAATCCTTGGCAAATGTGGCCCCGTTTTGATTGTTAAATATGGATGACTGGGTGGCATCCCAGAAGAAATAGGTATCGCACTGCACCAGGAAATCACTGTAGTTATTGAGGGTGCCGCCTTCAAGGGGTTCGATGGAAACAATGTTGTTGCCCAGCCAAGTGGTGGGGTTGTAGAGATTCACGGTGCTGGCGGCAAAGCGGACATCCTCCCCCGCGCCGCCGATGAGGACCGGGCCATACAAGTTGAGGGTACCGGTGGCATAATCGCCATTAAAATCACCGCCCAAATCACCGCCGGTCCAGTTTGTGGTGCCCGCGACATTAAGAATGCTGGTGTCAGCCACCACCACGGAGGTGTTGCTGCGGATGGTCAGATTGCCCGCCACATCCAATTGCCCGCCATCGTGAACATACAGGGCGGTTTTGGTGTCCGTCGCCGCCGTTAGGTCGAGATTTTGCGACTGTTGGTGATCGGTGACTTCCACGCCATATAGGGTGCCGTTGGCGGAGGCGTCCAGGAAGACGTTGTTGCTGACCGTCGGCACGCTGCCTTCCATCCAGTTGAAAGCGTCATTCCAGTTCAAAAGCGTCCCTGAGGGTGCCGCGGAGGAGGCATCCGCATGAATGTCGGTAAACGCGGAACCAGTGGTGTTGAAGTTGAAATTGGCAATGTCGAAATTAGCCCAGCCCGCACCCGTGCTGGCGGTAAAGCCGACGTAGGCGTTTTGAAGTTGGGAAGCATTGACCAAGCCGGAGAAAACTGTGGTGCCGGGCTTGGCGTTGGTGCTGTTGAGGTACAGATTGAGATTGCCCCCATCGTAATCCATCCAGGCATAAACCAACGAACCATCTCGAAGGGTCGAGCCTGTGCCAGTCAAATCCTGCTGCTGCGGATGTGCCTGCCCGTTATCAAGGTTGCCATTGGTCAACAGGCCAACGTAATCGTCACTCGCCTCGTAGGGGTCATTCTGGAAGGTATCAAAGCGAACAGCCACACTGGGGGAGATGGGGGTTTCGCCCCCGTAGCCCAACCCCCCCCCACCGCCACCCAAAGCGGTGGGAGCTTGCGCTTGCAGTGTAAAAGTCATTCCATCAGCGCCCAACGCAAACGTAGGAGGGAACGGGGTACCCATGTCATGGATACGAAAAGCAAATGCGGAGGAGAAACCGTAACGCACATCGAAGGCCGAGGTGGTAAAGAACGATCCGGCTTGGCCAGACACAGTTGGCACCAACTGCAGAACATCACCGTCCGCGGTGGTCGTGGTGATCGCACTACCGTTGAGTTGCAAGTCCGCCGTGCTGGAGAAATCAGCATGGGTCACCCCGTCGGCCAGCGCACCGGCCACCATCGGACCGGTGAGCAACAAGCCACACAGCACCCGCCGCACCAGCCTGGCAGCTTGGCGCTGCTGTGTCACTTGACCATGCTTGACCATGCCCCCATCGCTTTGCCGTCCCCGCCGTAATGTGGAAACCCGCTTCATTCTTCGCCCTCCCGCTATAATTGTTAATTGTTATCTGATGCTGTGCATTCCGAAAGATTCGGCGGAATTATCACAATCCACGATATTACCCGACTCCCGGTGCGAATGCAAGAGGTTTGTCAAGATTTATTCAAAAATCGTTTTCTAAGGAAATAACGGGGACGCTCCCCGACTGCCACCTTCCATGAAATCCGGGCGACTTGGCGACGCAAAATCACCAATCGCCAGAGTTTCGGGGGCCATGAAATGCAAACACGGGGAAAACGACGATTTTCACCGCGAGGCGCGGGGGGTTGGGGGGTGGGTCAGGGGGGGTGAGGGGTGGGTATGAGGGTGGTCGCGTCGGTTTTAGCGGTTAAAGAATCACCTTTTTTTGCACTTTTTCAATGACTCTACCGATATAGTTTCGTCCCGCACGGAGACCGCCCGGTGGATGGCCGGTGGATAACCAGCCCCGACTTGAAATCGGAGATCAAATCTGTTAAGATATCATTTAACTTACATCTCGAATGAGTAAAATAAATCCACAAATTTCCATGTGGGTGGCGTGGGGTGGGAGTTCACGCTTTGCGACAAGGCGGGAGGCCTGGGGACGTTCCGGGTTAGGCGTGTTGCCCTACGCAGTGCTTTCAGCCTATGATGCCTTTGGGTTTAACGCAACAGAATATTAAACGAAACCCTATCGGATTCCCGCAAACTCACAACTGGAGTCAGCCGATCATGATGAACCACGCAAGAATCACTTTGCCTCTTTTCACCGTGTTTCTGACACTTTTCTTGGGGCTTCGCACAGCCGCGGCCGAGAACATCGTCTTTCCCGATGACGCGGGGATGGTCGATGTGGTCAAGGAGTACGGCGCCACCGGCGACGGCAAAACCGACGACACCGCAGCGATTCTCAAGGCTGTGGAAGTGGGCTTGACCAACGGCAAAAAACTGCTCTATTTCCGCAACGGCACGTACCTCGTCAGCGCGCCGATGGGCCTGTTTAACGCCAAGCCGCACACCAACACCCGCTTCCTGACCATTCAAGGCCAGAGCGAAGCGGGCACGGTTTTCAAGCTCAAAGACAACAGCCCCGACTTCCAAGACGCCGCCAAGCCCGGCATCGTCTGGTCGTTTTACGACGGCCAGAGCACCGGCGACGCCATGCACAGCTACGCCCGCAACTTCACCGTGGATGTCGGCAAGGGCAACCCCGGTGCCATCGGCGTGCGCTACATGACCAACAACGTGGGCACCATGGAGCGCGTCACCATTCGCAGCAGCGACCCGCAAGGAGCGGGCAAAATCGGCCTGGATCTGCGGCAAAGCCAGAACGGCCCGGGCCTCATCAAGCATGTCACCGTCACCGGCTTTGACGAAGGCGTGACCACCGGCAACAGCTTTTCCCTGGTGCTCGAACACATCAATCTTCGCGGTCAACGTGTGGTGGGTTTCAACAACGTCACGGCCCGTGTGACCCTGCGCGACCTGCAAAGCGTAAATAGCGTGCCAGCCTTGATCAACGGCAAGAACGCCGAACTGACCCTCGTCGAGGCCAACCTCACCGGTGGCGACGCCAGGCAAACCGCCATCATCGCCAAGGGCAAAAAGATTTTCCTGCGCGACATCAAACAGCGCGGCTACGGAGCCATTCTGGAAGACGCCAGCGGCAAGAAACACCCCGGCGCGAACATCGAGGAATGGTACGACCTCAAGGGTTACGCCCTCTTTGACGCGCCGTTGAAAACCCTGCGCTTGCCCATCGAGGAAACGCCAGAAATCCCCTGGGAAGAGGACCTTTCCAAGTGGATCAAAGTGGACAACAGCGGCGGCAAGGATGTGACCAAATCGCTCCAGGAAGCCATCGACCAGGGCGTCAAGGAAGGCAAGACGACCCTCTATTTCCCGCAGAAAAAGAAGGTTGTCATCTCTGGCCCCATCCGCATCCACGGCAGCATCAACCGCATCATCGGCATGGGCGAAGTGGTGGATGTCGTTGATCCCGACGGCGTTTTCAACGGTGAAAACGCCCCGGCCGTGTTCACCTTCGAGAATCTCAAGGCCGACACCATCATCGTCGAGCGGTTTTTCCTTCTGGGCGGTTGGAACTGCCCGCGCTACGCCTACATGTTCGAGAACAAGTCCGGCAAGACGGTGGTGCTCAAGAGCATCGGCGTCGGCGGCATGACCAAAAAGGCCAATCCAGGCGGGAAGTGGTTCATCGACGATGTCTCCCCCAGCCGGGGTTCGACCTTGGAAGTGGGCAAGGGTGAAAAGGTCTTTGCCCGGCAGTTCAACCCCGAAACGCCCAAGGCCGACATGATCCACGTCAACGGCGGACAATTGTGGCTTTTGGGTTTGAAGACCGAAGGCCGCACGAGTCACTTGGTGGCGGAAAACGGCTCCAAAGTCGAAGTCCTCGGCGGCGTGAGCTACCAGTCCTGGGACAAGCAGGAACTCGACCCGCCCATGTTCAAAATCACCGACTCCGACGTCTCAATCACCATCGGCCTCTACCACTCACGCTTCCCCTTTAGCGTCATAGTCGAAGAAACCCGTGGTGGCCAAACGAAAAAGGTCGAGCGCAGCGAAGTCACCGGCTACCACCTGCCGCTCTACCGCGCCACGGCACGGTAATAAGATGCCCCGGCGGGTGAGTCGGACTTGGGCTGGCACGCCATGCGTCACGGCAGCACCGACCGCCGGGACATCAGCTTCATGGCCGGCTCGACCAAGGCCGTCACCCGAAGAACGTCCAGAACGGTCATCGACCACAAACTTGTCGCTTTGCGACACTGGCACGACGGCCGCGCCGAGCCGTCCAGTGCCCATTCCACATTTTTTTACAAGTTTCACCCCTCCTCTGCCCCCCCCCTCCCTCCCCTCATACCCCCCTGCCACCCCCCCCTCAATCCCCCCCTCATCCCCCCTTGCCACCCCCCCCCTAAAACACAAAACACGGCAAAAACGCATTTTTTTACAACCTTTCTCCCGCCCCCATTGAATCAATCACCGCGTTAGACTATAGTGCCCGCATGGGGAAAAAAGCCCGCATCCCGACTCCCGCCACGCCGGCCCTCAGGCCTATATCGAATACATACGTTCCCGCTGTGTGCAACTCGCCCGCGTCAATGTGATTTGCGCCGATGATTGCCCCCATGTTCTGCTGGAGCACAGGAAGGTGTATGAATGAACTTTCGCACCTATCTTGATCGCGAACTGAAACTGACCTGCCCGGACGAGGCGGCCCCAACCGCTCTTGATCTTTTTGCGGGATGCGGTGGCTTGGCCCTCGGGTTTGAAGCTGCCGGGTTTCGGACGACCGGCTACGAAATGCACACTGACGCCTGCGCCACCTATAGATCAAACTTACACGGTCAGTGCCATGAGACGGTCCTAACACTACAGCGCACCTTGACCGGCCAGACTAGCTTTCCTTAAAAGGTTATTTAAGAAAGACTTACGGCAATGCTTGTGTCTCCCGAAACATCCGGTAATTTCAACAAGCCAACGCGTGGGGTGAGCGTTGCCGTTCTG
>JBBRGB010000016.1:0-25401 GCA_038241095.1 Phycisphaerales bacterium
GGTGACGATAGCGTTTGATCGCGGGGGTGAGAACTTGGTGACGATTGTGAAGCCGACGAAGGACGAGGACTTCGAGCCGCCACGCGAGTTACCCAAGGCTTGGTTGGGGTTGGCGACGCAGCCGGTGTTAAATGAGCTGGCCAAGGAGTTGAAGATGCCCGTCGATGCGCAAGGCGGCTTCCGCATCACCCGCATCTACCCCGGCACGGAAGCGGCCAAGAGCGAGTTGAAGGTTGGCGATGTGATTGTCTCGGTGGATGCCGTACGCATGAGGCCACGCGGCATGCAGGACGCGGGGCTGTTGGAGACGCGCATCAGACAGTTGGACATCGGCGACAGCCCGGCCTTCACCGTGGTGCGCGATGGCGAGGTACTCAAGTTGCCCGCGACGTTGGAGAAGACCCGCACCACCCCGGCCGAGGCGAGGCGCGACAGCAACGGGGCGTTTGGCCTTTCTGTGCGCGAGATCACCTTCTTTGACCGCGATGGCAGGCGCTGGGATGAAAGCGTCCAAGGCGTGATCGTCACCGATGCCGACAACGCCGGCTGGGCGGGCATCGCCGGCATCCGGCCCGGCGACCTGATTCAACGCATTAGCGACAAGCAGGTGACCGACCTGGACAGCTACCGCAAGGCGATGGCGACCGTGGCCAAGGAGCAGCCCGCGCGCATTGTGTTCGTGGTCTTGCGCGGGCAGCGCACTGGATTTCAATATGTGGAGCCGGACTGGAAGCCGATGTCGCAACGGGGTGAATGAATCCACCACCGCGTTGTCATAACAGCAACCCGTGCGGTCATCGAACAGGTGACGCCCAGGATGATCAACGTTTTCTGGTAGTCGTCACTGGTGTATTGGCAGCCACGGTCGCTGTGGCAAAAGTTTTTAGCGCCACCGGCGTGGCGTCTTGTCAGACATGCCCACGGCCTTGGTGCCGCGGCCATGCTGCAACCCTCGTGGGTCACCAGTGTCACAGCGCATCTTGCTTGAAGGAATCGCCACACCGTCGTCGGCGGGAGGAGACTGCACGTTGGTCTTGCGACATGCGGGGAATCGTTCAAGGCATGCAAAACTCCTTGGTCGCCGGGCAACATCCCGGACGCCTACGGAGTCCGCCAGTCGTGGGCAAGGCACAGCACGGAAGTGGGCAATGGTCTAGCGTGGGGACTGTTCGTTATCATCGGGGCACACTGACTGACACACTGAGTTGTTTGCCAAGGATGAGTCCTGCCATGTCCCAAGCGCGAAGTCCGTTGCTGGTTTTGCCGTCGAGGTGTTCGGGGTTGGCCCAAGGCTCCGCCCTGCCGCAGCCCACGCACTCCACATCCTCCCCTGATGTCGACGTGGCGGGGCTGATTGCCGCGGCTGAGTTGGCGTTGAAGGAGCCGTTGCGTTCGGTGATGGACAAGCCGGCGGCGCCGGTCAGTGGGGACAAGCATGATTACTGGAGCCTGGCGATTTACTGGTGGCCCGATCCGACGAAGGCTGATGGGTTGCCTTACGTTAATCGTGATGGACAAGTGAATCCCGAGGTGAAGCAATATGACAGGCCGACAGCTGAAAAGGCGACCAATGCGATCACCTGTTTGGTGCAAGCGGCGGGGGTCAGCGGGCGGCGGGATTTTCTTGATCGGGCGGGCCAACAGATGGCCACGTGGTTTCTCGATCCCGCCACGCGGATGAATCCGCATCTCAGGTATGCGCAGTTCATTCCCGGAATATGCGAAGGCCGGTGTTATGGCATCATTGAATGGAGCATGCTGCTGCCTTGGATGCTTGAGGCTTGGGCACCCGTGTCCCACCTCGCTTTCACGGAGCGGCAAAACGCGGCGTTGGACGCTTGGCTGGGTTTGTTTCTTGATTGGCTTTTGGAAAGCGATCATGGCCGTGATGAGGCCCGGCGGGTCAACAACCACGCGGTGTATTACGACTTGCTGGTGGTTTATCTGATGTTGTGGCTGGGGCGGAAAGATGAAGCCCGGGCGTTGTTGCGGGAGGTGCCGGCCAACCGCATCGTCACGCAGATCGAGCCTGATGGCTCCATGCCGCATGAATTGGCACGGACGTTGAGCTATTCCTACACGGCGATGAACATCGAAGGGTTCATGCATCTGGCGATGTTGGGCCGGCACGTGGATGTGGATTTGTGGCATTGGCAAAGCGCAGATGGCCGGGGGCTGCGGCAGGCGTTGCGGTATCTTTTTGATTTGGTTTGTGGTGGGCAACCTTGGCCGTTTGCGCAGATCAAGCCCGCGGACTACGGGATGGCCCAAAGGCTGATTCGTCAAGCCGGGGTTGTTTATGGTCCGCCGTTTGATGCGGATGCCTTGGTGACAACTGAGCCGCGCACGCAGTAAACGGGGGATGGAACCGCTTACTTTGTGCGCGGCTCTTTTTGAGTGTGGGATGGAACCGCTACTGCGTGCGCGGCTCATTTTGAACGTGGGGCCACGGTGTAATCGTCCTCTCGCTGGCGGGCGTGGCTCGCTGGATGACGTTGTCGCAACGGCGCCGGGCCGGCGCAATTCACAAACCGCAAGTTGGCATTTGAACCGCGACGGGAGTTGCGGTACAGTATGCGTTTCCCTGTTCGACGGCATCGGCCCAGGTCGATTCCAAAGGCGGGGAAACGGACGTGAGCGGCGTGGTTCGCTCATCCGGTTTTACCAAACTGAGTCGGCGCACAAGTCACGCCGACCCCAAACGAGTTCCAATTTTTTGGAGAGTCACGATGGCCAAGGGTGTATTCGAACGTACCAAACCACACGTCAACGTCGGCACAATCGGGCACGTTGACCACGGCAAGACGACCTTGACCGCGGCGATCACCGCCGTGCAGGCCGCCAAGGGTCTGGCCACTTTCAAGGCCTACGACGAAGTCGCCAAGGCTTCGGAAAAGGAAGGCCGTCGTGACCCGACGAAGATTCTGACCATCGCCACGTCGCACGTGGAGTATGAGTCGGAGAAGCGGCACTATGCCCACGTGGACTGCCCCGGCCACGCCGATTACGTCAAGAACATGATCACCGGTGCCGCCCAGATGGACGGCGCGATTCTGGTGGTGTCGGCCGCCGACGGCCCGATGCCCCAGACCCGTGAGCACGTCCTCCTGGCCCGCCAAGTGAACGTGCCGGCCTTGGTTGTGTTCCTCAACAAGGTCGATCTGGTCGATGACCCCGAGTTGCTCGAACTCGTCGAACTCGAAGTCCGCGAGCTGCTCTCCAAATACAAGTTCCCCGGCGACGACATTCCGATCATCAAGGGCGCGGCCGTCAAGGCGCTGAACAACCCCACGGATCCCGAAGCCACCAAGTGCATCACGGAACTGATGGAAGCCATTGACACCGCCATTCCCGAACCCGTGCGTGAGACGGACAAGCCGTTCCTCATGAGCATCGAGGACGTGTTCTCGATCAAGGGTCGTGGCACGGTGGGCACCGGCCGCATCGAACGCGGCGTGGTGAAGGTCGGCGACGAAGTCGAAATCGTCGGTCTGGGCGCTCCCAAGGGCAAGAAGACCGTCGTGACCGGCGTGGAAATGTTCAACAAGACCTTGGATCGCGGCCAGGCCGGCGACAACGTTGGCGCTCTGCTCCGCGGCGTGGAAAAGGACGATCTGGAGCGTGGGCAGGTGTTGGCGAAGATCAACTCGATCACGCCCCACACCAAGTTCAACGCCGAGGTGTACGTGCTGACCAAGGAAGAAGGTGGTCGCCACTCGCCGTTCTTCAGCGGGTACAAGCCCCAGTTCTACTTCCGCACGACCGACGTGACGGGTGAGACCAAGCTGCCCGAAGGCGTGCAGATGTGCATGCCCGGCGACAACATCCAGATGGAAATCACGCTGGGCAAGTCGGTGGCCATGGAAGAGCAGCTTCGCTTCGCCATCCGCGAAGGTGGCCGCACCGTCGGCGCTGGCGTGGTGACCAAGGTGCTCGAGTAAACTTAACGCACTGCCATTTGGCGAGCCGCGATGATGGAATGTGCCGCCCTCTTGCGAGGAACCGCACAAGCCTCATCGCGGCTCGTCCAAGGCTTTTTAGAAGAACCAGGTGAAACATGGCCAAGTCAATGGCGGTTGAATATGTGTGGCTGCAATGCACGGAGACCGGCGATCTGAACTATCGCACGCCGGTCAACGTAAAAGGTGGAATGCCCGAGAAGCTCAAAGAGGGCTTCAAAAAGTATTCGCCGCGGCTGCGCAAGCACACACTGCACAAGATCAAACGTAAATAAGAGTTGGTCTTGAGTCTTGAGGGGTGAGTCTTGAGGGGTTGAAGCCGCCGACCCACGTTCCAAAAATCTCAAGACTCAAGACTCAGGACTCAAGACTTTATTCTCTCGAACGGGCGTAGCTCAATTGGCAGAGCGGCCGTCTCCAAAGCGGCAGGTTGCGGGTTCGATTCCCTCCGCCCGTGTTGGCCCCCGGAACCCAGGACGCCGGCGCATGACGGGCACCACCCGCGGCGTCAACCTCACAAACTCGGCCCACAAGCCGTCACCACACAAGGGACACACGTGGCTTTTGCCATCTACAAGCCCGGGCAGGGCAAATGGACTCGACTGCTCACCGCCATCGGCGCGGGCCTGCTGACCCTTTACATGGTCTATTGGCTCATGGGCGAACTCAGCGGTCTGCACTCCGCCAACATCGGCACCATCAAAATGGTCGTCGGCGTCGGCCTGATCGTCGCCGTCGCCGCCCTGCTCTGGTACCTGCTCAACAAGCCCCGCATCGTCGATTTCATGATCGCCACCGAAGCCGAGATGCGCAAGGTCAACTGGCCTTCCCAACGCGAACTCTTCGGCTCGACCTGGGTCGTCGTCTGCGGCACGTTCATGATGGCGGCCTTGATCTTCGTCCTCGACATTGCCTTTGCCGAGTTCTTCGTCATCATCCACATTCTCGATGCTGACGTCTCGATCTTAAAGGGCCTCTTGGGCTAATCTCCCCCGACCCCGCCTCACCATCCCGCCGCTTGGCGCGTCAACCAAACTCCACGTTACCGCGAAGGAAATGGCCCCATGGCCGACAACGAAGTCAAAGACCAGATCGCAGCCGATGAACCCATGGTCATGCCCGGCATGAACTGGTTTGTTCTGCGCGTGGCTTCCAACAAGGAAGACTCCGTCCGCGAAACCCTCCTTCGCAAAATCAAAATCGAAGGTTTCACCGCGCTGGTCAACCGCATCCTGGTGCCCACCGAAAAGGTCAAGACCATCAAGGGCGGCAAGCAGCGGATCACCCTCAAAAAGCTCTACCCCGGCTACGTTTTCGTTGAAATGAAACTCGAAGAGGATGGGCGCATCCCCCAAGATATTTTCTTCCTCATCAAGGAAACGACGGGCGTGGGCGACTTCATCGGCACCGCGGGTCGGCCAAGCCCCATGTCGATTCCCGAAATCGAAAAGATGCTCGCCGCCTCCAAGCCCCCGGAGGAAGCTCCGCAAGTCAAGATGGAGTTCTCCAAGGGCGATCACGTCAAAATCCGCGAAGGCCCCTTCGAAAGCATGGAAGGCTCCGTGGATGAACTGTTGCCGGATCAAGGCAAGGTTCGCGTCATCGTCACCATCTTCGGCCGGGCCACACCGGTGGAGTTGGAATACTGGTTGATCGAGCGCGTCGAGGAATGAGTGAGTGGGTGAAGGGGTGAGTGGGTGACAAGGTGAGGGGGTGAGCGGAAAAATGATCGGTGCCACACAGCATCCCGCTTAGGGTGCTGTGTGCGGTCTGCCACTGACGTACCCGTCCCATTGCTCTTTTTTAGATTTACGGAATCATTCCCAAGCGGCACACAGCACCCGAAACGGGATGTTGTGTGGCACCGTCTCTTTCAGGTTGTCCCTTCTTTCAATTCGACGCCCCGTTCCCTTCCAACGCTTTGTGAAACTTCGCGTAACGCTCTTTGAGCGACCGGCGGTCCTCCTCTTCCGGCAACCCTTCCTCACCCGCGCGGGCGATCATGTCGGCGTGCTTGCGCAAGGTGGCGCGATCCGCAGCCCTTGAAGCGACCTCCACCACCACGGTGATCGTTTCCATCATGCGGATGAGCACGGCCGCGCTCTGGTGGCCGTACTGGCGAATCTGATTTAGCGCCGCGTCGGCCATGCCGGTGAAGGTCGTGCCCCGCGTCACCACCCGCAGCCCGCCTCGTTCATCAAAGCGATATGCCGCTGGCTCATCCCGTTGCGCCAGCCGATGCAGAGCCGACCCCAAGCGATCCACGCAGGTCATGGCGGTGAAGGGATCGTTGATGCCCGGCGACAAAGCCCGCACCGCGATCTCCACCAGTTGATGCACCGAATGCTCGACATCCTGAGCCGAGGTGCGTTGATCGCCCAAGGCAAACGTCGCCAAAATCCGATCTTGCAATTCTTCATCCACCCCCCCGCCGGGCCAGACCCGCGCCACGGCCACGCCCTTGATCACATATTGCCCCGGCCGATTCTCCAGACGAATCACCAAATCGTGTTCGGTGGCCAACTTTATCAACGCATCGCCGTCCACAATCTGAACGTAGCCATCCCCTCTCGCGGGAATCGGCAGAGCCTCGGCATCAAAGTTGGCCGGCAGTTCCGCCTTCAATGTCGCATCCGGCGACAGACCGTGACCCATCGATTCCGGGAAAATCTGATCAATGCCCCGCAACAGCTCACGATGAACACGGGTGATGAGATCATCAGCCTGGATCGCCACCGCCACGTGATGAATGAAATAAATCAACACCCCCAAGCTGGCGACGGCGAACAGTACGCCCACGGTCACCGACAGATGAGGCACGAAAGGATCATCTCCCTGCTTGACGGTTCGCAGCACCAGCAGGCAGTAGAGAAAGGTGGCAATGAAGGTTCCCAGCGTGATCTGGTTAGAGGTGTCGCGCATGACATTGCGCAATAGGCGCGGCCCGAACTGCGAGGAGGCCAGTGACAGCGCCACGAGCGTCAAGGAAAAAACCACGCCTGCGATGGTAATCATGGAGCCGGCGATGGTGCCCAGCACCACGCCCGCCCCCTCGGGTCCGCCGGAGTAGAACCACCCACTTCCGCGCAGCCATTCATCCGCCACGGCCTCATCCAGGGCCACCGTGATCAACGCCAGCACCGCCGAGGCCAGCGCCATGAGTGTCGGCAGAAACCAAAAACTCGACCGCAGTCGATCCCAAGCTTTGAGCAGTTGCGCTTTCATCGGCCCGCCTTTGCATCAATGTTTTTCATCGCCCCGCCACCATCACGGCAATCAGTTATCTCACGCCACGATACAACACGGCGATGCCCAAGGTCAGCGGTTTGAGACTCACGCTTGCGAAGCCCGCGCGTTGCATCAGTCGGGTCATCTCGGCGCGGTCGATGAAGGTGTTGACCGAACGTGGCAAGTAGGCGTAAGCGCCGCTGCGGTCGCGGGCGATGAAGGCGGCGGTGCGAGGCATGATGTGGACGAAATAAAACTGGTAGAGCCCCCGCATGAGCCGATTGCGCGGCAGGCTGAACTCGAGGATGACCAGCCGCCCGCCGGGCCGCAGCACGCGGTGAAACTCGGCAATGGCCGCTGCCGGATCGGTCACGTTGCGAATGCCAAAGGCGATGCTCACCACGTCCACGCAGGCATTTGGCAGCGGTAGACGCATGGCGTCACCCGTGGCGTAAAGCGGCGTCACGCCGTCACCTCCACGAATCGTCGCGGCCTTTCGCCGGGCGATGGCCAGCATGTTGAAGGTGAAGTCGATGCCCATCGCCCCGGCCACCCCCGCGCGGGAAAACGCCATCGTCAGATCGCCGGTGCCACAGGCCACATCCAGCACCTGATCGCTGGCATGGACTTGGGCGAGTTTCACCGCCGCTCGTCGCCAGGCCTGATCGCGCCACAGGGAATGCAGACGGTTGTTCAAGTCATATGAAGGGGCGATGGCGGAAAACATCCGTTGCACCCGCGAAGCCTTGTCTTGCGCCAGATGCGGCGATGCCAGATCGGCGGTCGTCCAAGCCGCTTCGTCAGTGGACGTGGAACCGGCGGGCTGGGGCGTGGCGTGGGTGCGGGGCATGGGCTGGAATGATAGTCACAAGTCGCCGGCATGATGGTCGACATCGCCTGTCATCCCAATAAGTACGTCGTCATTGGATGGAAGAAGGTAGCATTAGTCACATGGATAGTGCCACGACTTCCCAACAACAACCACGGTCCATGTGCATTGCAATTTGCACGCACAACCGTGCGGTGTTGCTGCAGCGGACGCTGGAGAGTCTGGCGCAGTTGACCTTGCCGGAAATCGCGGTAGAGGCGCTGGTGGTGGCCAACGCTTGCACGGATGGGACCGTGGCGTTGGTCAAGGAGGCGGAGGCGTGGTTGCCGATGCCTTTGCGGGTGGTGGAGGAGATGGAGCCGGGCTTGGCCGCGGCGCGGAACCGGGCCTTGGTCGAGGCGCGGGGAGACATCGTGATTTTTCTCGATGACGATGTGGAGGTCGGGCCCGATTGGCTCATCGAGCATCTGCGTCCGTACATCGAGCATAACGCCGACTTGGTGGGCGGTCAGGTCGATTTGTGTTGGGGCGAAGTCGATCCACCCGACTGGCTGGGGCCTACGGCCTTGGCGCTGTTGTCAGCCTGCGAGCACGGCCCAGCCGCGCAGCGCACGCAACGCGAGGGGGACATCATCGGGTGCAACTTTTCCATGCGGCGCAGCGTGCCCCAAGCCATCGGCGGGTTTCGCGGGGGGCTGGGACGACAGGGCAGTCAACTGCTGGGGGCGGAGGAAACCGACTTCATCCGCCGCGCCTTGCGGGAAGGATTCACAGCATGGTTCAATCCCGCGGCCAGTATTCGCCATTGGGTTGCAGCCCCACGGATCGAGAAGGATTACCTCTTGCGGGTGGCCGAGGGATTGGGGCGGTCGCTGGTTTACATCAAGGAGCCTTGGAACGCCCGGCAGGTGTTGAGGCAAGTGGCTGGCCGCCCGGTCATGATAGCGCGGCATCTCGTGGGCGAAACGGTCGCCCGGTTGCGCGGCAACACGGTCGAAGCGTTTGACCATCGTCTGCAACGATGCCTGCATGTCGGCGGGCTGTTGGGAACCCTGACGCGTGTCAGGGGTCGCAGTCCCGTGTCGCCGTTGCCGCCTGTGCGGAATCGTGCTGCTGGCCGCGCTACCATCCTGCGATGAGCAAGTCAGTGACAAAACGGAAGCAAGACATTGCCAACGGCGAAGCGACTCCGCGTAGCGAAGCCGAGGATGCCAGGGAAGCCGCGGGCCGCGAAGCCAATGCGTTGAGCTTGGGGTATCTCGAAAGCCTTTATTTGGCGTTTTTGCGCGATCCGCAAAGCGTACCCGCGGAGTGGCATTCGACGCTGCGAACGCTGGCGGGAACACAGGGCAACGTCGATGCGTCGATGCCACGGCTTGAGCCGCGATTCAAACCGCAAAGCATCTTTCATGGCAACGGGCATCAACTGATCGGGAACGGTGAAGGCGGAGCGGTGGCGGCACCGTCGGCGAGCGATGAAACCGCGACGGCCCAACTCCAGCATCGGTTGGATCAACTCATTCGCAATTACCGCGTCCGGGGCCACATCATCGCCCGACTCGATCCGCTGGGTCAGCCGCACCCGCAACCCGTTGAGCTCGACCCGACCGCGGCCGGGTTCTCCCAAGCCGATCTCACGCGAAGATTTACCTTCGACACCGGTGACGAATCCGAAGGTGGAGCCGGCCAGCGAACGCTGACGCTCCAACAGATTCTCTCCCTGCTGCGCAACACCTATTGCCGGAGCATCGGCGTGCAGTTCATGCACATTGATGACTTGGCGATTCGCCGGTGGCTTCAAGCACGCATGGAAGGGACGGAGAACCGCATCGAAGTGCCACACGACCGGCAACGGCGCATCGTCAAGCGTTTGTCGGACGCCGCGGCTTTTGAGCAGTTCATTCAGCGGCACTACATCGGCGCCAAGAGTTTTTCCCTCGAAGGTGCCGAGACGCTCATTCCCCTGCTGGACCTCGCTATCGACAAGGCTTCGACGCAAGGCGTGCGGCAACTGGTGCTGGCCATGCCCCATCGCGGGCGCTTGAACGTGCTGGCCAACATCATGCGCAAACCGCTGGCGGACATCTTCGCGGAGTTTGAGGGGCACGACCCCACCGCCACGCCCGGCGCCGGGGATGTGAAGTATCACAAGGGTTACAGCCACGATTGGCAAACGATTCAAGACAAGGAAGTGCATCTGTCTTTGTGCTTCAACCCCAGCCACTTGGAGTTCATCAACCCCGTGGCCTTGGGGCGGGTTCGCGCCAAGCAGGATCGCGTGGGGGATGCCAAGCGACGGCGAAGCATGGCGATCATGATTCACGGCGATGCCGCTTTCGCCGGCGAAGGCATCGTGCAGGAACTTCTCAACCTCAGCCAACTGCCCGCCTATTTCACCGGCGGGACGCTCCATGTCATCGTCAACAATCAAATCGGTTTCACCACCGGGCCAAGCGAGGGGCGCTCAACACCCTACTGCACCGATGTGGCGCGGATGCTGCAAAGCCCGATTTTTCATGTTAACGGCGAGGACCCCGAGGCGGTGATGCGGGTGGTGGATTTGGCGATGGACTTCCGCGACAAGTTTCGCCGGGATGTGATCGTGGACATGTATTGCTATCGCAGGCGCGGTCACAACGAGGGCGATGAGCCGGCCTTCACCCAGCCTGTGTTGTACAAGGCGGTGCGCCAGCGTCCCCCGGTGCGGGATTCATACCTGAAACATCTGGTGGAACTGGGCGATGTCGATGAAGCGGAGGCCAAGGCGTTTCACGAGGCTTATGGTCGGGAGTTGGAAGAAGCCTTGGCGGAGGCCAAGAAACGGACAGAGCAGGTGGATGAATCAGCCGAAACTGTGAACAACCCTGTCGTGGAAGACCATCATCAATACAAGGCCTGCTGGTCGCCCTACACCGGCCAAGCCAATCCGCAAAGTGTCGAAACACAACCCGGCGTTGATAAAGCCCGGTTGGTGGAATTGCTGGAGCGTCTCACCACGCTGCCCGAAGGGTTCACCGTTCATCGCAAGTTGGAGAAGTTTCTTGAACATCGGCGGGCGATGGGGCGGGGGGAAGCGGGGCTGGATTGGGCCGCGGCCGAGGCGCTGGCCTTGGCGTCGTTGGCGGCTCAAGGCGTGCCTATTCGCATGACCGGCCAAGACAGCGCCCGAGGCACGTTCAGTCAGCGCCACGCGGTGCTGCACGATCACGAAGACGGACATCCGTTCATGCCGCTGGCGCATGTCGATGCCCAACAGGCGCGGGTGGAAATCGCCAACAGCCCGCTGTCGGAAGCGGCGGTGCTGGGTTACGAATACGGCTACAGCCTGGACATGCCCGAAGGGCTGGTGCTGTGGGAGGCACAGTTCGGCGACTTCGTCAACGCGGCCCAGGTCATCATCGATCAGTTCATCACCAGCGGGCAGGACAAGTGGAACCGTCTTTCAGGCCTGACGTTGCTCTTGCCGCATGGGTTTGAAGGGCAAGGGCCGGAGCATTCGTCGGCGAGGCTCGAACGCTGGCTGGTGCTGGGCGCCGAAGAAAACATCCAAGTGGTTAACCCCACCACGCCGGCGCAGTATTTCCATCTGCTGCGTCGCCAAGTGCTGCGACCGTTGCGCAAGCCGCTGGTCGTGATGACGCCCAAGAGCCTGCTGCGGCATGAGCGGGTCACTTCAACGCTCGATGAATTGAGCGCGGGTCACTTCGCACACGTGCTGGGCGATGAAACGGTGAAGGACGCTTCCAAGGTGACGCGGGTGCTGATGTGCAGTGGCAAGATTTATTACGACCTGCTGGCGGCCCGCGAGGAAGGCAAGCGGGAGGATGTGGCCATCATTCGCTTGGAGCAGCTGTACCCGCTGCCGCTGGAGGAACTCACCCAGGCTGTGAAGAAATATCCCGCCGAGGCGACGGTGTTGTGGGTGCAGGAGGAGCCGCGGAACATGGGGGCTTGGCCGTACTTGGCGGCGACATTGGCGTGCGACCGGCGCTTCGACTGTCGCCACCTGGGCTGCGTGTCCCGGCGGGAAAGCGCCAGTCCTGCCACGGGGTCATCCACCATGCACAAACGCGAGCAGCAAGCCATCCTTGACAACGCCTTGGGGCGGGTCGAACAAACCAATCGAAAATGACGGAGCGAATCCATGTCCATTGATGTCACCATCCCCGAAGTCGGCGAATCCATCACCACGGCCACCTTGGGCCAATGGCAGGTCAAACAAGGCGACCGCGTGAAGAAAGACCAGACCTTGGTCGAATTGGAAACCGACAAGGTGAACCTTGAGCTGCCTTCGCCCGCTTCCGGTGTGATTGCGGAAATCCTCAAGAAGAAGGGCGAAACGGGCAACGTGGGTGAGGTCATCGCCCGCATCGAAGAGAGCCGTGGGGATGATGCGCCTGATGGGAAGGAAGATTCGGTTGAGACTGAGGAACGCGAGGCGGATGAATCGGCGGAAGCTTCTTCCGAAGACGGGAATGCGAAGGAAGAAAGTGATGAAGCAGAGGGATCCGCGAAGCGGGAAGAGCGGAAGGAAACTGTCGCAAAGCAAGCGGTGAAGGAGCAAAGCGATGCCGGGGATGGTGGCGCGGAAGACAATGAGGGGGAGGAACCCGCCGCTCAAGAGGGTCAGAAGGAAGTAAAGGAGAAGGGAAAAGAGAAGGTGAAGGAGAAGACAACCGCCGCCAACCCCCCCGCCGCTGTGGCCTCAGCCGATGGTCGGGAGGAAGACCTCGTGCCCATGACACCAATTCGCAAGCGCATCGCTGAGCGGCTGTTGGCAGCGCAGCACAACGCGGCGCTGCTGACGACCTTCAACGAAATCAACATGTCGCGGGTGCTGCAACTGCGCGACCTGCACCGCGAGACCTTCGAAAAACGGTACGGTGTGAAGCTCGGCTTCATGTCCTTCTTCATCAAGGCGACCATCGAAGCCCTCGGCCGTTTCCCGGCACTCAACGCCGAGATTCGCGGCGATCACATCGCCTTTCGCAACTATTTCGACATCGGCATTGCCGTCAGCACCGAGCGCGGCTTGGTCGTGCCCGTCATCCGCGACGCCCAGAATCTTTCCTTTGCCGAGGTCGAAAAAGCGGTCAACGACTTGGCTGGCAAGGCGCGGGACAACCGCATCACGCTCGACGACCTCAAGGGCGGCACGTTCACCATCACCAACGGCGGGGTCTTCGGCTCGCTGCTGTCAACCCCCATCGTCAACCCGCCCCAATCCGGCGTGCTGGGCATGCACACCATCCAGAAACGCCCCGTCGTCGTCGAAGACCGCATCGTCATCCGCCCCATGATGTACGTGGCCCTGACCTACGACCACCGCATCGTCGATGGTCGTCAGGCGGTGCAGTTCCTCATTCGCGTCAAGGAGACGCTCGAAGACCCGGCCCGCATGGTGCTGGAGGTGTGAACGACCGGCCCACTGGGTATTCTGATGACGCACCGCGGTTGCGATTGGACGCTGCTCAAGTCATCAGCCAACTTGACCGTTATTCAACAAGACCCACTGTGAGTTCACAAAAGCCCAGAAGCACTCCCGCAAGCCCTTCGAGCATCCCATGCCCGCAACACGATCAAACCTCGACCAACTCGCCATCTTCTCCGGCAATCCCGCCTTTGAGCAACCGCTACACGTCGGCAGGCCAAACCTCGGCGACCGCAAGCGGCTCATGGAACGCATCGACGGCGTGTTTGAGCGGCGCTGGCTTTCCAACAACGGCCCGATGGTGCAGGAACTCGAAGCCAAACTCGCCGCCATGCTCGGCGTCAAAAACTGCATCGCCTTTTGCAACGCCACCATCGCCCTGGAAATCCTCACCCGGGCCGCGGGCATGACCGGTGAGGTCATCGTCCCCTCCTTCACTTTCATCGCCACCGCCCACGCCTTGCAATGGCAGCAGACCAAGCCCGTCTTCTGCGATGTCGGCCCCGACTCCCACAACATCGACCCGGCCCGCATCGAGGAACTCATCACCCCGCACACCACCGGCATCATCGGCGTGCATGTCTGGGGCGAACCCTGCGACACCGAGGCCTTGGAAACCGTGGCGAAAAAGCACAACCTCAAACTCGCCTACGATGCCGCCCACGCCTTCGGCTGCTCGCGTCAGGGCAAGATGATCGGCGGGCACGGCATCGCGGAAGTCATGAGCTTCCACGCCACCAAGTTCTTTAACACCACCGAAGGCGGCGCGATCCTCACCAACGACGACGACCTGGCCAAGAAAATCCGCCTGATGACCAACTTCGGCTTCGCCGGGTTCGACAACGTCATTTACATCGGCACCAACGGCAAGATGAACGAGCTTTCAGCCGCGGTGGGGCTGGTCAATC
Organism: Phycisphaerales bacterium; assembly: GCA_038241095.1. Classification (GTDB taxonomy): domain Bacteria; phylum Planctomycetota; class Phycisphaerae; order Phycisphaerales; family Phycisphaeraceae; genus JBBDMX01. The sequence goes on from JBBRGB010000016.1 coordinate 14,356, forward strand.
TTGAAAGCCTCGACGAGTTCATCGCCACCAATCGCCGCAATTACCATCAGTACCGCGATGAGTTGGCGGGCCTGCCGGGCCTCACCTGCCGGGCTTGGAATGAAGAGGAGAAACGCAACTATCAATACATCGTCTTTGAGGTCGATGAGGCCAAGGCGGGCATCAGCCGGGATCGGTTGATTGAAGTGCTCTGGGCCGAGAACGTGCTGGCGCGGCGATACTTTTTCCCCGGCTGCCACCGCATGGAGCCGTACCGCTCGTTTCAACCTCACGCTCACATGCTTTTGCCGCGAACCAAGGAAGTCTGCCAGCGCGTGCTGCTGGTGCCCAACGGCACGGCCGTGGGGCAAGCGGAAATCACCCGCATCTGTGAAATCATCCGTTTGGCGGTGGAGCGGGGCGGGGAACTCACGCGGCGACTTGACGCCAAGAAATCCTGAAAATGACGCGGGGATCATGGGGTCGCCAGCCGGGCCAAGAGGCTTGATCCAGCGGGCAAGAAAGGAAAAAGCCGCCCAAGGGACTCGAACCCTCGACCTCACCCTTACCAAGGGTGTGCTCTACCAACTGAGCTAGGGCGGCGATTACACTGTTTTTCGACCGTTTCCAACCGGAGGTTGAAGCCCGGTCAAGCGGGGTCGCAACAAGACCACCATGCTAGCGACAACCGGCGGAAAATCAAACCGCGTTTTTGACGGGGGCGACTGCCGCAGCGCGTTACCATGTGCCCATGGCGCGATTGCCTTTCAAGTTCCAAGCCACCTCACCGTCACCCGCGGAAGAACCGTCACCCTTCACTGATTCTCGGGACGATGGGCTGAAGCAGTCCCAGGCTTCCGCCAAGGCCACCGATCAACCGGGTCGCGGGAGCGAAAGCACTTCCGGGGCCGGGGGCACATCAGGCGGCACATCCGGGGGCGGGGGTGGGGCCGGGGCCATGACCGTCACCCAGCTTTCTTCGCTCATCAAGGACGTGCTGGCGGAACACACGCCGGCGACGGTGCGGGTGGTGGGCGAGGTTTCCAACTGCTCGCTGCGGACGCACTGTTTTTTTTCACTCAAGGATCAAGCCGCGGCCGTGCGCTGCGTTTGCTTCGCCACCAATCTCCGCAGGCTGCGCTTTCGCATGGCCGATGGCTTGAAGGTGGTGGTCACGGGTCGGCTCGATTACTTCGCCGGGCAGGGCAACCTGCAACTCTACGTCGATCGCATCGAGCCTGTGGGCCAAGGCGAGCTTGAACTGCGGCTGCGGCAACTGATGGAGGAGCTTCGCGGGCTGGGGTATTTCGCCCTTGAGCGCAAGAAGCCGCTGCCGTTGCTGCCTTGCCACATCGCGGTGGTGACTTCCGCCAGTGGCGCGGCCTTGCAGGATGTGATCAACACCGCGTCGCGGCGCTGGCCGGGGTGTCGATTGCACTTGGTGGATGTGCGGGTGCAGGGGCCGGAGGCCGCGCCACAGGTGGCGCGGGCCATCGAGGCGCTTTCGCGGCACGGCCCGCGGCTAGGCATCGAAGGCATCATTCTCACCCGCGGGGGCGGGAGCATTGAGGATTTGTGGGCTTTTAACGAGCGTGTGGTGGCCGACGCCGTTTATCGCTGCCGATTGCCGGTGGTCGCGGCGATTGGGCACGAGGTGGACACCACCATCGCGGAGTTGGTGGCCGACATACGGGCCGCGACACCCACGCAGGCGGCCATGATGCTCATTCCCGATGCGCGTGCCTTGGGGCAGCAGATTGAGCAGATGTCGCAACGGCTGACCATGATGACGCAGCGGCATTTGGCGCAGAGCCGACAACATGTCGAGGCCATTGCCCGCCTGCCAATGTTTCGCCGCCCGCAAGGGGCACTGCTTCCATTGCGGCAGCGGGTCGAAACGCTGAACCAACGGCTCACCACCGCCCTGCCGGGGTTGATGCGGCAATCGCGGCAAGCTTTGGAGCGCGTGTCAAGCGAATTGAACGCCGCCATGCCCGGCCACCTGAGTCGCGCCACGCATCAACTCGATCTGCTTGCTCCGCGCCTGCAAAGCGGTGCCCCGCGACAGGTTGCCGCCATGCGTCAACGGCTCGATGCCCTGCAACGGCAACTCGCGGCCGTGAATCCGCACAACGTTTTGCAACGCGGTTACTCCTTCACCCTTGGCCCCGATGGTCATGTGCTCAAGCGTTCCGTCGATGCGACACCGGGGCAACGGATCACGACGGTGCTGGCCGAGGGCCGCTTGCGCAGCACGGTGGATGCGGATGACGCCGCGTTATCGACGCAACCGTCGTCCGATTCATGCCCAGTTAAAGCTGTCACGGAATCCACCCCTCGTCCCGCCCCTCATCAGCGCCGGCCTCGTCGTGGCGTGAAACGCAATGCGCCAAGCCTGTTTGATTAACCGCATCAGGTATCCTTATGGCCATGCCCCAGGCCGCTTCATCCAACGACGACCTCGCCCGCTTCGACGCCATCGGCCAACGGTGTGATCGTCTGCGGCAAGAGATTCGCCGCGTCATCGTCGGGCAGGATGAAGCGGTCGAAGACCTCCTGACCGCCCTGCTCTGCCAAGGCCACATGCTCATTGTGGGCGTGCCCGGCTTGGCCAAGACGCTTCTGGTGCGGACGCTGGCGCGGGCCTTGGACTTGGGTTTTCGCCGCGTGCAATTCACACCCGACATGATGCCCAGCGACATTCTGGGCACGGAGCTGATTCAGGAAGATCCGCACACCGGCCAGCGTTCGCTGCGCTTCGTGCCCGGGCCGATCTTTACGCAACTACTGCTGGCCGATGAAATCAACCGCACGCCGCCCAAGACGCAGGCGGCCCTGCTCGAAGCGATGGCGGAACGACAGGTGACGGTGGCGGGGCACACGCAGTTGCTTGAGCCGCCGTTTGTCGTCGTGGCCACGCAGAACCCCATCGAGCAGGAGGGCACCTACGCCCTGCCCGAGGCGCAGCTTGATCGCTTCATGTTCAGTCTGTGGATGGATTATCCGAGTTTGGATGAGGAAGTGCGGATCGTCGCCGAGACGCCACGCATTGCGGCGCAGGCGGTTCAGAGCGTGTTTGACCGCGCCGCGTTGCTGGACGCCGCGGCCCTGATCGAGCGGATGCCGGTGAGTCGGCACGTGGTGGAGTACGCGGTGAAACTGGCGCGTGCGACCCGGCCATCCGACGCGCTGGCGGTGGAGGAGACGCGGCAATATGTCGAGTGGGGAGCCGGTCCTCGCGCCGGGCAATATCTGGTGGCCGCGGCGCGGGCCTTGGCGGCGATGGCCGGTGAGCCGACGCCGAATTGCGCCCACATTCGCCGCGCCGCCATGCCGGTCTTGCGCCATCGCGTGCTGGTCAACTACGCCGCCACCGGTCAGGGCATCGACGCCCGCCAAGTCATCGACGCCGTTCTTTCGCAAGTGCCCGAGCCGAGCTATGGCTGAGCCGCCCTTTTCCCCCGCCACCTACACCGCCTCGGTCGATGCCCTCTTTGGTTACATCGAAGCGCAGCACGGCAGCCGCCCTTGGGGTGCGGTGCTTGACGCCGGCACGGGTTCGCATTCGCTGCGCTGGATTTCCAAGCTTAAGACCACCCGTTGGGCGGCGGTCACCGGCGATCCACAAATGGCGAGCACGGTCAAGCTGGCCGTCGGTTCCGTCATGCGTCCCACCGATCGCATCCTCACGGGCAACTGGACCGACAACGCCTTGCTTGCGGGTGAGCGTTTTGATGTGGTCATCGCCGACTATCTGCTGGGGGCCGTCGAGGGTTTCGCGCCCTATTTTCAATCGTCACTGTTTGCAAGGCTTAAGCCGCTGGTGGGCGACAGGCTTTACATCGTGGGCCTCGAACCCTACCCCGAAAAGACCGACTCGCCCTGGGGCCAAATCGTGCTGGAAGTGGCCCGGCTGCGCAATGCCTGCATCTCGCTTTCGGGCCATCGCAGCTACCGCGAGTATCCCTTGAGTTGGACGCTGCGACAGTTGAAACTCGACGGCTTCACCGTCACCGCCAGCAAAACCTTCGGCATCCGCTACGGCCACGAGATCGTGGCGCGGCAACTGGCGGTGGGCGAGCAATACCTGCCTAGCGTGACGGATCGCGCCCTGGCGACGGCGCTGCGGGCGGCTTGCGATCACTTGAAAGATCGCAGCCGACAACTCGTCGCGGCGCAAGGCACCACCACCTTCGGTGAAAATTACGTCGTCTGTGCCCAGCGCTCAGCGGATTGATCGCGCGATTGATCCCACCATTGCAAAATCGCCGCGGCCAGTTCTTCAGGGCGTTGCGAGCCGATGAGCAGGTGCCGACCGTTGGCGAAGGTGAGTTTCACGCCGCGGTTGCCGCTGACGTTGTAGGTCTTGCCGCGTCCCACCCGTTTGCTGAAGCTGTAGTGAATCCCCCAGCCGCCGTAGTCGGCAACGGGGCGATAGGTGATCGCTTGGACATCCGCGAGTTGGGACAGGTCGATGCGCTTGGGCCGCAAGTGAAACGGGCGGAAGCGGATCGACAGGCCGGCTTTATCCACGCGGGTGGTCAAGGAAGCGCTCACGATCAACGCGGGGATCAGCAGGCCCACCACGGCACCCTCGACGATCAGTACCACCCGGCCAGTGGCGTGGTGCAGCGTCGTGGTCACAACGACCATCCATATCCCCACCAGAAACAGCGCCCCAGCAAGGGCCTTGACCCACCATTGCGAAAAATGTTGCACTTCAAGAAAAAGTGGCTCGTCATCTGAAAGCATCACAACATCCTATTACAGCCGCAGCGTCATTGCCGCGCGTATTGTTCGATTCATAAGACGCGCGGCAGGGACGCCGCGGCTACAAGTCAGACAAGCAGTGGAATCTCCGCGACTGCCACCATAGCATTGCGTCTCGCTGAAAGAGGTTCGCTCTGCAACGGGAACCCGGCGTTTTTCCTCCCCACCCCACACCCCAATTTTCGGAGTTTGACTCATGGCCATTCAAGTTGGCGCCCCGGCCCCCAAGTTCAAGGCAACGGCTTACGACCGCAAAGCCGACAACACCGACAAGCAGTTCCGCGAAATCTCCCTCGAAGACTACAAGGGCAAGTGGCTCTGCTTCTACTTCTACCCCATGGACTTCACCTTCGTTTGCCCCACGGAAATCAAGGCTTTCGATGACGCCCTGCCCGAGTTCGCCGACCGCGAGTGCGAGCTTCTCACAGCCTCGACCGACAGCCACTTCGTCCACAAGGGCTGGTGCGACTCCAAGAACGAGCTTAAGCACCTCAAGCACCCCATGCTTGCCGATATCACCAAGCGCATCAGCATGGACTACGGCCTGCTGGTGCCCGACAAGGGCGTGGCCCTGCGCGGCACGTTCCTCATCGACCCCGAAGGTGTCGTTCGCTGGGTGAACATCAACGACCTGTCGGTGGGCCGCAATGTCGAGGAAGTGCTGCGGGTGCTTGATGCCTTGCAGACCGATGAACTCTGCCCCTGCAACTGGAAGCCAGGCCAAGAAACGATCAAGGGGTGAAGTCCAAAAATATTTAGCCCCCGGCAGCTCTGAGCCGGGGGCCGAAGGGATCGTGAAAATTACGGCCCTCTGACTTTCGCGCAACGCGCCATGGTCCGCGATAACTTTCTGAATCACAATGGAAACTTCGCATCCCGGGACGCGGGGTGGTACGGAAGACGCCTGTAATTTGCACGCTACCCGTGGCCCCCGGCTCCGAGCCGCCGGGGGCTAAATATTCGGAGTTGCTACCGGGGCGGGCCGAGGATGGCGAGGAGGATGCCGTGGTGTTCATCGAGTAGGCGTTGCGCTTTGCTTGCGTCGAGCTGGCGGTGGCGCATCACCAAAGCGAGTTTCACTTTTCCGCCGGCCTCATCCAAAAGCGTCAACGCATCGGCGCGCGGGAGATCGCATTGTCCGCAGAGGATGCGGGCGGCGCGGTCGCGGAGTTTGGCGTTGGTGGCACGAAGGTCCACCATGAGGTTGCCCCAAGTTTTTCCCAGGCCCACGAACACGGCGGTGCTGAGCATGTTCAGCGCCATCTTGGTGGCGGTGCCGGCCTTCATGCGCGTCGAGCCGGTGACCACTTCCGCCCCGACGGGCAGGGCGATGATGATGAGCGACAGCTCCACCGGTAAGGGAGCGTCGGCCACCGCCTTACGGGCGGCGGTTTCATCGACGCAGCAGAGCAGGGCCGCCATCGCGCCGCGCTGTTGCGCCAAGGCCAACGCGCCAAGCACATAGGGCGTCGTGGCCCCGGCGGCGATGCCCAGCACCGTGTCGTCCGCGCCCACGTTGAGCCGCGTCAACTCCGTCGCGGCCCCATGCGGATCATCCTCAGCCCCTTCGCTGCTCTTGCGCAACGCGCCATCGCCACCCGCGATGATGCCCACCACCAGCCCCTGTTCGCAGTGAAACGTCGGTGGACATTCGCTGGCGTCGAGCACGCCCAGCCGGCCCGAGGTGCCCGCGCCAAGGTAAATCAACCGCCCGCCCCGCCGCATCCGCGCCACGGCCGCATCGACTAAGGAAGCGATGACGGGAATCGCCTCACGCACCACAGCCGTGAGTATCGCGTCCTGATCGTTGATGACGCCCAGCACCCCCGCGCTGGGCAGTGCGTCAAGATTCGCCGAAGCAGGGAGACGTTGCTCGGTGAGCAGGTGGCCACGATCCGCGGGGTGGCCGAGGTGGGTGCCTGATGAATGATCCGTGACGGTGGTGGAATTAGGTTGCGTCATGTTTCTGAAAGGGAATGCGAAAAACGGTGCCACACAGCATCCCGACAGGGTGCTGTGTACGTTTGACCCTTGTCATCCGATCACACGGTCGTTGCCCTTGGTTTGGTAAAGTTCTAGCCGACACACAGCACCCGAAGCGGGATGCTGTGTGGCATCCATTCCAAGGCAATGCACCCATCCCGTGCCGTTCAAGTCGTCGCCAAACGCTGGCGGATGAGCTTGGCGCGGGCTTCGCGGCGGGTAGCCTGATCCATCTCGCAACCGGTGAGCTTTTGCAGGTGCGCCGGCTGCGTGAGCAGGAACAACTCGTTGATGGTGGGGATGTCCACGCAATCGATGCGACCGAGGTTCACCCCCAGCCGCAGATGCGAAAGCAGCGACAGCACTTCATCCGTGCCCATGACGCGGGCATTGGAAAGCATCGCCCAGGCGCGCCAGATTTTGTCGTCCAATAGCGCGGGCCGTTGTTTCAACAACGCTTGGCGGGCCTGCTGTTCATACGCGATGATCTGCGGCACGATGGTGCGCTGGAAGGCTTCGAGCACTTCCTCTTCGCTCTTGCCCAAGGTCGTCTGGTTGGAGATCTGGAACAGGTCGCCCAGGGCGTCGGAACCCTCGCCAAACAAGCCGCGAACCGCCAAGTGCATGTCCTTGGCGGCGCGGCGAACTTTTTCAATCTCGCCCGTCAAACGCAACGCGGGCAGATGCACCATCACGCTGACGCGAATGCCCGTGCCCACGTTGGTCGGGCAGGCGGTCAGATAACCCCAACGCGGCGAGTAGGCGAAGTCCAGCGCGTCCTCCAGCGTGTCGTCGATCCGTGTGATCTGCTCGAAAGCGTTTTCCAACTGCATGCCGGAGCGAAGCACTTGGATGCGGAGATGATCTTCTTCGTTGACCATGATGGCGAAAGTTTCATCGCCGGCGATGGCGACACTGCGGGGGTTGTCCGTCTCGCCAAGGGTCAACTGTCGGCTGATGAGATGCCGCTCGACGAGCAACTGACGATCAAGTTCCGTGGCCTGGGGCATGTCCACCCAGAGCATTTCCTCGGCCAGTTTGCCTTCGAGCACCTGGGCCTTGACCCGCTGCACCACCTCGGCACGCTGGCGGCGATTGCAGCGGCTGACGAAGGGAAAGCCCGCCAAGTTCCGCGCCATGCGCACTCGGCTGCTGATGACGATTTCGCTGTGAGGCCCAGCGCCGCGAAGCCACTCGCCAGCGTGATTGGTGATCTCCTGAAGGTTCCGCATCAACGTGTCTCCTCGAAGTCGCGGATTTCATCGCGCCACTTGGCGGCCGCCTCGTAATCCTCCCCCGCCACCGCTTCGGTCAAACGCTTGCGCATTTGCAGCAACTTCTGCTGACGCTGCTCACCCGCGCCGGCCCGGCGGGGAACCTTGCCGATGTGATGCGTGCCGCCCTCATGCGCCCGTTCCAAGAGCGGGCTGAGCTGCTCCTCGAAGGCTTGGTAACACTCCGGGCAACCCATGAGACTGTTTTCGCGGAAGTCGGAAAAGGAGAGGCCGCAGTTTTCGCAGAGGAGGTCTTTGTGGACAGCGACGCCGCTGTGTTTTTTGACGAAACTGGTCAGTAGTTCGTTGATGGGCGTGTGGATGGCTTTAATGGCCAACCCCGCGGCCAGAGCGTGCTGGTCGCAAAGGTTTTTTTCGATCTTCTGGCCCTTGACGATCTCCACGGAGTGATGCGTCGCGGGCCGGTCGCAGTGGTCGCATTTACGTTTCACAAGCGCGTGCCTTGAATGTCCCCCAAGATTCCAGTTATCGGCCAATCTTAGAACGTGGCGTGAGCGGTATCCATTGCATGCGTGAGAAAATCGAGGAGAAAAAAAGCCTGGGCGCGCGTTGCGCCCAGGCTTGATCGTCCGGGGGCTTACGCCCCTCGGCTCCGATTGTTGTTCGACGTCAATCCAAGTTCATCGTCAGGAGGAACTCGGCGTTGGTCTTGACCTTGCCCAGGCGGCTCTTGAGCAGTTCCATGGCCTCGACGGGGTTCATGTCCGCCAGCACCTTGCGCAGGCGATAGACGAGCTTCAATTCCTGCGGGTCCAGCAGCAATTCTTCGCGGCGGGTACCGCTGGCGCTGATGTCGATGGCGGGCCAGACACGCTTTTCAACCAAGCGGCGGTCGAGGTGCAACTCGGCGTTGCCGGTGCCCTTGAACTCCTCGAAGATGATGTCGTCCATCTTGGAGCCGGTGTCGATGAGCGCGGTGGCCAGGATGGTCAGCGACCCGCCGTTCTCGATGGCGCGTGCCGAGCCGAAGAACTTCTTGGGCCGCTGCATGGCGCTGGTGTCCAGACCGCCGGTGCCGATCTTGCCGGAGTGGGGCATCTCGGCGTTGTAGGCGCGGGCCATGCGGGTCAGCGAGTCCATGAGAATAACCACGTGCTGACCGAACTCGACCATGCGGCGGGCCTTCTCGCTGACAATGTCGCAGACTTGCACATGCCGGCTGGTACTTTCGTCAAACGTCGAGGCCACCACTTCCACTTCCTTGGGCGTGTTGGCGCGGAAGTCGGTGACTTCCTCAGGCCGCTCGTCGATGAGCAGCACAATGACTTTGACCTCGGGGTAGTTGGTGATGATGGACTTGGCCATCTTCTGGAGCAGGACGGTTTTGCCGGTGCGGGGCGGTGCGACGATCAGGCCGCGCTGGCCGCGACCCAAGGGCGTCACCAAGTCCACGATGCGCATCTCGATGCTTTCCTCGATCTTGGTTTCGAGCACGAAGCGTTGATCGGGGTGCAGCGGCGTGAGGTCCTCGAAGGTCGTCATGTCGTTCAAGGCATCGGGTGGCAGGCCGTTGACCGCATCGACGCGCAGGAGGGCGAAGTAGCGTTCGCTTTCCTTGGGCGGGCGGATGGTGCCTTGAACGATGTGGCCGGGCTTCAAGCCGAAGCGGCGAATCTGGCTGGGCGAGACGTAAATGTCATCGGGGCAGGCCAGATAGGAAAACTCGGGGCTGCGCAGGAAGCCGAAGCCGTCGGGCAGAATTTCCAGCACGCCGTCGCCGTACATCAGGCCCTGCTTGGCGATGTGCTTTTGCAGAATCTTGAAGATCAGGATGTCTTTCTTGAGGTCGTCGTAGTCCGTGACGCCTTCCTTGTCGGCGAGCGTGTGCAAGGCCTCGACCGTCAACTTCTGCAGGTCGCGGACGGTGAGGTCCTGCTTCTTAGCCTGCTCGTAGCGTTCTTGGGTTTCGGCTTCGAGCTGTTCATCGGTGTGAGCACGAGGCCGCTCAGGCTTGGCCACGGGGGGGGCAGGGACGGGGGGGGCGACCTGCTCACCGGTGGCGTCGGTGTCGGTCTCTTCGTCGCGTGCCGTGTCGTCGCCCTGGGTTTGGGAAAGCTGGTCGGCATCCTCGTCCTTGGTACTACGGCGCTTGGGGGAATCGGTCTTGGCCATGATAAATACTCCGATCAATGGTGAGCCGCGCAGTGCGTCCCCGCGCTGTGAGCAACGGGGCGGGCTCGGGTGCTGGTGTGAAGTGTTAATCCACGGGGGTTGGGGAGGGAGACCGGCCGCACTACGAACCGGTCAAACGTTGGCAAGGTTGTTGAATCTCGACGAAATCACCGTCAACTCTGACGATGGAAAAAGCGGGGAGGGTTGTAATCTTGGGAGAATCTTGTATCTGGGAGGAAGGTCGGGGGAATCGTGGAGGTCCGGGGTCCGAGGGCCGGGGGCCGGCACTGCATGACAGATTCGCGCCCACGTGTCGGGCCACCCCTCCCCGTTTACCGTTTGATCTTAGGCCTTAAGTCGTTGTCGGGGAAGGATCGCGTTGAAGGATCCGACCCAGCAGTTGTTTGACTTGATGGAGGCTCGACGCCTCGTCGGCGTTGTTGTCCAGCACATAATCGGATTGTTTACGCTTCCTGTCAAGTGACAACTGATTCCTCTGTCGCTTGTGGAGTTCCTCAACCGTCCAGCCACGGGTTTCCACAACCCGCCGCTGCCGTGTCGCCTGGCTGGCGTCGATGAAGACGATCACATCGCAGTCGCCCTGCAAGCCCTTCTCCATCAGCAGCGGCACATCCTCCAGGATGACCTTGACCGACGGGTCGGCTTGGTATTGCTGGCGAAGCTCCTCGCGTCGTTGTCGCACCAGTGGGTGAATCAGGTCTTCGAGTCGCCGCAGTTGCGTGGCATCCTCAAACACCAACCGCCCCACCGCTTGACGATCCACCGCCCCGCCCCCCGGATACCCGGGGGCCCCCCCCGCCCCGGGAACCCCCGGGCCCGCAGGGGGAAGTTGCGGGCCCCCCCCATGCGGCAGTGTGGGCGTGACCGACGGGAAATCCCACAGAGG
>JBBRGB010000017.1:0-24820 GCA_038241095.1 Phycisphaerales bacterium
CCGGGCCGTCGCCGCTCTCCAACCTCGTGCTTCGTCACGGCCGCATCGCCTTGGATATAAACGGCTGGCGCGTGGTGTTGCCCATCGAGGCGCAATGGAAGCCCGTCCCGGCGGGCAATGGAAACGTTGCACTGCAAGCCACCGCCTTGGTCGCCAATGTGCCGGTGGTTGTTTCCTTCGACATGGAACAGGCCGACACGACGGGACAGCGGCCCCTGCGATTGACGGCCACATGGAACGACACGCCCTTGCTCGAACTCACCGGCTCCACCGGCGATCAAGGCACGCAACTGGCCTGCGATTGGCGGCATGGAAATATCAAGGCCAACCAAGGCGCGGAAGTTCAACTGCGTTACGACTCGGTGGCCAAAGAGCGCCTGACGCTCCAACTCGAAGCGCGGTATCCGGCCTTGGGCTGGGCGGGCTTGGGGCAATCCCTCGTCCTGCGCGACTTGGCGGGCCAGGCGCAAGTAAGCCTCAACGCCTCCGGCCACATCAGTCGGTTCACCGGCCAAGTCGCCGCATCATCCCTTGCGATCAATGGCGCGGTTTTTTCCGATCCCCTGGCAACCTTGGCGCGGGAGAATGAAGAACTGACCCTGAGTTTGCAAGCGGGCATCGGCGAAGGTGGCAAAGGCGGCATCGGTGGGGATCAACGCGCCAGCCTCATCCTGCGGGCCTCGCCGGCGCTGGACGCTTTTGACGCCAAAGTCGATGCGGTGATGCTCCCGACGCCGGCGCTGCTGGGGTGGCTGGCGGTGGGAGAGGCTGTGAAGATTAAATCGGGTGGCCGGCTGGAACTGGCGGGCCGGGCTTCGGCGCAACGTGACAATCAATCGGGTAATTGGGCGGGGCAAGTGACGCAATGCGTCTTGACTTTGTCGCCAATGGACGCGGTCCTCTCCACACCCGGCCTGCATTTGGCGGGACTGACGGCCAACCTGCAAGGCACCGGACAATGGCAATGGGGCCAGAAGCCCACTGCCCAAGGCTCTCTCCACATCGCGGCCCAAAACTTGGCCCTGGCGGATTGGCCCGTGACGCTCACCGGCCTGGAACTGCAATCGCCCGTCTCCTGGGGCATCGCCCGGCCCGCGGAAGAACCACCGCCCACGGGTACATGGAAAATCGTTGGCGTAAAAGTCGCCGAGGAAACTTGGCCCGCCATCACCGGCCGGGTCAGCCTCCACGACGGTCGCCTGCAAATGCAGTCCGACGCCCAAGTCGCGCAAACGCCCACTCAATCATCGCCCCCGCGCCTCACCGCCCGCGTCGATCTCGACCTGCCCACCCTCACCGGCCAAATCCGCTCCAGCCTTCTCGACCTTCACATCGACGACGCCAAGAAACTCGCCCGGCTCATTCCCTCCCTGGCCGGGCTGGACATCACCGGCACGTTTGATGCCCACTTCGTCGGCGGCTTGAACGCTGGCCGACTGTCGCCCTGGCTGACGCTCCAAGCCCACGACGCCAGCTTCACCGGCAAGGCCTACGACATCACCGCCACCGGCATCGACGCCGTGGTCCAGTTCGACCGTCTCTCACCCCTGCACACCACGCCTTCGCAATGGGTCACCGTTAAACAGGCGGAGTTTGGCCGTTTGAAACTCGCCGAGGGGTTGGTGCAGTTCCTCATGCAGTCGCCGCGATCCATCTTGATCGAGCGCACGCAATGGCGCATCGGCGACGAAGGCCGGTTCTGGGCCCACGCCTTCTGGTTCGATCCCGAAGCTGAAAAAATCGAGCTCCAAGTCTTCCTCGAAGACATGAGCATCCGCGAATGGCTGGCGCTTTTCACCGAGGAAGTCCGCGGCGAAGGGATGCTCTATGGCCGCATGGCGCTGAACATCCTGCCCGGCTCCAAGAAACCCATCCAGCTCCAAGACGGCTTCCTTTACGCCCGGCCAGGTGGGGGGTGGATCCGTTACAACGACCGGGAATACGTCCGTAAGCTGCTAGGCTCCACTGATGCCGGGTCGCTGGCGGGGCAGGTGCGGGAAAAGGCTGTCGAAGCCCTGACCAATTACGCCTATGATTGGTTGCGGATCGAGTTTAAGCGGGAAAACGATGACACCACGCTCTCGATCAAGACCTCCGGCCAAGGCCGCGAGGGCGACCACCCGGCCCCGATCGGCAGCCTGACGGTCAACCTGCGGGGATTCGGGTCGTTCCTGAATGAAGTCCTGCTCTACAAAAAAGCATTCGATTCGATTCAGCAAAAGGCAATACAACCCCGTGAGCCGCGTTAGACTCTCATGGGGTGAATAGAGAAGGTTGAACACGAAGGCACGAAGACACGAAGGGATACAATTTCAGAGCAATGAACAAATTGTTGTCGTGAACGCTTGGTTTTCTTCGTGTGTCTTCGTGTTTGGTTTGTTCGAAGTGGCATTACCGGAGTTTGATCCATGAATGAACGTCGCATGATCGTCCGTGGCCCGCAACGATTGGCCTTGCTGTTGGTGCCGGCGGCACTGGCGGGGTCGAGTCTGTTGGTCGGTTGCACGCAGCACCGCATCATGGTCGATCCCATTGAGGTCAAGCCGATGCACATCACTGTGGATGTCAATCTCCGCGTGGATCGTGAACTCGACAACTTCTTTGACTTTGAGAAGCCCATTGAGAAGAAGGTGTTGCCGGAGATACAAGGCAACACGCCGGCTCCGGCTCCGAGTGACATGCCGCCCCCGCCGATGCCGATGCCTTGAGAAATCACGGATGTAACCGCTGATGAACGCGGATGAATACAGATAAGGACGCGGATAAAAAGGTCATAAGCGGAAGTTCAATGAATCCCTTGGTGCTCTTGGTGCTCTTGGTGTCCTTGGTGGTTGATGAGTTGAAATAAAGAACCGACGAAATTGGGAGTCCGACCATGCACAAATACTTTGCCTTGTTTTTCGCAACCCTCTTGCTCGCAGCCCTGTTTGTCCCGGCGATCAGCTTGGCGGGGGGGGGGGATTCCAAGGATGAACTCAAGGAGCGGTTTGCCCAGCGTTACCCGGAGTTGTTGAAGCTCAAGGCCGCGGGCACCATCGGCGAGACATTCCAAGGTTTCGTCGAGGTGGTCAAGGCCGGTGACGCCGCGGCCAAGGAAATCCTCGCCGCCGAGAACGCCGACCGCGCCACGCTCTACCGCATCATCGCCAAGGAGCAGGAGACGACCCCCGAAAAGGTCGCCGCCCGCAACGCCCAGCGCAACTTCGCCAACGCCCCCGCCGGTGAGTGGCTTAAACACCCCGACGGCCAGTGGCGGAAGAAGGCTTGAGGCTTGGGGGGGGGGGGGTTGCGCGCTACTTCTTGTTTTCTTGTTTTGTCACATCCTTTTATCCGTGTTCATCTGTGAACATCGGAGGTTATCTGTGTTACCCGCCTTAAGAGCGCTAAACCGCAAGCGTGGATATGACCTTGGGGGTAACCCCGCGCCTGTCCACAACGCGGTGGAAACTTGGCGGAAATCCCGACAGCTGGCCTGGCTGTTTCCTCCAATGCCGGTCCTCAAAGCACGGCTTTATCTTCAGTGAACGGCGATCAGACACATTCCACGACAATGAGCGCCTTTCACAAACACCCCATCAAAAGATACCGACAGATTTTACACACGGGGGTTTAGTGGTTTAAGTGATTAAATATAAACCATTTACAACGTCTTAGCCGAAGTTATCCACCAACCGCCAGGCATTACTACTGTGATGATGAAGATTTCTTTCTAATCATCATAGAAGAGTCTTACAGAGCGGTCATCGACCTTTGACACTTGGGACAATGCACCGTTGTGCGACCGCCGACCTGTCCGCTGGCCAGCACCGTTCCACAGTGGACGCAGGGTTTGCCACCCCGGCCATAGACCTTGTGGCGACCTTGGTAGCCGCCCGTCCGGCCTTCGGCGTCCACATGGTTACGCAGGGTCGAGCCACGAGCCCCAATGGCGCGTTGCAGCAACGTCCGTATCCGCCGGGCCATGCCGCCCAAACTCGTCGTCTCAAGCGATCCTGCCGGAGTCAGAGGGTGAATCCCGCAGGCAAAAAGCAACTCATCGGCGTAAATGTTGCCCAGCCCCGCCAACCGCCGCTGATCCATCAGCGCCGCCTTGATTGGCCGTCTGCCCGTCAGGGCTTTACGCAACTGACCGGGCGTGATGGTCAGGGCATCAGGCCCCAGCATTGACCATCGCGCCAGACGGGCGGTGGCTTGATCGGGGTACACGCGAACGCCCCCGAAGCGGCGTGGATCGCGAAAGATCATGCAGCCACCATCATAGAGCCGCCAGATGACGTGGGCGTGTTTGTCATCCTCCGGCAAGACCGCATCCGTTTCCGCCGACATGGCGCAAAGGGCAGCCGTGGCCTTACCGGTTGTGTTGGCGGGGTTCCAGTGGGAGTGATATCGCAGCGAACCGGTCATGCCCAAGTGGATGCAGAACACGGGAACCGCGCCACGCTTGGTGGCATCGTTGTCTTCGCTTCGCCTGCCCAGGAACATCAACTCTTTGCCGTGCCGTTCGATGGCTTGGATTTTGACTCCGCGAATCGAGTTCACCTCCAGCGTTCCCGCCCGCACCACTGAAGTCCGTTTCACCGTGACATCGCAAATCACCCGTCCCCGCACTCGCGGCAAGAGCGACCGTCGCACCGTCTCCACTTCAGGCAACTCGGGCATTTTTCCATTCCATGGTGTTTGCGTTATTGCGAAAGAATACGCGACTTGCCCAAACTGCCAGGTGTCTGGTACAATGGCGTACTGTCGATCGCCAAGTGTTGGCGGTCAAGTCGGGCGGGCGTGGCGTGTTGCCGCGTGCCGCACAGAATCCGTGAGCCACGATTGATCTTATGCGACGATTCGTGAGCCACCTTTGCTTTGGAGCAATCGCATGAAGATTTATGTGGGCAACCTGAGCTTTTCAACGACTGATGAGAGCCTTCAGGCGTTGTTTAGCAACTATGGTGAAGTGCAGGAAGTGGCGGTCATCACCGACCGCGACACGGGCCGTCCCCGCGGCTTTGCGTTCGTGACCATGGCCAATGACCAAGAAGGTCAGGCGGCCATTGACGCCCTGAACAACAACGAGTTCGAGGGTCGCGCCTTGAATGTCAACGAAGCTCGTCCCAAGGCCGCAGGCGGCGGCGGCTTCGGTGGCGGCGGCGGCGGTGGTGGTCGTGGCGGCAGCCGCGGTGGCTTCGGCGGCGGTGGCGGTGGCGGTGGTCGCGGCGGTAGCGGTGGCGGCGGTGGCGGGAGCCGCGGCGGCAGCGGCGGTGGCCGTGGCGGCGATCGCGGTGGCGACCGCTGGTAAACCAGCCCTCCACAACTCAACGTCCAATCCCAACCCCGGCAGGCGCGCCTGCCGGGGTTGTTTGTTTCTTGAACCCCCGGTTACCTCTTCCAAATCCACCCTCGCCCTGCTATGCTAAACTCCGTCCTTAACAGGAGTGGTTTATGCTTCGAGTTTTCCTCATTGCCGCGGCTTCTTTTTTCTTCGTCGGAGTTCACAATCTTTCCGCCGATGCCGTGGTGTTTTTCAACAGCGCCCAAGTTGCCCAAGATGTGGCTTCGGGTGCCACCTCTGACACCATCAAGAGCAATGGGTACATTTTCACCTACACCCGCGACAAGTTTTTCACAGGTGGGGTGGGGTTGACTGAACCCGTTGGACGATTTGTAAGTGTTTCTTGGCCCACGGGCGTGCAGGCCCAAGCGGTGACGGCCGGGCCGGTGACGGGCAAGGCCCGCATCACCTTGAGCCGGGAGGACGGGGCCTTGTTTGGCATCACCGCCTTCACCGCCAAACTGCTGGCCAATACCTTCGGCACCGGCGCTGAAATTGAAGTCGTGCCCAAACTCAATGGTGAGGAAGTACTAAACGATCCGATTTTCCTCGATGCCAGCGGCTCTGGTAACCAATCTTTCAACTACAGCCTCACGGGTGGTTACCGGCACGATACCAGCGCCCTGCATGGCTATGACTCGTATGAAATCGGGCTTTTTGTCGATTTCGCCATCACCGCCCTGACCTTGCAAGGCCCGCCGGTGGTTGTGCCCGAACCCGCGAGTCTGGTGGCGCTGGGCATGACCGGATTGATCTTGATGGGAGGGCGGCGTGGCCGCAAGACCCCGGTGGCAAAGGGGCAAAGGGTTTGAAACAGCGGAAATATCGGCCATTGGACATGGTGGCGAGTTTCTTGTAAACTATGCGACTTTCCCGGAAAGTCCGGGGGAAACTCCCCCACCCCACCCAAACCGGGCATCCGCCCGGAATCCAGAGGCCGATCATGTACGCAGTCATCGAAGACAGTGGTTCGCAGATCAAAGTCAGCCAGGGCGATGTGTTGAAAGTAGCGTTGCGGGATCTTCCCGAAGAGACCGCGACCTTGACCTTTGACCGCGTGTTGCTGGTGGGCGATCCCGCCTCGGCCGACAGCATGAGGTTGGGCCAGCCCTATCTCGAAGGCGCCAAGGTGACGGCTGACATTCTCTCGCAGGAAAAGACCCCGCGAATCAGCGTCATCAAGTTCAAGCGCCGCAAGCGCGAGCTTAAGAAGAAGGGCCACCGCCAAGATTACCTGAAGGTGAAGATCACCGGCATCGAGGTCTGATCGCCGCTTCGAGACGCAGTCCCTGTTTTATGATTATCAGAACATCCGCAACCCCGGCCACATGGTCGGGGTTGTTTTTTTCCAAGCCTTGTCAGAGTCGCAAGTCGCAAGCCTCTGGACGATTCTGGTCTGTGCGACATGATGTGCGTTCAAGTTATATCCACACAGAAGTTTACGCCCCTTGGCTCTGACAATCAGGCGCGGGCCAGCATGGCTTGCACCTTGGCGGCGATGGTGGCGTGGCAGCCGGGCACGGACAGCACGTCGCACTCCGAGCCGAGGATGAAGGGGTGGCCGGTGCTTTTCATGTGTTCCAATAGTTGCTTGGAGAGCCGGGGCACTTCCTCCAAGGGCATTTCGGTATCGGAGTAAAAGCGCTTGGTCGGCAGGTTGCCAAAAAGCACGGTGTCGGTTTTGACATGGCGGGCGTCCTCCCACAGTTTGCGGCTTGAACCCAGTGAAAGCACGGCCGGGTCGAGGTCGTTGAAGGCCTTGAGCATGAGGTCGGTCAACTCACCACAGTCGTGGAAGATCAGATCGCAGTCGCCCTCGGTCAGGAGTTTCTTGATGCGGCGATTGGGCCGCATGACCAAGCGCTCGAATACATCCGAGCCAGCATCCATCTGGTTGGGGGAGATGAAGACCTTGTTGGCGGCGGGTTCACAGAGGCAGATGGCCTTGGCACCGGCTTCGATCTGCTGCCGCAATGAACGTTCGATGATCAACAGGCAGAGTTCCAGGGCATCTTCGACGAGCTTGACATCCTCGTCGTCGGAGGCCGAAGCGCCCGTCGCGGCCATGTAGATGGCGGTGATGGGATCGGCCAGGAGTTTGGTCATCATGGAGAACGGCCCGATGGCCATGCCCACGGGCGTCAAGCCGCCGCCGTGTTGGGTCACGTGCCGCAGCGCGCCGAGTCCCGCTTTCATGCGCGGGGTGGGCGGGGCGGAGGCGATTTTGCTCTTGACGGTTTCCAAAGTGCCGTCGGGAACGGCCGCGAAGTGATACGAGTCGATCTCCCCGGCGGGAATGTCAAGCATGGTCAAGAGATCGTGCTTCTCGATCATCAGGTCCATCAGCGGAAACGCCAGCGGCGTCTTGTAGCGTTGGGCACTTTCGACGATGACCTCGCCCAAGCCTACGCCGTCGAGGAGACGGGCCTTGTGGTCGGGTTTTTCGTGGAGCACCATGTCGGTGCCGATGGGCATGCGCAGGCCCTGCTTGGCCAGGTCGATGTAGAACGAGCGTTGCATGGGTGGCACTCCTTTGATTGTCAGAGCCGTGGTGCGTAAGCACCCGGACGATCCAGTCTGTGCGCAGGATTGCGCGCAAGTTACATCCACCGGGTGCTTACGCACTTCGGCTGAAATACCTAGTCAATCAGGCGTTTGGAGTTATCAAGCCCCGACAAGTTTACGGGCCATGTCCACGGCGCTGGCGGCGTCGGCGGCGAAACCGTCGGCACCAATCTGGTCGGCGAAGCTCTGGGTGATCGGCGCGCCACCGATGAGAATCTTGGCGTTGGTCAACCCCGCGGCCTTGACAGCTTCGACGGTGCTCTTCATCGCCGGCATGGTCGTTGTCAGCAGCGCCGAGAGGCCGATGATCTTGGCGTTGTGTTCCTTGGCGGCTGCGACGTACTTTTCAGCCGGGACGTTGGTGCCCAGGTCGATGACGTTGAAGCTCGCGCCCTTCCACATCATGGCCACCAGGTTCTTGCCGATGTCGTGGAGGTCGCCCTGCACCGTGCCGATGATGGCCGTCGCCACCGGTTTGTAGCCCGAGGCCACGAGCTTGGGTTCGAGAATCAGCATCGACTCCTTCATGGCGCGGGCGGCGATGAGCACTTCGGGGACGAAAATTTCGTTGGCCTTGAAGCGCTTGCCCACATCGTCCATGCCCGCCACCAAGGCGTCGAGAATCGACTGGGGTTGATCACTCGCGTCGAGACGCTCTTGGGTGATGCGCTTGGCATCGTTGCGGTTGCCCTTCTTGATGGCTTCGGTCAGCATGGTCAGTTCGCTCATCGTCAGCATTCCTTCAAAAAGTTTCCGTCGATTTAACGTTTGCCGGATTCCCACCCGTGGAACGGGTGGGCTTTCGAGCATGTACTTTTATCCCACAAACCCAATCCATCCTTCAACATCGGACATCCAACTCTGTTCACATTATGCTTTCTTCCCATCATTGCAAAATGCAGAAACCAGACAATTACTTGCACAATTCCCGCATTCAGTCCGTTTGTCCGTGATTTGGGCCGCCGATGCCGATATTCTACACTCCAAGCCCACGGATGCCGCGTGCCCTCCCGCTTTGAGCAAACCATGACCGCCCCCGCCAATCATTCTCATCCCGTCAACAGCCTTGACCAAGCCCCCAAGGTGGCCGTCATCACTTGCGCCGTGCTGGAACTGGAAATGGACTTTTTGGCGACCCAATGTCCCAACGTGGTGCGGGTTTACAAGCTCGAACAAGGCCTGCACAACGACCCGCCCCTCCTGCGCAAGCGGCTTCAAGCGGCGGTGACGGAAGTCGAGGAGACAACCCCCGAAGCCCAAGTCATCGTGCTGGGTTACGGCCTGTGCAGCCGCGGGGCGGAGGAAGTTTCGACCAAACGTTGCAAGCTGGTCATCGCCCGTGCCCACGACTGCATTACGCTGCTGCTGGGATCGCGCGAGCGTTACTCGCAATACATGGCCGCCAATCCGGGGACGTACTGGTACTCGCCGGGGTGGAACAAGCATCACACCCCACCCGGCCCGGAGCGTCACCGTCGGCTCCTGGAGCAATACACCGCCAAGTTCGGGGCCGAGGACGCCGAGTTCCTCATGGAAAGCGAGCAGGCCTGGTTCACCACCTACGACCGGGCGACCTATGTGGACCTTTCCATCGGGGCGACGGATCAGGACAAGCAATACACCCGCGACTGTGCCGACTGGCTCAAATGGGGTTACGACGAGCAGCGGGGCGATCAGTCGCTGATGCTGGAACTGCTGCGTGGCCCGTGGCACGAGGATCGTTTCCTGGTGCTGGAGCCGGGCCAGGAAGTCCGCATGACCGCCGATGAGCGCATCATCGAAGCGGTGGAGAAGAAGAAGTCCTGAGGAGTGAGTCTTGAGTCTTGAGGTTTTGATCTCAAGACTCAAGACTCAGGACTCAAGACTTTTTTCTTATTTCCTTGCAATTCACAACCATGACTCACTCCCGGACTCCCCGCCATCTTCACGTTGTCGCCTCGCAGGCCACGCAGACGGTCGTCGCGCCGCCCGATCAGGCGGGGCTGCGGGTCAGCGAATTGCTCCGCCGACATGGCTTACCGCTCAACACCCGTTGCGGCCAGAAGGCCATCTGCGACGGCTGCTTCGTTGAACTGACGCAAGGCTCGCTTTTCGACATGGAGGCCGGCAAGGCCGTGACCGTCGGGCCGGGCGAAGAACCCGTGATGATCCGCGGTTGCACGCATCGCCTTGTTCCGACCGATGACGCGGTGAGTACGTCAACGCATGATGCCGCCTCATCGGAAACGCCAACGATTCGCGTGCCCGACCGCTCGCTCTGCGCCTATGAGCCGCAGGTGCTCACCGACTTCGCCGTGAAAGTTCCCTTCGCCCACGACCCCATCTGGCGGGCAAACGACGGTAACGAGAAGCAAGCAACCGGCGAGTCAACATTGAGCGTGGAAACCACCACCTCAAGACTCAAGACTCAAGACTCAAGACTCAAGACTCAAGACTCCCCCCGCCCTGGGCGTGGCCGTGGACGTGGGAACCACCACCGTGGCGGTGCTGCTTGTCGAACTGGCCACGGGCAAGGTGCTCTCCCGCGCCAGTGGCTTCAATCGCCAGATGCACTTGGGCGACGATGTGCTCACCCGCATCAATCTTTGCTTTACCGACGCCACGCAGGTCAAACCGTTGCAGGAGGCCATCGTCGTGCAGACGCTTCGGCCGCTGATCCTCGACGCTCTGCGCCAGGCCGACGCCACGCCGAATCAAATCAAGTGCATCGCCGCGGCTGGCAACACCACCATGCAGCATCTGCTGGCCGGGGTCGATCCTTCACCGATGGGCATTTCACCCTTTACGCCGGTGTTTCTGGAGCATCGCACCTTTGCCGCCAGCGAGCTGGGCCTGCATCTCAACGGCCAAGCCCCGGAAAATGTTGATGCCGCCAGTTCTGCGCCCAGTGACCCTGTGGTGCACCTGCTTCCCGGTGCCGGGGCCTATGTCGGCGCGGACCTCACCGCCGGCATCATCGCTTCGGGCCTGCTCTATGATGAAGGCCCGTCGCTCCTGGTGGATGTGGGCTCCAACGGCGAGATCATTCTGATACTGGGGCAAAAACTCTGGGGCTGCGCCACCGCCGCGGGGCCAGCCTTCGAAGGCGCGGGCCTCACCGATGGCATCCGCGCCGGCAACGGGGCCATCAGCCACATCGCCATCGAAAAAGAACCCTTCGCCCTGGACATCGAAGTGATCGGCGACGCGGTGCCCATCGGTATCTGCGGCTCGGCCTACATCGATTTCCTGGCCGAGGGGCTGCGCTCAGGCCTGCTCGCCGCCAGCGGTCGCTTCGATGAAGAAGCCGCCAGCGACGAGGCCCGAAAGCGGATTGAAAAAGGCAAGGAAGGCAAGACCTTCCGTCTGGCGCGGGGCCGGGGTTCGACACCCATCGTTGTTGCCGAGCCAGATATTTCGCGCCTGTTGCAAGCCAAGGCCGCCATCGCCGCGGGCATCCTCACGCTGCTTCACCGCGCTGGCCTGACGCCAGCCGAAGTCAAGCGGCTGTATCTCGCCGGGGGCTTTGGCATGCACGTCGATATCGACAACGCCATCACCGCCGGCCTCTTGCCCGGCTTCCAACGCAGCCAAATCGAACTGGTGGGCAACACCTCCCTGGGCGGAGCGTTCATGGCTCTGCTGGACCGTTCGCTCTTGGCCGAAATCGCTCGCGTCGGGGCGAGCATGGAAATCGTCGAACTCAACACCGACCCCGCCTTCGAAGACCACTACATCGACCAACTGATGCTGGCGTGAGGGCACAACGCCACAGCTGCTGTCAGGCTGGCAGATGTGTCACGCCGGGCAATGCCGGTCTGTCACCTTGACAGGTCGAGTTGGCTGAGATCCCACGGCGATGGCGGGTTATAATTGCCGTAAGTCTATTACATAAAGGAAGTAATGGATTGGCTTCTCTCGCCGCCAATCCTGCCCTTCACCCGGCATCGGCCTTGCAATGATTCATGCCGGGCGACGGTGGCCTTGTGCCACGACCCGCCCCGCTCTCTCGGCGCAAAAAGATCCCGCGACCGATTGTTGCCCGAAACTCAAACCAAGTTAAAGACCGGCGGCACGACCGCCCCAATACGGAGATCAAACCCCATGGCAGTCAAGGAAATCATTTTTGACACCGATGCCCGTCAAGCCCTGCTCGCCGGCGTTGAGAAGCTGTCCAAGGCCGTCAAAGCCACTTTAGGCCCCCGCGGCCGCAATGCCGTGCTCGACAAGAGCTGGGGCGGCCCCACGGTCACCAAGGACGGCGTGACGGTGGCGGAGGAAGTCGAACTCTCCTGCAAGTTCGAGAACATGGGCGCTCAACTCGTCAAGGAAGCCGCCAGCAAAACTTCCGACAAGGCCGGCGACGGCACCACGACTTCGACGGTGCTGGCCGAGGCTCTGTTTCGTGAAGGTCTGCGGCAGATCACCGCCGGGGTGGACGCCAACGCCTTGGTTCGCGGCATGAAGAAGGCCGTGGCCCAGGTCGTCAAGAGCATCGAAAAGCAGAGCCGACCCATCGACGGCAAGAGCGACATCGCCAAGGTCGCCGCCATCAGCGCCAACAACGACCCGACCATCGGCAAGATCATGGCCGACGCTTTTGATCGCGTGGGCAAGGACGGCGTCATCACCGTCGAGGAAGGCAAGAGCCTGGAAACCTACGTCGATGTTGTCGAAGGCATGCAGTTTGACCGCGGTTACCTTTCGCCCAACTTCATCACCGATCAGGACGCCATGACCGTTGAGTTGGAGCGTTGCCTGGTGCTGGTCTATGAAGACAAGATCAACAACATCCAGCAGCTCGTGCCCCTGCTCGAGAAGATGCAGACCGCCAAGAAGCCGCTACTGATCATCGCCGAGGATGTCGAGGGCGATGCCTTGGCGACTTTGGTGGTCAACAAACTGCGTGGCGTGCTGAACATCTGCGCGGTCAAGGCTCCGGGCTACGGCGACCGTCGCAAGGCGATGTTGGAAGACATCGCGGTGCTGACCGGCGCTGAGCCGATCATGAAGGATTTGGGGATTGAATTGGACAAGGTCGAGCTTTCACAGCTTGGCATGGCCAAGAAGATCACGGTGGACGCCGACAACACGACGATTGTGGAAGGCGCTGGCGAGAGCAAGGCCATTCAAGGCCGGATTGCTCAGATTCGCCGTGAGATTGAAACGACGACGAGTGATTATGACCGCGAGAAGCTCCAGGAGCGTCTGGCGAAGCTGGCTGGTGGCGTGGCGCAGATTTATGTGGGGGCCGCATCCGAAGCCGAGTTGAAGGAAAAGAAAGCCCGCGTCGAGGACGCCCTGCACGCCACCCGTGCGGCAGTTGAAGAGGGCATCGTACCCGGCGGCGGGGTGTCGTTCCTGCGTGCCGTCGAGACGCTTAAGGATGTCAAGGGCGACATGGACGATGAGACGGCCGGCGTGGGCGTGGTCAAGCGGGCCTTGAGGGTTCCGTTGCAGACCATCGCCGACAACGCCGGCGAACGCGGCACGGTCGTGGTGCGCAAGGTTCAGGATGGCAAGGGTAGCTTCGGCTTCGACGCCCTGACCTTGGAATACGGCGACCTGGTGGCCAAGGGGATCATCACCCCGGCCAAGGTCGATCGCACCGCCTTGGAAAACGCCATGAGCGTGGCCAGCTTGCTGTTGACCTGCGACTGCATCATCACCGACAAGCCTCAGGAAGATGGCGAAGGCCCCGGCGGCGGCCACGACCACGGCGGCGGCATGGGTGGGATGGGAGGAATGGGCATGGGTGGAATGGGCGGCATGGGCGGGATGATGTGATCACAGACGCGCGGCGAGGACGCCGCGGCTAAACAAGAAACTTCACCAACACACGCAAACGATTACCCGGAGATTCAACACCAATGGCAACCGCGAAGAAAACCAACGTTCGTCCCCTTGAAGACCGCGTGCTGGTCAAGCCCCTGGAGGCCGAGACCAAGACCAAGAGCGGCATCTTCCTGCCCGAAGGCGCCAAGGAAAAACCGATGCAGGGCACCGTTATCGCCGCCGGGCCGGGCAAGGCCGACAAGGAAGGCAAGGTCGTGGCCCTGAGCGTCAAGGTCGGCGACACCGTGGTCTATGGCAAGTACGCCGGCACGGAAATCGAAGTGGACGGCAACAAGACCCTCATCATCCGTGAAAGCGAATTGCTGGGCGTGCTGGAAGGCTAATGGCTCCCGCCACGGCCAATACCGACACCCACAAACAAACCTGATTCAACGAATCGATCACCACCAGTAACGGAGCGACGCCTGGACAGATGAGCACGCGACGAATTGCGAAGTCGGCAAACCGACCTTCCCATTCCCATCCGCGTTCATCCGCGTACATCGGCGGTTCCTCCCAACGGAGCAATTGAAACATGGCTAAGAAGCAACTGATGTATGGATCCGAGGCCGCCGTCGAGCTGAGCAAAGGGCTTGAGCAGCTGGCCAACGCCGTCAAGGTCACGATGGGCCCCACCGGGCGCAACGTGGTTTTGCAAAAGTCCTACGGTTCCCCCGCGGTGACCAAGGACGGCGTGAGCGTGGCCAAGGAAATCGAGCTGCCCTCGCCCTTCCAGAATATGGGCGCCAAGATGGTCGTCGAGGTCGCCAAGAAGACCAGCGACAAGGCCGGCGACGGCACCACCACCGCCACCGTGCTGGCCGAGGCGATTTTCAAGCAGGGCCTGCGGCATGTGACCGCCGGTGCCAATGCCGTGGCCTTGCAGCGCGGCATCCTCTCGGCGGCCGATGTCGCCGGTGAGGCCATCAAGAACATGGCCGTCAAGTGCAAGGGCAAGGACGACTTCCAGAAGGTCGCCACCATCAGCGCCAACGGCGACGCCCAGATCGGCCAACTCATCGCCGAGGCCATCGACAAGGTCGGCAAGGATGGCGTGGTCGAAATCGAAGAGGGCAAGACCGCCGAGATGCAGCTCGAATACGTCGAGGGAATGGCCTTCGACAAGGGCTACCTCTCCCCCTACTTCATGACCAACCCCGGCACGCAGGAAGCCATCCTTGAGGACGCCCTGATCCTCATCTACGAAAAGAAAATCAGCAACCTGCCCGACCTGCTGCCCCTGTTGAACAAGGTGGCGATGGCTGGCAAACCGCTGCTCATCATCGCCGAGGACGTGGAAAACGAAGCCTTGGCGGCCCTGGTGATCAACCGGCTCCGCGGCGTGCTGCGGATCGCGGCGGTCAAGGCGCCGGGCTTCGGAGATCGTCGCAAGGCCATGCTCGGCGACATCGCCAGCCTCACCGGCGGCACCTTCATCAGCGAAGACCTCGGCCAAAAGCTCGACACCCTCGAACTCGAAGCTCTGGGCACCGCCAAGAAGATCGTCATCGACAAGGACAACACCACCATCATCGAAGGCGCTGGAAAGAAGAAGGACATCACCGCCCGCATCGAACAGATCCGCAAGCAGGTCGAAAACACCACCAGCGATTACGACCGCGAAAAGCTCCAGGAACGCCTGGCGAAGCTCACCGGCGGGGTGGCGATCGTGCATGTTGGGGCCGCGACCGAGACGGCCATGAAGGAAAAGAAGGACCGCGTCGATGACGCCCTGCACGCCACCAAGGCCGCGGCCCAAGAAGGTTACGTCCCCGGCGGCGGGGTGGCCTTCCTCCGCGCCATCGAAAACGTCAACAACGCCCGCGCCAAGGCCAAGGGCGATGAAAAGCTCGGCTACGACATCGTCGCCGACGCCCTGCGCTCGCCAGCTTGGCAGATCGTCGCCAACAGCGGCGAGGACGGCGACATCGTCGTCGATGCCATCCTGGAAAAGAAGGGCAACCACGGTTACGACGCCGCCACCGGCCAGTATGTGGACATGGTCAAGGCTGGCATCATCGACCCGGCCCTGGTCGCCCGCACCGCCCTGCAAAACGCGGCCTCCGTCGCCGGCCTGATGCTCACCACCAACGTGCTCATCAGCGAAATCAAAGACGACGCCAAGCCCGTGACCGGAGCCGTGGCCTAAAGCCCCGGCGTCCCTGAAGTCTCGAAACAAAACGAAACCCAGGGATCGACCCCCCTGGGTTTCTTTGCGAATGCGAATATGAACGCTTCCGCCACTCCCGCCCCCGCCCCCGGAGACCGTCCCGGCGCGCAACGCCATTCCCTGGCGCGACTGCGCGAGTTTGAAGCCTTGGGCTACGGCATGTTCATTCACTACGGCATGAGCACTTTCGATGGCAACGAGCTGTCGTGGGGGGATAAGCCTTCGACGCATTACGCGCCGACGAAGCTGGATGTGGATCAATGGATTGCCGTGGCGCGGGACGCGGGCATGAAGTATGCCGTGCTGACCACCAAGCACGTCTCAGGCCACTGCCTCTGGCCCAGCAAACTGACGGATTACCACGTGGGCACCAGCGGCGAGAAGACCGATGTCGTCGAGGCCTTTGTCAAAGCCTGCGACAAGTACGGCCTCAAGCCCGGCTTCTATTACTGCTCGTGGGACAACCACCACGCCTTGGGCTCCATGACCCCCAGTATGACCGACTGGGAAAAGGCCTTCACCACCGCCCAATACCGCGAGTTTCAGGCCCGGCAAATCGAGGAACTGCTGACGCAATACGGCCCGGTGGAAGTGGCTTGGATCGACATCCCCATGCTGCTGGGCCACGAGGGTCGCCGCAACCAGTACGAACAGATTCAACGTTTGCAACCCCGCGCGTTGGTAATGATGAACAGCGGTTTTGGCGATGGTTCGCAGCTTCATTACAACAACGTCTGGCCCACAGACTTGATGGCGATTGAACGCTGGCTGCCCGGCAGTGGCGAGGGTTACAAACCTTGGCACACGGTGTCGCACGGCAGCCGGGCCGTGGACGATGGCCAACCCACGCAGCGTGGCCGGGAGGCTCCGAGTACGGGCGATTACTACATCCCCGGTGAGGTCTGCGACCCCATTGGTTACGACTGGTTTTACCACCAGCGCGACAGACTGCGGAGCGATGGGGAACTCTTGGGCATGAGGCTCATCTGCAAGGCTCGCCGGGCCAACTTGCTGTTGGATGTCCCGCCTGACACCACCGGCCGCATCCCCGACGCCACCGTCGCGGCCTTGCGGCGACTGGCGGAAAATGTTCAACGCCATGAAAAGGACTGTTGATCGACATGGCGACCAAACGCGACTACTACGAGATTCTTAGCGTCGAACGCACCGCTTCGAGCGATGAGATCAAGCGTTCCTATCGCCGCTTGGCGATGAAGTATCACCCGGACCGCAACCCCGATGACGCCCAGGCCGAGACGCGCTTCAAGGAGTGCAGCGAGGCTTACGAGGTGCTGTCGGATGCCGACCGTCGCGGGCGCTACGACCAATACGGCCACGAAGGGTTGCGCGGCGCGGGGATGCACGATTTTTCCCGCATGAACAGCGGCGACATCTTTTCGATGTTCGCCGACATCTTCGGGCAGATGGGTGGCATGGGCGGCGGAGCCAGAGGCGGCGCGGGCCAGCGCGGTTACGACCTAGAAACGCAGGTTGATATCACCCTTCACGATGTCGCCACCGGCGTCGATCAGGAAGTCGAGTTCACCCGTCAGGATCACTGCCCGACCTGCTCCGGCTCCGGTGCCAAGCCGGGCACCAAGCCCAAACCCTGCGTCACCTGCGGCGGGCATGGCCGGGTGCGCGTGGGCGGCGGGTTCTTCCAGATGGTGCAGACCTGCCCCGATTGCCGCGGCAAGGGTTCGACCATCAGCGAACATTGTTCCGATTGCCGCGGTTCCGGCCGCAAGCCCAAGAAGCGGGTGCTGCATGTGAAGATTCCCGCGGGTATCCACGACGGCCAAGTCATTCGCGTAACGGGCGAAGGTGAACCCGGATCCCCCGGAAGTCCCGATTCCGCTGGCGGCGGGATGCGCGGCGACCTGCACGTCATCGTCCATGTGGAAGAAGACAAGTTCTTCAAACGCGAGGAAGACGACCTGCACTTGCAACTGCCCGTGAGTTTCGCCCTGGCGGCCTTGGGTGGCAAGCACACCGCGCCTACGCTTGATGGGGAGATGGACATCAAACTCAAGCCCGGCACGCAGCACGGCGAAGAACTCCGTTTCCCCGGCAAGGGAGTGCCCAACCTGCGCTCGCAACGCCGGGGCGATCTGGTGGTTTCGATCATGATCGAAATCCCCCGCAAGCTCGATAAGAAGCAGGCGCAACTGCTGCGCGAATACGCCGAGACGGAGGATGTGGAAGTGATGCCCGAAAGCAAAGGCTTCTGGGAGCGCTTCCGCCAAACGCTCAAGAATTAACCCCCCGCCCGCCCAACGCAACCGATACACAACACCCCCGACGCCACGAGGCCAACCATGACCTTAAAAAATCCATTTAGAAACAACCCCCAACCCGACCCCGACGATCAACCGATCCACGACGTCACTCCGCCCGACGACGAGGCCACCGACGCCGCCACGGTCAACGAAGACCCGGTGGCCTTGGTGCAGCGCGAGTTGGACGATGTGAAGGATCGCCTCTTGCGGACCATGGCGGACTATCAAAACTACGCCCGCCGGGCGCAGCAGAACGTCACCGAGGCCCATCAACAGGCCACCGCCGACTTGGCCAAGGCGCTCTTGAGCGTGCTGGACCACTTCGACCGCGCTTTGGAAATCGACCCCGAAAAAACGTCCGCCCAGGACCTGTTGAAGGGCGTACAGATCGTGCGCGATGAATTGCTGCGCATGCTGGATCGCTTCGAGGTGCGGCGAATGGACGTGCAACGCGGCGAGGACTTCGACCCCGCCAGGCACGAAGCCCTCATGCACCAGGCCGATGAAAAACTTGACGCCAACCAGATCACCACCGTGCTGGCGCCGGGCTATCAGATCGGCCAGCGCACCCTCCGGCCCGCCAAGGTGGCCGTGGCTCAATAACCCCGGCCTCTCCCGGACAACCGGTCCCCGGCTCCAAGCCCCGCCAACTTTTGGACAACCCATGCCCACCTACGAATACAAGTGCGACGCCTGCGAACACCAGTTCGATGAGTTCCATTCCATCACCGCCAAGCCCTTGCGCAAGTGCCCCAAGTGCGGCAAGAACAAACTGCGACGCTTGATCGGCACCGGCGCGGGCGTGATTTTCAAGGGCGGCGGGTTCTACGAGACGGATTACCGCTCCGACAGCTATCAAAAAGGCGCCAAGGCCGAGAAGGAAAGCGCTAAGCCCGCGGCCGAGAGCGGCAAGGGCACAACCGAAGGCGGCAAGAGCGACGCCAAGCCCGCCGAGGGGAAATCCGAAGCGCCCGCCAAGGGCGAGAGTAAGCCCGCGGCCAAATCCGAAGCTGCCAAGCCCGCTTCCACCGGCAAGTCCAAGCCTGAAAAGTAAGCTGACTTGTCAGAGCCGTGGTGCGTAAGCACCCGGATGAACGTGCAAGGACGCATTGACACACAGGGACGTTCGACCGCAGGCTTACGCCTTGCGGCTCGGATCAAGCGGCAAGGCAACGCGCGAATCACAACGTGCATGTCGCCAAGGCGGGCAGACCGATGGCTTGGGCCGCGTGTTTTGCCAAGTGTGAGGCGGTCGCGGCATCGGGGGCGATGGCAAAGAGGGTGGAACCCGAACCCGTCACATGCACGGGCAGGCCCAAGGTCTGGCGCAAACGATCCATCAACGGCCGCAATCCCGGCGCGACGATGCAGGCCGGTTGCCCCAAGTCGTTGAACGGCCCTCCGCCCCCGGATTCCCCGGATTCCCCGGATTCCCCGGATTCCCAAGATTCCCCGGCAGGCAGGGACAAGCGTGTCGCCAGCGCCCGCACCCGATCCGTCCGCGGATGATCCGCCAGACTCGCCGGGGGATTCATTTCGTCAAAAGCGCGATAGACTGGCCCGGTAGGGCAGCCAAAGGGCGGGAAGATCAGCACCAGATGCAGCGGTTGCGCCAGCGGCAAGGGTTCCATTGAATCCCCCAGACCCGTGACCAGGGCCGAGGTCGCCCCATTCTTGCCATGGGCGGCACCGATGAAAAACGCCACGTCGCTGCCCAGTTGCCCGGCCAGTCGGCAGAGGGTCGCGTCATCGAGGCCCAAGGCGTGAACGGTGTTGACACCGATGAGGGTGTGGGCCGCGTCACTGCTGCCGCCGCCCATGCCCGCCCCGGTGGGCACGCGCTTGTTGAGTGACAGCGACACCGGCAACGGTCGGCCCACGTGCTCGGAGAGCAAGGCCACAGCACGGAAGCAGAGGTCTTTTTCCAAGGGCCAATCGATCGGCTCGGGCCGGGGAGCGTCATCCGCCACCGTCAGGTCAAACCGGCTTGGCTCATCGTTGAGCCGCTCGATGTGCAGGTCATCGCCGAAGTCCACCGCGACCATCCAACTGGCAATCGGGTGCATCCCCCGTTGCACTCCATCGATCAGCGGCGGGCCGATGGACAGCGCCAAGTTGATCTTGGCCGGGCAGAGCGTGGTGAAAACGTTGGGCATGGGGGGGAGTCTTGAGGGATGAGTCTTGAGGTTGAAGTGAAAAGGGGACATCCATAATTTCCGTATGCGTTGGGGCTATTTGATCAACGCGGAAGTGGAAATTGTGGATGTCCCCTTTTTCAACCCGCTTTGGATTGATAATATCACGGCATGGAGACCGACGGGGTGGCATCTCCTTGGCGTCAATTCGGGCCGCTGGCCAGGCTGGCGATGCTTTGGCTCATCGGTACGGTGCTGGGCGTGGCGGGCGGCTTGGAGCATGGGGCGCTTGTCATTTCACTCTGGTTGATCGGCGCGATTCTGGCGGCTTTGGTTGTGCTTTTCATGCTTGCTCGTCGTCGAAACCGGGCGGCGTGTCATTGGGTGGCGATCCTCATTCCCTGTCTGGCGGCGGCGTGGTTTAACCTGCATCAACTGCCCACTTCCGATGGTATTCGTCGGCACCTCGCGCAGGAACCGCAACTGGCGACGGTCACGGGCCGGGTCGTGGATGAGCCGCGTTTGACCCCCGCCCAGCGAGGCAGCTTCGCCCGTTTCTCTTGGGAAGAGCCGCAGACTTTCTTTCTTTTGGATGTGCAGACTCTGCGCCACGCCGAGGTGGATCAACCCGCCAGCGGGCGTCTGCTGGTGAAGCTCGACGGGGCCGATGCCCGACTTCAGCCTGGCGCGACGGTGCGCGTGGCGGGTTGGATGGCACCGTTTGAGGGACAGTTCAACCCCGGCGATCTCGACATGGCGTCGATCATGGCGCGGCGAGGTGTGGATGGTCGCCTCACCACCCGTGGTGCGGCGAACATCACCCTGCTTTCCCCACCCGGTGCGACGGCGGGCCTGCTGGCGTGGCGACAGACCACCGCCGATGCCGCGGCTTGGTCGCTGCGATTGGGCATGGATGACAACCCCACCCGCCCCCGGCTGGCGTTTCTCGACACCGTGTTGCTGGGGCGGTGGAGCGATGACATCGTGCCCTTGCAGGAGAGTTTCCGTCGCACAGGCTTGGCGCATCTGTTGTCGATCAGCGGGGCACACTTGGCGATTCTGTTGGGGTTGGTCTGGCTGTTGGCG
The DNA here is from genome assembly GCA_038241095.1 of Phycisphaerales bacterium. Classification (GTDB taxonomy): domain Bacteria; phylum Planctomycetota; class Phycisphaerae; order Phycisphaerales; family Phycisphaeraceae; genus JBBDMX01. Next base: position 21,373 of record JBBRGB010000017.1, read on the forward strand.
CGGGCAGTGATGCCTCGGCCACGACGGGCGGCCTTGGTGGTGCTGGTGGTGCTGCTGATGTATCTGGCGGTCCTGCCCATGACCGTGCCCATCCTCCGCGCCGCGATCATGGCCGGGTTGTTCTGCCTGGCGATGGCCAGCGGGCGGCGTGTGTCGGCCTTGGAACTGCTGGCTGGTGCCTGCCTGTTGGTGCTCATTCTCAGGCCCGCCGATGTCGCCAACGCAGGCTTCCAACTTTCCTTCGGCATCACCGCCGGGCTGCTGCTTTTCACCTCCCGTCTGAGTCGGCGTCTTTACCCCGAACCGTTTGACGAGACGCAACTTCATCGGCGGCGATATTGGGTCAAGCGCTGGCTGGCTAACGTGCTGGCGGCCAACTTGGTGGGCTTCGCCATCGGCCTGCCCTTGGTGGCTTACCACTTCGGTTTGGTCGCCTGCATGGCGGTGGTGTGGTCCCTGCCAGCCTTGCCACTGGTGACGTTGACCTTGGGGTTGGGGTTTTCCAAGATCGTCATCGGCCTGTTGCTGCCCAGCACGGGCATGGCGCTGGCTTGGCCCTTGGAATGGGCGACCGATGGTCTGACGGGTTTGGCGGACCTTGGCGCGCGCTTGCCGGGCGTCGCCATCACCTTGCCCCGTCAACCTTCGCTGGCCTGGGTGCTGGCGAGTCTGGCGGTGGTGCTGGCATTGCTGGGCGGGTGGTTCGCCGGTCGGCGACGGGTGATGACCGGGGCTTTGGGCCTGTGCGTGGGATGGTTGATCCTCTTGCAGCAACCCGCGTGGATGCAACGGGGCCTGGCGGTCTTTTCGCCGTCACCCAAGCCCGCTTTGATCCTGTCGATGCTTTCGGTGGGCGATGGCTCCTGCTATCTGTTGCGATCTCCTGCCACGGGCAAGACGCTGATGTTCGACTGCGGATCGGGCGGTTACATGGATGTCGCCACCGCCAACATCGTGCCCTGTCTGGCAATGGAGGGCGTGGATCGCATCGACACGCTGATGCTTTCACATGTCGATCTGGATCACATCTGCGGCTCGGTGGACATGGCCGATAGGGTGGCCGTGGGGCGGGTGCTGATCAGCCCGCAGTTTCTTGCCGCCGCCCAACGCGAACCCGACGGCCCGGCCAGTCACTTGGTGACGCAAATGACCCGGCGCGGCATCCCCGTTCTTACCGTCAGCCAAGGCTGGCGCGAGCGCTGGGACGATGCCACGGAGTTGCGTCTGCTCTGGCCCCCGGCGGAGCGCAGTTTCAAGCGCACCAACGATTCCTCGCTGGTCTTGGCCGTGGAGGTTGCCGGGCATCGCGTGCTGCTCAACGGCGACATCGCCCAAGAGGCCATGACGGGCCTGCTCGACGGCGGTGAAGACCTGCGGGCCGATGTGACCGACTTGGCGCACCACGGCAGCTTTGTGCCCATCAGCCCAAGGTGGTTCGCGGCGGTCAATCCGAAACTGGTGCTGCAATCCTCCGGCCCGGCGCGGCTGCGGCTGGATCGCTGGAGTGAAATCATCGAGCAGGCGAATGTACCACGATTGATCACGCATCGTCACGGTCTGGTGACGGTCACGCTTGGGCCCAACGGCGAGATCACTTGGACCACGTTTCGTCCGTGACCACAGGATGCGCAGCGGGGACGCTGCGGCTAAAAGTCAGAACATCGCGCCGGAGGATACTCCGGGGCGCGGCGGGTAATATGGCGGGATGAGCGACGGTGGGCACAATGTCGATCCCTTGAATCGCCGCGACTGGTGGCGTCAGGCCGGGCCGCGATACCTGCGGCAACAGGGGATGGGCGGGGCTTATCGCCGACGCTTGGGACGCATCTATCGCCACCTCATCGCGCCGGGATTGCGAGTGCTGGAAATCGGTTCGGGAACGGGCGAACTGCTGGCCAGTGTTGAACCCGGAATTGGGGTGGGGGTGGATTTCACCGAGCCGATGGTTCGTCAAGCCGCATCGCGTCATCCTCAATTGCGCTTCATCCAGGCCGATGCCCATGACCTGCCCTTGGACGAAAAGTTTGATGTCATCATTCTTTCAGATTTGGTCAACGATCTTTGGGATGTGCAGGCGGTGTTGGAGCAGATGCGGGGGCTGTGCCACGACCGCAGCCGGGTGATTCTGAACTTTTATTCCAACCTTTGGCAGTTGCCCTTGCGGGCTGCGACGGGGTTGGGCTTGGCGCACACGCCGCCGGGGCAGAACTGGTTGACGCCGGCGGATGTGTCGAACCTGCTTTATCTCTCCGGCTTTGAGACGGTGCGGCAATGGCGTGAGGTGCTCTGGCCCATCTGGACGCCGGGGGTGGAGCCGTTGTGCAACCGTTGGCTGGCGAAGCTCTGGCCGATGGATCATTTGGATTTGACGAACTTCATCGTGGCGCGGTTGACGCCACACGATAAGCATCAGCGGGCTTGTGACCCGCCGCCAACAAGCCTCGTCAATGACGCCACGCCGCTGACGACGCATGTCGCGCCGTCGGTGTCGGTCATCGTCGCGGCACGCAACGAGGCGGGCAACGTTGCCGACATTCTTCGTCGCGTGCCCGAAATGGGCCACGGCACGGAGATCATCTTCGTCGAAGGCGGTTCCAAGGATGACACCTTCGAGGTCATCCAACGCGCCATCGAAGCCAACCCCGACAAACCTTGGTCGCTGCATCGTCAGACGGGCAAGGGCAAGGGTGACGCCGTGCGGCTGGGGTTCGCCAAGGCCCGCGGCGAGGTGCTGATGATCCTCGATGCCGACCTGACCGTGCCGCCCGAAGACCTGCCCCGCTTTTACGACGCCATCGCCAGTGGCAAGGCCGAGTTCGCCAACGGCGTGCGGCTGGTGTACCCCATGCACCAAGAGGCCATGCGCTTCTTCAACCTGCTGGGCAACAAGTTTTTTTCCCTGGCGTTTTCCTGGCTGCTGGATCAGCCCATCAAGGACACGCTCTGCGGCACCAAGGTGTTGCGGCGTTGCGACTACCAGCGACTCGCCGCGGGCCGGGCGCACTTCGGCGACTTCGACCCCTTCGGCGACTTCGACCTGCTCTTTGGCGCGGCCCGACTCAACCTCAAAATCGTCGATCTCCCCGTCCGCTACGGTGCCCGAACCTACGGCCAAACCAACATCAACCGCTGGCGTCACGGCTGGCTGCTGCTGCGCATGACCGTCTTCGCAGCCCGTCGCATCAAGTTCATTTGATGATCCGTGGTGATCGGAATTTAACCACCAAGGCCACCAAGAGCACAAAGGAAACGTACTGGTTCGGTGCATTCCTTTGTGCTCTTGGTGTTCTTGGTGGTTAAACCTCCTGCCGCGCGGGTATGCTGTGGCGCATGGTCAGGGTTCTTCAACTCGACAAGCCACGCTCCGCCTGGCACTCCCGGCGAATCATCTATCCGCTGCTGCTGATTCTCTCGGCCATCCCCTACTTTCAACTCGTCGGCCAGGAGT